>DATAYF010000417.1:0-6347 GCA_036272735.1 Ktedonobacteraceae bacterium
AGCTGTTTGTGTCACTGCCCACGGGATGCGCAACGAGATAAACTCAAGCAGACGAAGAACCCTGGCAAGCCCGTGTGAGGACACGGCTCTTGTGGCATTCCTGGGCTTTCGGCTACAATAGCAGAAGAAATGTTCTCAAAACCAGGAAGGAACACCGCGAAACGATGCATGATTTACCCATACCCTCTATCGAACGCGTTTCTCCCGAAGAGGAACTAGCCGTTCTCCCTCACCTGATCCATCTGTTGCAGGATACCGTCGCCAGTGGAGCCTCGGTTGGCTTTCTGCCGCCTTTGAGCACAGAGGATGCGCAGCAGTATTGGCGCACGGTCTTTGAGGAAGTGCGGAAGTACGCCTGCGTGCTACTCGTGGCGCGCGAGGTGGGTCAGATCGTCGGCTCGGTCCAGTTGGCTCTGGCCACGAAACCGAATGCGCGACACCGGGCCGAAGTGCAGAAACTCTTTGTGCTCTCTAGTCAACGCCGGCGAGGGGTTGGGCGAGCGCTCATGCAAGCCGTTGAACAAGCTGCCCGTGACGGGCAGCGAACGTTGCTCGTGCTCGATACCCGCCAGGGGGATAGCGCCGAGCAGCTCTATCGCACGTTGGGGTACTGCGAAGTGGGCGTCATTCCTGGGTATGCCCACAGTGTGGCAGGGACGCTTGACAGCACAGTCATCTTTTACAAAACGTTCCCATTTGCGGAGTGAAGCACACAGGGAATACCATTGATATTCGTCGATAGAGAAGGGGCGGCCAGGTGAGACGGCATTGAGGAAAGAAACAAAGCCCGTGGCAATCGGTTAGGCCGTGGCGAGCAGATCAAAACCGAAGGAATGGGCAAAGGTGGCTGGGAGACCATGGAGTGTGACAATCAGCGGGGGAGCATCAGACGGACGTGCATTGCGTGCCAGCCGTTGATCCCAGGAAAGACGCCAGTGTGCGCGTTGGTCTCGGGTGAGGACTTCCTCAGTGGGTGTGGTGACTGGCACTTGCGCAGGCGTGGCAGCACTGGTCAACCCAACCGTTTCGCTACGTAGCACCTTCAGCCATTCCCGCCGTATGCGACAACGTGGCCAGTCTTTCCACAGCACTGGAGACAGCGGGAGCTGAGGAGGTGTGGGATTGTGTGGGGGAGAAGCATCCGAGAGGGCGGAAGTGAGTGGCCAAAACATCGCACTAACCCGCCGAGGCTTGACGCTAGAGTCGCTTTCTTGACACTGAGAACGCAAAAGACAAGAGCGGCAATGGCCAATGCGAGCAGCATACAAGACACGAAGGGAACCATCGCGCTCGAGACGCCGGACCTTCGGATACAGGGGGCGATCGGCGGGGCAGCGTAGTGTTCCATCGGGTTGCAGGGTAAACGCGGAGCCGGGAAAGCCTCTCGTAAACGAAGGCCGTGCGAATTTCGGAGGTCCATACGTCACCACAGACGTTGGCTTCCCGATGGCGGCAGACTCGCACGCCTGAGCAGGCATGGCGGTCAGGGCCTCGGCAAATTCGGTGGTGCGCAGTTCGGATGAGGAGAGCGTCTGCCCCAATTCCAGGCGCAGGTTCCAAATCCACTGCGCGAGAATCTGGCTAAACCGCCTTTCCGCACGGGGTATGAGAGTACCACCGATCTGCGTTCTGCTCGACATCCTCATCCGCGAGCACCGTTTCAAACGAGCCGCGATGCAAGTAGAGGTCGAGCACATCCGAGGCGGTAAACGCCGGGGAGGGAAGGGTACTGACAAACAGTTCGTAGACGGTGCCGTCTCGCTCGACACCGACTTTGAGGGGAGAAAAGGGAACAGCGTGGGCGGCCACCACCAGACGGACCTCGGGTCCAACTGGCGTCAAGGGAACGGCCAGGCAGTCGTAAAGGGCACGCGTCATGCCACTTTCCGGATGGGTGCTCACACGATCCGGGGAACGCGCAAGCGCCTGCTGGACGACCTCCAGATCCAGGAGGCGGTAGTCACGACTGCGGGCAATCATCCCAAGGCCAGCAGTCAGGACATCGATGAGCGGAGCGGCGTCGCCGTAGAGGCCGTCGAGACGCAGCAGCACCGAAGTAAGGGGAAGCGTAAGCTGTGTCGCATAGCGGGTGATCACCTGGAGAACCCGCAACAGTTCTCCTCGGTAATCCCCATTGCCTGGTCCCCCAAACGTACCGAGAAACTGGCGCGTATGCGCTTGGAGAATGACCGTACGGGTGCGCACAACCTCCCCACGTTTGCGCCCCTGATAGCCTGGCGCGCAGACCTGATCAAAACGGCGATGAGGGGCGGGCAATGACTCCAGTTGTGGAAGCGCACGTTGACGGGCGGCTTGTCGGGTTCCGTCCACATCCATCACCATCCACTGCTCTTCCGTTCGGTCGAACAAGCCACCAAGGGACGCAAACGGTTTGCGGGCGAGCAGATCCTCTTGAAAGAGCGTGCGCAAAGCTTCTACGGGAGTCTGGTCAAGAGCTGCAGGAAAGCGAGAAAGGGTCGAACGATCAGGCAAACGACTGCGCCCAAAGAGAGCCATAAAAGTCTCGGCGAACGGCACGAGCCGCTCGTAAAAGGCTTTCAGGGTAGGTTCCCCACTGAGTGCATAGCTGATGAGCACCACGACAAAATCGATGGTGTCATATGTTCCAAAGCGCGCGCGGGCAAACCGGACGTGCTCCTGGATGGCTTTGAGTAGACCCAGATGACCCAGGACTTGAGCGAAGGCAGCCACTTCTCCCAACCAGGACGGAGTTGAGGGTCTGGATGTGGGGGTAATCTGAATGGTTACGGCGGATTGCGTCATACTGGTGATGTGTCCTCCTTGTCTGGAAGTCTTTCAATCGACATTTCTCATTCAAAGGAGGCACATTCTCTGGTCCCTTCGCCAGTTTCCCTCACTTATTGTTCAGTTATGCAACCTCGTTGCGCATCCCGTGGGAAAAGCCCTTCCAAGAACAACCAGGAAGGGCTTTTGGGGCGACTTGCGTAGACGTGCGTAGAAATGTCTATGCCTCTTCTTCAGAAGCCTCCTCCTGAGAGTTGGAAGGAAAGTTCCCTTTGGAAAGAGGCCCTACTCTCCAGTGCTTCCTGGTGAATTCACTCAAGGGTGGTCAGATGTTGAACGGAAGGACGGGAAATGGATGTGAATCATGGGAATCGGCGTTCGTCATCCTGGCCATGCCGCTCCCCCTGTCCAGCTTGCTTATTCCGCACAGATATCACATCATTTCAATAGACTTGCTTTCGGTTTGAGCAGGAATGCGTCTTCGTTCTCAGGGATGGGGTACATGAAAGGGATAGGTATCACCGTATGTCTAATGACAAGCAGACCAGACGTGTCACTCCTGGGTCGCGTAAGACGCTCCTCCACATGCTTGAGACGCTTCCTGATGCTGTATTTGTCGTCGATGGCACGGAGACCATTGTGTATGCCAATGCGAGTGCCCAGACGCTCACCGGAACCACGCGAGAGGTGGTCTGTGGCACGTCCTTGTGGAGCGGCGCGCCCCACCTGGTCAGCCCGTCGCTCTACCAGGCCGTCCAGAAAGCCAAACAGACCCGAGAACCAACCGAAGTGACGTATGTTTCTCCCCCCGCCACCACCATCTGGCTGCACGTCTCTCTCTCGCCGACAGACGAAGGCCTTGCGATCTTTTTCCATGAACATCGGGAACCACGGCCCCCCCAGGATGCCATGAGCCGGAACGAACCGATGTATCGGGATCTCCTGGAAAGCTTCGCTGATGGCATCACGATCGTGACCCCCGACGGGCTGGTCCTGGATATCAATCAGCGTCCCCTGGCAGATGCACACATCCGGCGGGAGGAGGCGATTGGCAAACCGCTCACCGACCTCCCTGCATGGTCCTCTGACCCGGCTGTCCAACTGCAGTTGCGCGCAGCCATTGCGCGAGCAAGCCAGGGAGAAACCGTGCGCTTTGAGGCCAGAATCCATCCCCGAACCGACCTGTCTCTGGACATTTTGATGACTATTACCTCCCATCGTGATGCCAGCCAGCAGGTCGAGTATCTCATCTGTGCAGGCCGGGATATCACCGAACGCAAGCACGCCGAAGACGAACTGCGTACGCTGGTCGATGCCATCCCCCACTTTATTTGGATCTTCCGCCCTGACGGCTCTGCCGAATACCATAATCAACAGTTGTGTGACTATACCAACATGACCCCTGAACAATTACAAGGGAGTAGGTGGCCCCAGTGTCTGCATCCTGATGACCGACGCCGCGTCTTCGATGCGTGGCAGACGGCTGTTCGCACCAAAACTCTCTATGAAGTGGAGCTTCGCATCCAGCATGGCAGCACCGGAGACTATCGCTGGTTCATAGCCCGCGGCATGCCGGTACGTGATGACACAGGTCAGATCATCAAGTGGTTTGGCACTTGCACCGATATCGACGAGCAGAAACGGGCCGAGCAGCGGCTCAAAGAAAGCGAGCAGAACTTACGCGTGTTGGCCGAAACGGTGCCGCAGCTCGTGTGGACCACGCAGCCAGATGGATCGGTGGCGTATTGGAATCAACGGTGGTACGACTATATCGGTTCCTCCCCCAAACAGTCATTGGGCCATGAATGGAGTCAGTTCTTACATCCTGACGACTATCAGCAGAGTCTGATGGTCTGGCATCAAGCACTCGCAACAGGTGAACCCTATGAGATCGAATATCGTCTCAAGGAGGGCCAAACGGGAGCGTATCGCTGGTTCTTGGCCCGCGGCATGCCGGTGCATGATGAAGCAGGCCAGATTGTCAAGTGGTTTGGCACCTGCACCGATATTGAGGACAAAAAGCAGGCCGAAGAAGAACTGCGGACGCTCGTCGATGCCATCCCCCATTTTGTCTGGATCATGGGCCCCGATGGCTCGTGTGACTACTGTAACCAACAGTGGTGTGACTATACCAACATGGCCCCCGAACAATTACAAGGAGACGGGTGGATCGCGTGTCTGCATCCTGATGACCGACAACGCACTCTGGATGCGTGGCAGACCGCCGTTCGCACACGGACGCTCTATGAAGTGGAGTATCGCATGCAGCATGGGAGAACCGGAGACTATCGCTGGTTCTTAGCCCGCGGCATGCCACGCAAAGATAACCAGGGGACGATCCTGCAATGGTTTGGCACCTGTACCGACATCAATGACCGCAAACGAGCCGAGCAGCAGCTCAAAGAAAGCGAGGAGAACTGGCGCGTGCTGGCTGAAACGGTGCCACAACTGGTGTGGACTATTCAACCAGATGGCCGTCCCGATTACTTGAACCAGCGCTGGTGTGACTACATCGGGCTCACGCTTGAACACATGCAAAGCGACCGATGGGCTCATCTCCAGTTCATCCATCCCGATGATCGCGAAGACTCCCGAGCGCTCTGGCAGCATGCCCTGGACACAGGAGAATTGTTTGAGCACGAAGAGCGTCTCAGAAAGAGCCAGACCGGGGAGTATCGCTGGTTCTTAACGCGCGGGGCACCGGTACGTGATGAAACCAGTCAGATCGTGAAGTGGTTTGAGACTGCCACCGACATCGACGAGCAGAAGCGGACGGAGGAAGCTTTGCGCCAGAGTCAGGAGCGCATCCGCGCCCTCATCGACTCCAATATTATCGGGATTGTTTCTGTCGAGGGGGAGGAGGAAGTGCTGGTGGAAGCCAATGAGGCGTTTCTTCACATGACCGGCTATACCCAGGAGGATGTGCGCAGCAAAACGCTGAACCGGGTGAAGATCACTCCCCCGGAACAGGCGCATCTCTTTGAGCGCGCGCGCCAGGAGGTAACCGCACGCGGGCAGCACACGCCCTTTGAAACCGAGGTGGTGTGTAAAGACAGCAGTCGCCTGCCAGTGTTGGTGGGAAGCGTCACCTTCCAGCAACGTCCGCGCCAGACCATCAGCTTTGCGCTGGATAATTCGGCACGCAAGGAACTGGAGCAACGCAAGGATGCCTTTATTAGCATGGCCAGCCATGAACTCAAGACTCCACTCACGGCCTTAAAACTCCAGACCTCCCTACTGCAGCGGCAACTGGCAAAGCAAGGCATCCCGGCTTCGGCTCCGGCTCTTTCCAGTATGGAGGGCCAGATCAACAAAGTCACCCGGTTGGTGGACGAGTTATTGGATGTCTCCAAGATCCAGGTAGGCAAACTGGAGTACCTTCAGGAGACAGTCGGTCTGGATACGTTGCTCCAGGAGATCACCGAGACCATGCAACAAAACAGTCCGAGCCATCGCATCGTGGTGCGTGGCACCGTGAGAACCAGCCTGATCGGGGATCGCGATCGGCTCGGACAGGTCTTCATCAACCTGATCAGCAATGCCATCAAGTATTCTCCAGACGCCAAGACGGTTGAGATGGA
>DATAYF010000418.1:0-2672 GCA_036272735.1 Ktedonobacteraceae bacterium
AAATGCGCTTCCTCATTTCCCTTTCCTTTCCTGCATTCACCATCTCTCTGGCCCATTTCTCTCTACCATTCAGATAGGGAAACGCGCCGCCTCCTTTCCCCGCTCGTTTTTGTTGTGACGAACATCTTTGTTTGTGAAGAGTATAGGGTGAAGATTCTTTGCTAGGAAGATCATTTGTTTTTGCTGTACAGAGCGTATCGCTTGCCTATCCGGTTTATCCTGCTGCTCCTCCCGATTGTCAAACCACATCGCTTTCCTGTCGTGAAAACTCCTTCGTATGTTCTGTTTGTGAGAGAAGCATACACTAGAAAAGGGGCCTCTTCCAGGGTCATTTTTCTAAGTAGTATGGATCCATTTAGGGAAGGTAGCTTCTTTCGTCATGACAAAGAGACGCCACCGCGTACCGCACATTGCGGCAGATATTGCACTTAATCGGGCAGTAAGCATGCCGTTGCACCGCCAGTTGTATGACCGACTACGCCATGCTATTCTCAGTGGTCAATTACAGCCAGGTCAACGCCTCCCATCAACACGGGTTTTAGCGAGTGAATTAGGTATTTCTCGTAATACAGCAAGTAATGCTTATGAGCAACTCTGTGCTGAAGGATATCTTGAGAGAAAGGTCGGCCAAGGGACCAGGGTGACATGTGACCTTCCTGAGACCTTTTTCATTCCAAGCGCGGCTCCCCAGAAGAAAACAGCTCCTGACGAGAGCACACACGCTCCCTTCTCCTTGTCTCACCTGGGAGAGGATGTAACGCGCCAGGCACCTGTACTCTCTACGCTGACCTCTCCTCGACCGGATGCTCCACGCGCTTTTCGTACGGGTGTCCCGGATCTGCGTGCTTTTCCCTTTCAGCAATGGAGCCAGGTTGCTGCCTATTGCGCACGATCTACGCTCAGAAGCGTGGCTGATTATCAGGAGGTTGCGGGTTACTCTCCATTGCGCGAAGCGATCGCCTCTCATACGAGCATCACACGAGGCGTGCATTGCCAGGCAGAGCAAGTTCTGATTGTGCCAGGCGCACAATCAGCGTTAGATATGGCAGCGCGCCTCCTCCTCAATCCAGGGGAGCTTGCCTGGATTGAAGATCCAGGATATCCAGGAGCGCAACGAGCCCTACGCAATGCTGGCGCACAACTGGCTCCTATCCCTGTGACATCGGAAGGGATGAATGTCGAAGTAGGACAAGAGCGCTACCCACAAGCTCGTCTGGCCTTCGTCACTCCATCCCATCAATTTCCTGCGAGTGTCACCATGAATCTGTCGCGACGATTCGCCCTCCTCCAATGGGCCAACCAGGCCAATGCCTGGATTCTCGAAGATGACTATGACAGTGATTACCGCTTCAGTGGTCGACCCCTCGATGCATTACAGGGACTCGATACCGCTCAGCGAGTGATCTACATTGGAACATTTAGCAAAGTGCTTTTTCCGGCATTACGCATAGGGTATCTGATTGTGCCGCCTCAACTGGTATCACCTTTTACCAATCTGTGCAGTTGTATGCACAGGCATGTGCCTATTCTTGAGCAACTAATCCTGGAAGCGTTTATCACCAAAGGGTATTTTCTGCGTCATATCCGGCACATGCGGGAGATCTATGCGACCAGAAGAGCCATACTCGTCGAATTGCTTCAGCAGGAACTTGGGGACCTGGTGGAAGTACAGCCGCCTCAGGCAGGCTTGCATCTTGTGTGCTGGTTCCCACCAGAAATGGATGACCAGCGGATGTCACAACGAGCAGGCGCACATGGACTCGAAGTCATGCCTCTTTCCAGGTTGGCGCTGGGTTCATTGCAGCGAGGCGGCCTCGTGCTTGGCTATGGGGCAGTGAATGAGCAGGAGATTCGGGCAGGCGTTCATCAACTGGCACACGTGCTTCGCTCGTAAAATGGCCCCATCCTTCCAGCAAAAATGACCCTTGCATGAAGACCATCATCATTCTATAGTTTGTTTGGCCAGGTGAAGTACTTCAGAGCCTCATACTGGTATGTATCCATTCAGAAGCTATCCTTTAGCTCAAGGCTTCTCAGCGCCTGCGGCGCGACGCCTGGTCATGTTGAAGGTCCTGCTGGAGAGATCAGCCTGGGAATGCTCTGGAAGAATGAGGAAGAACAAGGAGACATCTGAGCGATGAAAGCTATCCGTCTGTATGGTCAGCGTGATCCTGATCAGTTTGTGTTCGAAGATGCACCGCAACCTCAGCCAGGAGTGGGAGAAGTCCTGATTCGGGTCCATGCGACCAGTGTGATGTGGCAGGAACCGACCTGGTCGGAAACCTGGAAAACACCGGCTGGTATCGAACGTCAGCATCCCATACCAGGTCATGATGTTTCTGGTGAGGTCGTTGAAGTGGGACCCGACGTAACCGGTGTGGCCGTAGGAGAAGCCGTCTATGCGCTCACCGAATTTTGGCGGGATGGCGCGGCTGCGGAGTACACCGTCGCGCGTGCGACTGATGTGGCGCCCAAGCCACGAACCCTTGGGCACATACAGGCAGCCGGAGTCCCCCTGGTTGGACTGACAGCCTGGCAAGCGCTTTTTGAGCACGCAGGGCTTACCAGTGGGCAATCTCTTCTCATTCATGGGGCCGCTGGTGGCGTGGGCAGTATGGCGGTTCAAATGGCAAAGTGGGCCGGTGCCACGGTGATCGCGACAGCCTCTGCAC
>DATAYF010000419.1:0-4166 GCA_036272735.1 Ktedonobacteraceae bacterium
CCGGCAGATGGTAATGAAGGCAGTTGCAGAAACGTAAGGATATCGCGATAGTATGTTTCCCAATTGCCTTCATTGCAAATCGCTAGCTTTGGTAGCCCAAGTTGCATAAAGCTATCATCACAGATCTCGCGATAGGTCCGATAAAGCTGAACCAGCCCATCAAATCCATGTAGTGATCGCTCTACACCGTAAGGACTAGCGACTTTCCAATTCACCTGATACGCCTCCCACTTCTTTCCACGCTCATTACATACCGAGCAGATAGCCTGAGCAACATCTGCGTGATAGAAATAAATGATGGCTGGATTGAGGGGAGAAAGACACTCGATGATCTGGGCCACGTAGCGGCGCAGCACTGACATCTCCGCATTCATGAGCAGCAAGTCCGTCACGTTGCCATGAAACAACAGTCCATCACAGACAGTGATCGTTGAGCTTTGTAGGGCAGCCTGCACGAAGTCGCGCCATTTCTGCAAGCTCCTCTCAACGAATTCCTCGACCGTCAGATCGAGCCAGATGCCATTGGGGTGTGGAAACTCTGTCGCAACGCGCAAGGGATGTTCTGGCTCATCAATTGTAGGTCCTTCCGCCAGGGAGCGAGCGACAATGCCATGCTGCCGAAGTCGCTCAGTGAGAAATAGAACCGTCGTCGATTTCCCCGACCCCATAATGCCTTCAACAAAGATGAAACGAGTGCCTCTCACGAGTATTTCCCTTCTCCTATTTCAAACGCGGCGGACCCTTACGAATGAACTGGCGCACATCGTCCAGGGTCTCATCAGGGCCGCCGGGGCCATCCAACCACCAGGTGACGCCAGCAGACGCATATTCTTCGAGGCGTGCAACATCCATATCCGTACCCTTCTTATCCTGATAGGGCAGGTTTCCTACTTTCACCACATCATATGGCTGGCTCGCCTTCTCTGCTGTTTGTTGGCTACGAATAAAGGCCAGGCATTTCTGAAATTCTAGCGAAGTCATCTCTTCGACGTTACCTGCATTGCGATGCAAAGGGAAAACTCCATCCCAGCGAGCAGCACGGCGCATGGGTTTACGATTGGGCCACCAGCCCGCAACCCAGATGGGAATACCCGACTGCTGGACCGGGCGCGGCAGGTGAAGCACATTCTCTACCTGGTAATATTTTCCATCATAGCTAAATGGTTCGCCGCGCCACAAACCCGTCAAAATATCCAGCCCCTCGTCCAACATCTCGCCATGCTGTCGATCATCTCCCGGCTCGTGATAGGAGCTATATTCTTCCCCTTCGCCCAGGCCAACGCCAAAGATGACGCGCCCGTTACTTACCTGGTCGAGCGTAGCTACCTCGCGTGCTAGCTTCCAGGGTCGACGGCGCGGAATTGGTGTGACCATCGGTCCCAGGCGCATGCGCTCGGTGCGCATAGCAATCGCGGTGAGCAGCATCCAGGGATCGCTAAACTCCGACTTACCCCAGTTTGCACCAATATGATCCCAAACAAAAAAGCCATTCCAACCGGCCTCCTCCGCCTCGTGCGCTACCTCAGCCACCAGGCGGACATTAGCGTAATCACCGCCAAAATTCGGAATATCGATACCAAATTTCATCGTAGCAAATTCCTTCCTGTGCCATTGCGAAATACTGTCGTGCTAGAGACAAGTATAGCGCTTATTTCCTGACATCCTCTGTCAGGTTGGGATGAAATGAGGAAACCTCCCTCACAGGCCGTGCGCTTCTCATTAATTATGCATTTATAATCGTATCGTAGAACATATGCTCGAATTCGTGGCTGAGGCGGACGGCGCGGGTGATGCGGCGGCGCTCTTCGGGCGTGTCGTAGCGCGCCAGCAGCGCCTGGTCAACCGGCTCGACATGGGCAGCTATATCCTCGTGGATGGTGAAAAACGCGACCTGCTCTTCGTTTAGACCGTAGTTGCGTTGTAAAGCAGGGCCGACGCGAGCACAGATCTGGATAAAAATATCTTCACTGGCGCTCACTGATGCCAATTTCTCGCCGGGTGAGCCATAGGCCAGCATCCAGTAAAAAAAGTTGGTCAAGGCCATACAGCCAGCCAGCGGCTCAACAGCATCGAAATCTGCGCGACTCAGGCCCAGCGCCTCACCAAAGCGAAATAATAGATACTTGCCACCAGTATTGCCAGGGCCGATTTTCGCGCTCAGTTTGCGCGCCAGTAACTCCTGTATCTCAAGCTCTGGACTACTCGCAATCGCCAGCGCGTCCAGCCGGTACGCCTGCCGCACCAGCCACCAATCCTGCAACGCAAACAACCGCAGCCGTTCGCGCTCCAACGTGCCATCTTCTATGCGCTGCCACAATGGATGATGTAGCAAGCCCTGTCGCAACGGCTCCAAATTTTCAATTAATAGTGCATCAGCAAAACTCATACATGAAACTCCTCTTCCTGAATAGTGGGAACAACGCCACGTGCTTGCGTATCCTGCGCGATCAGACCCGCCACAATCTTGCCGGACAGCATGACCAGCGGCACGCCACCGCCCGGATGCGTGCTGCCACCGACGAAGTAGAGTCCACGAATATGCTGGGAACGGTTGCCCGGACGCGTAAAAGGAGCCATGCGGGCATTGGATGAAAGACCGTAAATCGAGCCTGCATTGGCCCCGTAGCGCTGCCGAAAATCTTCAGGCGTGAGCATGGCCTCGCACACAATATGTTCTCGCAGGTCGCCCAGATCGATCTGTAGGTAGCGTGCCAGCAGGTCAAAAATGTGCTCGCGGTACGCGGGTGCATCGCGTTGCCAGTCGCTTTGCGCGGTCAGGTATGGTGCGTTGATCAGCACGAACAGGTTTTCGTGTCCCACTGGGGCCTGGCTGCTGTCCGTGCGGGTCGTGGCGCATATGTAGATGGTTGGATTGTGCACGGGCACACGTCGCTCGAAGAGATCGGCGAATTCGGCGGGGTAATCGTCTGAGAAGAAAATATTGTGGTGTGCCAGTTGTGGATATTGCTTATCGGTGCCCAGCAGCAGCACGAAGCCCGAACACGATGGCTCAAGGCGTCCCAGGCGGCGCACCAGCTTTTCGTTGCGCACGGCGGGCGCGAGCAGTTCGCGATGCGTCGTGACCACGTCGCTATTTGCCACCACAATATCACTCTTCACAACGCGCCCATCGGCCAGCACGACTCCATTGGCCCGGCCATTTTGCACCAGGATACGCTCTATATTACAATTCGTTTCGATCTCCACGCCCAGTTCACGAGCCAGGCGTTCTAGCGCCCTGGCGATTTCGTACATGCCGCCGCGAGGATACCAGCCGCCATCAGCCATCTCGACGTAGGGAATGATGCTGTAGACAGATGCTTCCTGGTAGGGTGAAGAACCATTGTAGGTGGCGTAGCGATCAAAAAGCTGGCGTAGGTGCTCATCTTGAAAGTAACCGCGCACACTTTGATCGAGTGTCGCGGACGACAGCGCCGACAGTACCGCGTGCAAACGTGCAAGCATGCTCGTAGCAGTTTGTGCGCTGGCTCCTGTCGGGCCACCATTGGTATCAGTGGGGTGACCACGCAGCACAAAGCGGATGAAGGTGCGCATCACATCGAGCGGGCTGCCGAGGCTGTGAAAAAGGAAGGGATCGGCGGCAGCCTGGTAGATACTACGCGCGTGATCCAGGAAACGCAGTAGCGCGGCCCCATCACGCGGCTGCAAGCGTGCGAACTCTTGCGCCAGCCGTGCGTGATCGCGCCAGGCGTCGAGCTGCACGCCATCGCGATAAAAATAGCGACAGGTAATATCCAGCGGCACAAGGTCGAGATAATCCTCTAGCCGGCGCCCGGCTGTGCGAAACAGGTTGCGCAACACATCGGGCATCGTCAGTAACGAGGGGCCGGTATCGAAGGTGAAGCCGTGCATGCTGAGCAGGTTGAGCTTGCCACCGACGCGTGGCTGGCGTTCCAGGAGTTGGACACGATATCCCCGTGATGCAAGATGAATAGCGGTCGACAATCCGCCGATGCCGCCGCCGATAATAATAACTTGCTGTGAACCAAAAGACATACCATACCCCTTCATGATGATCTGTTAGTATGATATGGCATGTACCAGAAAATGGGTAGAGGGACGCACTAGACAGACGTGTATTGATGGCACCATGGTGCCATCAATACACGTCTGTCTAGTGCGTCCCTCTACCCATTTTCTGGTAC
>DATAYF010000420.1:0-4391 GCA_036272735.1 Ktedonobacteraceae bacterium
GGGAATGCTGTCAAGCGATACGCTCGTCTTCAAGCGATCCACGTTCTCCCCTCCTCCTCCTCACAAAAGGAGCGGCGCTTCATCCCCCGGTTGAAACACGGGGGCTTTCGCGCTTGGCTTTCTGTAAAGGTCGGATCTCTCTGGGCAAACCGCGATTATGTGTTGCTGTGGATGGGGCAAAGTATTTCGGCGCTCGGAACGGGGATTACGCAGGTGGCCTTACCTGTGCTCATCCTCGCACGCACCAACAATGCCGCGATTACCGGGCTTATTTTTTCTGTCGGACAATTGCCCTATGTGCTGTTCAGTCTGCCAGCGGGAGCGTTGGCGGATCGCTGGGATCGCAAGCACACCATGATGCTGTGTACGGCGGGACTGGCTCTGTGCCTGGTAAGCGTGGCTTTTATCGTGTTCAGCGAGCTTTCTGCGTTTGTCCAACTTACCTCGTTCTTCGTGCTTGCCTTCTTGATTGGGACTTTCAGTGTATTCTACGGCCTGGCAGGATTGGCGGCACTCACCCAGGTCGTTTCCAAGTCGCAGATTTCACAGGCACTGACGCAGAATGAGGTCGTCTACAGTAC
This sequence comes from Ktedonobacteraceae bacterium, assembly GCA_036272735.1. Lineage (GTDB taxonomy): Bacteria > Chloroflexota > Ktedonobacteria > Ktedonobacterales > Ktedonobacteraceae > DATAYF01. The sequence goes on from DATAYF010000420.1 coordinate 582, forward strand.
CGTCTCCCTGGCAGGCCCGCCACTTGGAACGTTGTTGTTGAGCATTGGTCGGCTCTTCCCTTTTGTGGTAGATGCCATCTCGTATGTGGTGTTGCTGGTCTCGCTCTTGTTCATTCGCACATCGTTTCAAGTTCAGGAGCAAGTGCAGGTGAAGGCTAATCTTCTCGCAGACATTCGTAAGGGTCTGAGTTAGGTCCGGCACCAGCCAGTTGTTCGACTTCTAATCGTGCTGGCAGGCTACCTCGAAGTCATCGTGAGTATCAATATCTTGCTGGTGCCACTGATCGCTCGTAATGAGCACTTCCCGCTGAATGGTATAGGCGTTATTCTCGCTGCCGCCGGTATTGGAAATCTGCTGGGGGCTGCTATAAGTCCTGTACTTCAACGCCGCGTGCCCCTGGGATGGTTACTGATCAGCACGTTATTGCTATTTGTACTGCTGTTGCCGTTGTATGGCGTGATGACGAACCCGTGGATGTTGGGGGTCTTGGTTGCTGGACTTGCGCTGCTTGACTCGGTGCCCTATCTGCAAACCGCCGGTTATCGTCTCACGCTGGTACCTGATCAATTGTAGGGACGCGTGAACAGTATTGCCCCCTGGTCTTCTTTGGCTTTCTCACGCTGGGTCCAGCAGGGGTCGGACTATGCCTGCAACGCTTGGGGATTATGCCGACAGTTGGCATCTTATGGGTAGGCTTGATCATCTGTGCGTTGCTGGCGCTTTTCAATCCGCAGCTTCGTCGAGCAGCGTTGCCGAAAAAATAATTATCCCCCAAATGGTAAATCTAGCTTGCACTCTGCCGTAGGGATGGCTATACTTGATACAAACGGAATACTGATATGAGGCTATAAAACGTATGGTTACTGATCTTTTGCACGTTAATTATATGCTCTTTACCGAAATTAATGAATATGCCGGTATCAATTACGCGCTCGACGCCATTATGGTCTTTTGCGCCAATACGCTGATTTTCTGCTGGCCGCTATTGCTTTTGCTGGCGTGGGGTCTGCCGTTGGGCTGGCGTAAGCGGGCACTATCGGAGCAAGACAAGGCACGATTACAGCAGCGCCGTGCCTCGATCCTATGGATTATTATTGCCTGTGCTGTGGCTTACGGCATTAACCTGACGATTGAGCAGTTTGTCTTTGAGCCGCGTCCCTTTATCACGCACCACGTGAACCTGCTTGTGCACCATGTCGCCGATAGTTCTTTTCCCAGCGATCACACGGCCTGGTCCTTCGCGGTCGTTGGCATGCTGATACTCAGCCAGTTGCCGTGGCTGCTGATGCGTACTCATACCACTTCTTCCTCTGCTCCCACCAAGCAAGAGCACTTACAGGGCATTTTACACTCGCCCATTGGCAAAACGTCGCTGCTATTCTGTGTCATTGCGATTGCGGTGGCCTGCGTGATTGGCGTTGCCCGCGTGTTCGTGGGCATACATTATCCCGACGATATTGTGGGTGGTGCCTTCGATGGTATTATCGCGGCAATCATCGTCACGTTGTTGCGTAGAGGTCTACAGCGGCCCACGCAAGTGGTATTGCGCTTCGCGGAACGTATGCACGTGGCGTGATTGGCGGAAGGCTGGTTTCGCGTTGCATGGATGTTTCCGGTAGGTGTCAGCAGGGTATCTTTTCCGATAGAGAATGTGGAAGAGATACCCCACCAATCCTGCAAGTGCAAAAATGTCCTACTGTTCCTCTGTTGATATAGGAAGCTCTACAAAGAACGTCGTCCCCTCTCCTTCAGATGATTCCACCCACAGGCGCCCATGATGTTGCTCAACAATTTCTTTGCTGATGGCAAGTCCCAACCCCCAGCCTTGCGTTGCGGAAGATTGGGCCTCTGGCGTGCGATAAAACGGCTCAAAGATGGCGTGCTGCTGGTCCTGGGAAAGGACGGAACCATCGTTGTGAACGGAAAAGATGGCGTGGGTTTGCGTTTGCCTTACCTCTACCCGTATCACTGTGTTTGCAGGCGAATATTTGATGGCATTGGTAAGCAGGTTACTGATGACCTGGGAAAGCCGTCCTTCATCAGCTTGGATCATGAGAGGATGCATGGGGCGCTCCAGGTCAATACAGCGCTTTGTCAGTTCTCTTTGCTCCTCGACCAGGATAAGGCAGAGGCTACTGAGGTCGCAGGAGGCTACTCGTAAGGGAATTCTACCTGAACGTAAACTGCTTAGATTCAGCAAATCATCCACTAAGGCGTGCAAGCGGTGAGCCTGTATCTCCACTTTTTCTAAGTGAGATGGAAGAAAGGCAAAGTCGGCAGGAAGAGCTTGTTGTCGTGAGAGACGACGTAAGGCGAGCTGCGCCTGCCCTACAATAGTGGTAATGGGCGTCTTCAATTCGTGGGATGCGTGGGAAAGAAACTGGTCCTTGAATCGGTCTGCTTGCTCTAGCTGTGCATTGCTTTCAGCAAGCGCCTGGTTAGCCTTTGCCAATTCCTCGGCATGTCTGGCTGCTGTTTGCCTGGCAAGCAAAAGCTGTTGCCGGTGTCTTAGCACAGCGATCAAAAACACGATCAGGAGTTGTAAGGCAATGAACAGCAAGAAGGAAGCCACGTAGGGCCATTGAAAAAACGTGAAATTATGGAGTGGAGGAATTACCCAGTAGTCAATGACAAGCACCGCTACGAGCAGGGCGAAGAGTGCCGGACCAATGCCCCATATCCATCCAACAAAAAACGTTGCGATCATAAATGGCAGATCAACAAAATAAATTTGTATTCCCAAAGAGCTTCCCAGCAATAGTACCAGGAAAGCGCCACCGACAAACGCGAGGGCCAGGGGATAGCCAACGAAGGCAGAACGCCACCAGGAACGCGTGCGGTCGTTCGGTTGATCCAATGGTCCCTTCTGCTTTTTTAGCGGAGACTGAAAGAGCTGCTTTTGAAGGACTTGTCGATGATCTTTGTTGTGCATACCTATCTCAAGAAGGAAGAGACTTCTTGCCCGTTCACTAAACGTACGAACAGAAAAGTTGTCCTACTGTTCTTCACAAAGGTTGGCACGCTTGGGAAACGAGGGAGGTTTCACCCAACCTGCCGCTGCAGCGTGAGCAAAAAGATTGAGCCAGGTGAGTGAACATGCGTATGGCAAGGACGGTTGTTCTCTAGCAAGTCTGCTGGTACGATATCTATTTCTCTCGCACCAGCAGACCAATCATCTCAAACTGATTACTTCTGGAACAGGTAGAGTCCAAAACCTAACGTATCACGTCCCCAGCGCAGGTAGAGGTCGCGCCAGGAACGAATACGTTCCAGCAGGCCGGGCACAGCAGGATCCTCAGGCATCTCGCGGGCATAATGTTCGATGTTACGCAAGTGGAGCCATTCGTAGCGATCCCCACTCGTCATCGTTGCACACTGCCGCGTAGAGGGGAATCAGTCCTAGTGCTGCTCCGGCTCCAACATTTTGGGCATGCGTCATCAGTTCATCGCGCGAAGATTGCAGAGCTTTCAAGTATGCAGGGTCCGGCTCCTGCTTCCAATATCCATCACCGATGAGGACATAGCCACCAGGACGAACAAAATGGACCAGTTTGTTCAGCGTCCCCTGAAAACCGCCAAAGATGTCGCACGCACCCAGACATGAAGCCAGATCAAAGGTTTCTGGCGTTTCACAAAATGTCGTTGCATCTTCTTCCAGCAGAGTGAAGCGATCCGCTGGAACGCGAAGCGCGGCTTGTTCACAAGCTTCTTGTAGAAACGGGGAGGAAAAATCAATACCCAATGCTTCAACGTCATAACGCTCGATCAGACGCAGCGGCAGTTCAGCCTTGCCGGTACCTATATCGAGA
>DATAYF010000421.1:0-4916 GCA_036272735.1 Ktedonobacteraceae bacterium
TGCTCAGCAATGCCATCAAGTATTCTCCCGGGGCCCAGACAGTCGAGATGGACCTCGACGCCTCCGCAGATGCGGTCACGATCCGTGTGCACGATCATGGCCTGGGCATCCCGCGAGAGCAGCGCGAGAAAATCTTTGAGCGCTTCTATCGGGCTACTGGTCCCAGGCAGAGAACGATCCCTGGTCTGGGCATGGGGTTGTACATCGTCGCCGAGATCGTCAAGCAGCATGGGGGAACGATCACCGTGGACAGCGAATTGGGAAGAGGATCAACCTTTACGGTGACCCTTCCCAGGAAGAGGGAGGCCTGACCAGGAAAAGCGCGCCAAGCCAAGAGATGCGTTTGAGCGTGAGAAACCAGCGGGTAGATCTTTTCCCTCTCCATGGAAGGAGTTCATGAAGCAACCTTTTTCTTCTTCCCGTTCTTTGGCCCTTCTAGCAATGCTAGAAGGGCTTTTTTCTTTCCTTCATTCGTGCCAACTCAGCGGGAGTTGGTAGGATTGAGTGAAAGGAGTGAAGAACAACGCTGAATAGTGAAGCCTCTATCGCAGAAGTACTGCGCACCTCTGCCGGTTCAGAAAGCCAAAGAGAACAGCTCTGTCTGAGTGCGCTTGGTTTCCTCCACCGAAAAATCGCTTTCGATGGTGCACGCCACAACTAAAGATCGAACCAATGGAGCATGCGCTCGCTCAGGTGCAGGAGCAGCGAAAGGAAAAGCTCCTCGTGCTCACAGGTGTACGAACTGGGGAAAGTGCCATAAGGGATCAACGGATTGCGCTATCCTGCTCAAAAGATGGTGCAGAATGTGGGCAGAGACGGCATCAAATTAAAACGCCAGAATCCGTGGCCGATGTGCTAGCCCCTTGCCTCCATTGGCGGGTGTGCCATGTTTGGGACTGGTTAACCTTTCACGCACCTGAGTATGGGATTCCCACGCAGACTATTGCAGAAGTGTATGGAGGGGACGAGAAAGAGGAGATTAATGCTCGTACCGGTTGTGTGGGTTGTAACTTAGCGAGTCGAGACCTTGCGCTTGATACCGTCTTACGTCTCCCTCACTGGCGCTATTTAGCACCACTCAAACAGCTACGTCCTCTCTATGCGGAACTTCAGAAGCCGCACCACCGCCTGCGTAAAGATGGAACAGACCAACTAAAAAATGGCAAACTGGCAGCCAACCCAATGCGATTGGGGCCGTTAACGATTGATCCTCGTAAATATGGTCTTGAGCAGGTGCTGACGATTCAGGAGCAAGTCAATAGGGATGCAAGAGCACAAGGACGCCACTGCATTGATCTTATCAACGAGGAAGAGCGCAAGCGTATCCTTTCGCTTAGAGCGTGTTTTGGAAAAGACCACAGAGCTAGAGCCAAGACCAGGGAGCCAGCGGGCATGAGCGCACTCCCGCCTGCCTCGCCTATTACATAGGCTGAAGCATCTCAGGAAGCGGCTTTAGTCTATGTACAAAACACGCTCTAAAAGGATGAACCATTGTGAGTTACCCGATCTGCTGGATATTGCGTGCTGCCAGACCAATTTGGCTCTTAACGATCTCAAACTTCACACTCGTACCTGGTCGAATAGTGCGATAGCCCTGCCCAGGAAGAGCCGTAAAGTGAAAAAACACTTCATCACCTGATCCATCTCTCACGATCACGCCAACACCTGTCTTGAGATCAAACCAACCGACGACCCCTTGTGCTACCGGTAAGCCATTGGCACCTAATGGTGGAGCGCCATTAGCCCACTCCTGTTGGGGAATGCGAATCTGCTGCACCTCCGGCGCGGTGTATGCTTCGTAGCGGTAATCAGACCGCATTTCCATGATAGTGCGCAAATCACGTCGCAGGTCCTCATTAGTGGGCCGACCAACAAAGTACCACCCGTTATAGACGGCGTGAATGCACAGATCAGGCCGCAAGACAAAGGTGTATGGCTGGGCACGATAGGCATACTCACCTTCTGTCTCATCGAGAATGTTGATCTGTTTGATGACGGTGCGCTGTTCGTCGGATAAGAAGGTCCACTGCGCTCCAAGACCAGCGCGAAATGCGGCTTGAACAAGCGGGGGGTCCACACTGACAGCCACCAGCTTGCCGTAATTGACTGCCAACTCGCGCTGAAACTCCACGAATTGCCGCATCTGCTGCTGGTCGCGCGGACAGAAGAACCCACGAAAGAAGATGAGAATCAGCGGGTACCCATCCAGGAACCCCAGGTGTCTGTCAAGGAGGCCGGGGGTCGTGAAATGCGAGAGCCGCGTTAATACGTTCTGGTGATTTGGCAATTCAATGTCGGGGAACTGGTCGTTCACCCGGAGATTAGTTGTCATAAGAACACCCTCCAATGATGAAATAGCGCTGCAGTATTTTCATCTTTCGCGCTTTTGGGGACTGTTCCTTGCGGGGAACTGAGCTTGAACCAACTATTATAGCGGCCCAATACGACGACGGTAATAGTTCCACACGTTTCTTACCATGCCTTCGTCAAAAATTTCTCGCGTTTTCCTGCTATATCCTCATCGGATGCCCAGCGAAAGGACTGACTAGATGTAGAAGCAAGCAGTTGAATCTGGCTAGCTCGCTCTAAATTGACGGCTGAGACGATCTGTGCTGCCTGCTTGGGACATCTGTTCAGAAGAATCAAAGGCGCGTGCCACGAAAAGCGGGAACGGACGTCCTAAGTAGCCAGCACAGGAGCCAATTCAGGTAAATTTCTCCGTGTTTTTGCTATCATTGTATTTGATGAATGTAGCGCCAGTCAATTAGTTGGAGTAGATGCACTGTATATTGTCCCTTATTCGTGGTATTGAAAAGAGCTCTGCTCAAACAACGAAGTGGGCATTTCTTGCTTATGAGGAAGAAATGCCCACTTCGTTTACAAGTCCATCCTCCATTTTACCGGGGAATGACATAGTTCTGATTAGTTACTTGAGTAAGGCCAGTGCTGCGTTTACGCTTCCCTGGGTTGTTGTACAATTGGGATGATTTGGTCCAGCGGCACAACCCCAATAATTTGCCGTGGCATTAACTGTACCAGAGCTACCTGCATTTTCAACACCGATTGTTCCACTGCCTCCAAGCAGGTTATTCGCCTGTAAGGCCAGTTCGGTCTGGGCAGTTCCTACGTAGACATCAATGGTTTCACCAGAGAGTGTATTGCCTGTGATTGTCGTATTCTTAATTACAGGTGCTCCATGCGAGCTATCTGCAAATAAAACGATGCCTGCAGGAGTGGGGGCTCCTGATCCAGGGTGGACCATGTTTCCACTGATCGTATTCCCGATGATCTTGTTGCCGCCCACATTTGTTTCGGGAGAATGGCTATGGAGAGATACACCTCCATCAGCATTATTCTTCGTGATATTGTCAAGAATTGTGTTGTTATAGGATCCTGTACCAGGTATTGGTGCAAAGATTCCGACGCCGGCTCCACCATTCCCAATTGAGGTGTTATGGGCCACCACGTTATTGTAAACGCCAGTATTGGTTCCATGTGATGCTAATGTAATACCACAGTCCACTTTGTTATTCTCAACTGTATTGTAGGCAACGTAATTGTTGCGAGTTGCCCCGGTCTCATCAGAGAAAAGGATGCCGCCTGAATTGTTCTCTGCTGTGTTATTCGTGATCGTTGAATAGGATGTACTTAAGATATGTATTCCTTCACCACAGTCCATCTGGTCAAGAGGGAGGGCGCCCGCACAAGTTCTTGCGCCAGTAACAAGGCTCTTATCATTGAATTCAACGGTATTATTCTGCAACGTTATGTGAGAAGTATCTTGTACAAGAACACCTTCAAGGTTTGCATTTTCGACCGCCAACTCTTTAACGGTTGTTCCTGAGGTTGCTGCTCCATCAATGACGAGACCATTAGGAAGACCTGCGGCATTAATAACGGCATTATGGCTGGTAAGCGTCACAGCTGTTTTGTTAATCGTGACCTGTTCCGTATAGGTGCCAGGAGCAATGTTAATTGTAGCTCCCTTGGAGGCCGCATTGACTGCTGCCTGAATGGTTGAGTAGCAGTGCTTATCATGAGCGTTAACGCACAGCGTAGAAGGATGTCCAGAGGCTGAGGCGTTTTTGGGGATGCTCAATGCAAAGGAGGCAAAGGAGGCAAAGGATGCAAGCGATATACTTGCAATGGCTATTGGGATTACAAATTTTTTCATACAATCCTTTTTTTCATACGAGCCGTAATTTATTGACTCGTATCTATAGAGCGCGTGTTTTGTACATAGACTAAAGCCGCTTCCTGAGATGCTTCAGCCTATGTAATAGGCGAGGCAGGCGGGAGTGCGCTCATGTCCGCTGGCTCCCTGGTCTTGGCTCTAGCTCTGTGGTCATTTCCAAAAACACGCTCTTAGAACACTCAGAGACTTCTCAAAAATTACATGTAGGGGTAGCGTTGTAAAAGGTTTTGAGCTACTGATCTTTACACAACTCTCTCAACGACGTTCCCCCTATAGGCTTATACGGCTGGAGGTTACAGTTAGAGCGTGTTTTGTACATAGACTGAGCTGGTAAATAGCGCGAATGTTCGACGATTTTGAGGCGAATGGGAGGAAATCGGCGCGAAACCTGGGAATCGACCTTGCAGACCTCCGTAAAATGGCTTGAGAAGCGGGTGACGGTACGCCATTTCTGGTAATGCAAGCAATCGGCAAAAAGAGTAGCTTACGCTTTTTCAGCATCTCACGGCTCGAAAAAGCGACGTGGAAAATCGGCACAGGCGCGCCTCCTCGCATTGCTGTTCACTAATCTGCCGATTCTCCCCCGTTCGCACGTGATGCGCGGTCGAAGCAAGTGTAGGTTTGGGAACGCTCCTCGCGACCTCAGGGATGTCTGCGACCTTCCACCGTGCTGGTTGTAATCGCGCCGGCACGCTCGTAATTCACGATAATGATGCCACTT
>DATAYF010000422.1:0-11214 GCA_036272735.1 Ktedonobacteraceae bacterium
GCCCTGGCCCTGGTACCAGACGCAAGGAAAGGTGGTCTCACTGATACCTCTCTGGTTGGCAGTCCCGCGACGATCCGTGAGCGTATTGCGACATTGGAAGCCAATGGTGTCCATGAGCTTATTATCGACTTCCCCTTTCCAGGTGTGAAAAATCTGGAGCCATTGCGCCGCTTCGCCAAAGAGTTTATCGCATAAAGAGGAAAAGCACGAAGTGGCAATGACAGCAGTCAACCCACAAACGCCGCACGGTAGTCTTTGGGGCTCGTGCCGAAGTGCTGATGAAACTGGCGGCTAAAGTAGAAGGCCGAGCGAAAGCCAACGGCTTCCGCGACCATGCTGATGCTGGAAGAGGTCACTTCCAGCAGGCGTGCCGCTTTATTGAGGCGCAGGTGCAGCAGCATCGTCATCGGCGAGTTGCCCACCTCTTGTTTGAAGAGATGGGCCAGGCGCGATGGGGATAAGGCGACTTCTGCCGCGAGTGTTTCCAGGCTGTGCTGATCTTGCATCTGCTGGGCCAGGATTTCGAGCACACGCTGAACGCGGGGATCAAGCGCTGGCTGTGTGGCTCTTCTGTTTTCACGCACGATCAATAGCAGCACTTCTTCCAGTGCATTCAACGCGAGTTCTTGCTGTATCATGCGCAATGGTTCGCTAGACGCTGGCTGTGTGGCTGTATCTTCGGCATGTGGCTGCTGCCTGCTTTGCAGCGTGGGGATGGCGCTGGCGTCGCCGTGCAACTGCAGAAACGCGCTATGCACGCGCTCTTGCGTTGGCTTTGCGTGCAGGTGGGCTTTGTAGAGTCCCAGGCCAACCTCAGGAAACTGCCACCAGTGCAGCCAGTCGAGTCGTGGCTGGAAGTGGACCCACAAAAATTCCCAGGCGCTATCTCCAGGCACCGAATAATCGTGGAGCGCTCCCGGTTGCAGCATGACGATGTCGCCGGGCCGCGCCTCTATCTGTATACCTGGTTGACGATAGAGTCCCTGACCGGCAAGTGTATATGTCATGAGCCAGTTGCCCGAACCCCTCTGGCGATAGACCGCGTAGCCGTGGTGTTCGATGAAATGGCCTGTGAGCAAGACATCAGGCGGTGGTGAATAGGTTGTTGGCTGCTGCATAGCAAGATTGTACAGGTTTTTGACGGGCCTGTCCATTCTTTTTGCGTGCTATTTCACGTAGTATTGAGAGGAAGCACGAAACACATTGGTGTTTGCTTCTCACTGTTGAATAGCCAATGGAAAGGAATGGCAACCTATGACTACCACTAGCGCGCGTTTGACTCCCGCGCAGCTTCAAACATTTCAAGATGATGGCTACCTGGTGATGCCGGGGCTATTTACACGCGACGATGTGCAGCTTCTGGTCGATACGTTTATGGGTATCCAGGCTCGTGGTCCGGTACCAGGTTTTTTCGAGCCAGCTTCGGCCGAGGAATCCGGCGGTGATATCCTCAAGCAGTATCCACGCATCATCCATCCCCATCGTTTTAACGCGGTGGCGCTGCGCTATCTGCTCGACGCTCGTTTGGCGGCGGTGCTCGCGAATCTGTTTGGAGAGGAGCCATTGGCGGCGCAAAGTATGCTCTACTACAAGCCAGCGGGCGCACGGGGTCAGGCGCTGCATCAAGACAATTTCTACCTGCGCGTGGAACCCGGCACCTGCATTGCTGCCTGGATCGCGCTCGATACGATTGATCGTGCCAATGGAGGATTAGAAGTTGTTCCTGGCACCCAGAAGATGGACCTTTTCTGCCCGGAGGAAGCCGATAGTACGCAATCTTTTACCAGGGATTATGTGCCCGTCCCCGATGGTTTGCGGGCGGCTCCCGTGGATATGCAGGCGGGCGACGTGCTTTTCTTCAATGGCAGCTTAGTGCATGGGTCATCGCCGAACACGACGCGGGATCGCTTCCGTCGTTCGTTCATCTGCCACTACATCGGCCGTTCCTCCGAGCGCATGTCAACATGGTATCGTCCTATCCTGACCATGCAAGGTGAGGAGGTCACCGTTGCCGAAAATGCCGATGGTGGTCCCTGCGGCACAGAAATTGCTATAGGGCCACACTAATACTCGCTCGTTATTGGGTAGTGATGGTTTTGTGCTGATGCCACTGCATAGAAGAATGCTGATGGTCCGGTCGGACCATCAGCATTCTTCTATGCAGTGGCGATTTTATTATTTTCTTCCCAAAATTCATAAAAAATAGCGCACTTATTATATTGATGAACATTGATGGTCCGACCCATCAATGTATTGGCATTTATGAATGTAAAAATAGCGTAGAAACGTATTAGAATATATGCTAATAATTAGAGTATTATAATATAATAAAGAAGTAGAAGCGTAGTTTTTTAAGTCGAAGGGTTTGGTATGTAATGAACTGGATCCAAAAAGCAACGCACAGCCTCGGACACAAACAAACAACTCTTACTGTCAACCCATTAGCCTCGAACATTTCCCCGGCGACGAGTGCATCAGCCAAAAAGCAATCCCTGGTTCAGGAGCAACAATCACAACATATTGCTGTCGAGCTGCTCCACGACAATCCTTATCAGCCTCGTAGCGCGATGAATGAAGAAAGTTTACAACAACTCGTTGATACCATGAAGCGCCAGGGTTTTCAGGGCGCGCTGGTTGCTCGCCCGCATCCACAAAAGCCTGGCGAGTATCAATTGACGGCCGGTCATCGTCGCCGTGATGCCGCAAAGCGAGCCGGGCTGCATACGCTACCAGTGATGGTGCAATCCTGCACAGACCAGGAGATGATCACTTTAGCGGTGACGGAGAACATTCAACGTGAGGATTTGACACCGCTTGAAGAGGGCAAGCTCTTTCAAACCATGATACGTGATATGGGGCTGACTCAGATTAAGATCGCTACTGCTGTCAATAAAGATCGTAACTACATACGCCATCGCTTACGGCTTGCTCAAGCTCCTGAGGATATTCAGAAGTTTGCCTCTACGAAGACTGGCACCATGAGAATACGGCGCTTTGCCTGCTGGACATTGCCGATCCCGCCGAGCGTGCTCCCATCATTCAAAAGCTCATGAAGCGGACGCTTGCCGTCGACGATCTACCTGCCTACATAGAAAAGCTCAAACGTCCAAAGGCTGCGAAAGCCAGGGTGGTCGAGCAAGCCCCATCACCCGATCCGACGCTTTCCACTCCTCCACCTCCATCCACACCTCCCGTAGAAGTACAAACAGTCGCTAGCACAGCAACGATTGACGAGGTGCGTGCACAGGCACAAGCAACCAGCCTACCAACAATTGACGAGGCTGCGAGGGCGGAGGAGGCTCAGAGCAGTGAGCAGCAACAAGCCGAGGAGGTCGCGAGGGTTGAAGAGGAGTCGAAGAGGGACGCCGACGAAGTTGTTGCGGAAGTTGCGCGCATAGAACAGCGAGTGGATGCCGAGATGGACACTTTCTATCCTCGCATGAATGTGCCCCCCACTGTGACAGCGGCCCGGTTGCAAATGGTGAGGATCAAAGTCGCCTGTAAAGTGATGGCGGATCTGTACCGGTGGCTTCACCCATCGCCTATACCTGTCTCGGCAGAGTCTCGCCTCATGCTGGAACAACAATTAAAGGGTTGCTAACGGTCTGCACTACGTGCTAAACGAGCATCGATATCGCTAAAAATTCGCTTTATGAACTTTCACGAATGAGTCTGGCGATGGCCGAGCAGGAGGCAAGCTCCCGCTCTACATTGGGGTGGATCAGAGGCGAGCTCAGGCCCACCCGTTTTCAAGGGGGAGCACGAGAGCTCGCCTCTCGTGCTCCCCCAATGTAGAGGTGGAGCTTGCCTCCACCTTGATCATCGCTGCTCTAGGCGTCCTGGCGGCCCAGGGGCGTCAGGTCAAGGTAGTTGGCGGTGGGGACGAGTAGCTCGACGCCACGAGCAAAGGTGGAGTAGGTGTGGAAGATACTGTCGCCATCGCGCAAGAACACGCTCACTCCGGGCTGTTCTCCAGTGTTGTACCCCGCGGTGCCTGCTTGCTCGTTCTCGGTCTTGCTTCGATAGTTGTACTCGATGGGGGCGATGGCCTCATCCATCGTGACATGGAAATCGTAGTTGAAGTCGCTGCCGAACGAGGAGTACCACGGGACGTCCCAGCCCATATGTTGTTTGTACGCCTCGATCTTGCTCAGCGGCGCACGGGAGACCACAGCATATGATGTGTTGCGAGCGTGTAGATATGGCAGGTGGCAGCGGTCATTTTCGAATACCGTACAGCTTGAGCAGCCCTCGTCCCAGTCTGGGTCGAACATGAAGTGGTGGATGATGAGCTGGGGACGTCCTTCGAACAGGTCCAGCAGCCTGACCGGACCGTGGGGGCCTGCGAACGTGTACTGCTTGTCAATCCTGACCATTGGTAGCTTGCGACGCTCAGCGGAAAGCGCGTCACGCGCGCGAGTGGCTTCCTTTTCTCTGGCGAGCAGTTCCTTGCGAGCAACGAGCCACTCGTCTCGTGACACGATCTGTGGATGATTCATTTTGTTTTGCCTTTCATGCTTTTGTTTACTGATACAATCCCTTTTGTGCTCTTATGGCTTCTTGTTTCTTCGAGCTGCAAAGCCCAACATTTATACCGAAAACTCGGTTATTTTTTCTGGCGTGAAATGTAGAGCAACACGGGACTGTTGGATTAAGATCGCAATAACTTGCTGCCTTGCTCCTTCATCTTTCACATAGCGTTCTACCAGGTGCTCAAGGTCCTGCCGGACAAGTGCCTGATCTTCGCTGATGGTTACAGCACCATAGAGGCTGACAGAGCGCGTTTCATCTCCTACACAGAGCGCGATGCGGGGGTCACGACGCAGATTTTTTACTTTCTGGTTGCGGCCCGGCGTACTCATAACGAGTGTGCCATTGTCTGCAAGCAGATACCACATCGTGGTCAATTGGGAACTTCCATCTTTGTTCAAAGTGCTGACCGTCGCAACATGCTCTTTATGAAGAAATTCTCTGGCAATGTCGGAAAGCATGCTTGTCATAGATATTCCTTTCTTTACATGAAGTCTACGAGTCTGGTAGGGTCCCGTATAAATGATAAACGCTCAATAGCGCAAAAACCGCGTTGTGGCCTGGATGGATAGGTACCTTACTTGATAACGCGAAACCAGAGATCGGTTCTCGTCGGGGACTCGAATACCCTCGTTCTTTCCAGTTCCATCTGCTCATTAGCTAGAGGCTGGAAAAATCGCAAACCTTCACCAAAGAGAACAGGGACGATGCCCATGTGGATTTCGTCAACTAGCCCGGCTCGTAGGCATTGCTGAGCGGTATTCGCGCCGCCTACCACCATGACCTGTTTGCCACTTGCGGCGATTTTTGCCTTTGCAATGGCGCTTTCAATGCCATCGGTGACGAAGGTCACCGTCAATCGGTCGTTCTCTCCTTTGATCACCTGTTCTGGAACTGCATGCGTCAGGACAAAGATCGGCACTTGATATTCGTAATCCGTCAAATCCCCCTCCGCCATATCATAGGATCGCTTGCCCATCACCACCGCACCGGTCCTCTGTATTTCTTCGGCAAGCATCTCTGTTCTTCGCAACGCTTCAAAATCAGGATATAGACGGCTTATATCACCGTTGCGGTCATTCATGAACCCGTCCAGGGACATGGTCGCACCTATAATAACTTTTGCTGTGGTCATTTATTGCTTCACCTCATTTCTTACTTGACAACGCGTACGGCCATCTAAAGATACTATTCTCTTCACCATGGGAAAAGCCGGAAAGAACAGTCTTGCTTTTTGGCAGATTTATGGGCAAGCAAGACAGAAGCAACAACTCGCATGTACCCATTACTGACCAGGCACGCATCATGTATATTAAACTGAGAGGGAGACAAGCTCCTTCTCGAATCACGAGAACAACGCGGCGCAAAAAAAAGAACCGCTCGAACGGTGGGTGGTAGCGAGAGGGAATGTCCATTTATGGTATAATATGGAATAGAGCAATAAAGCAGGCCAGGGAACACGTCGTTCCCTGGCCTGCTTTATTGCTCTGAGGTAGTACGTACCTGGCTGGTGTTCTTTATCAATCAGGGCACATCTCAGTGCGTTGTGATGCGATATAATACGTATGCATCGGCTTTTTCTTGCATTTCGTATAGTATATAACGGCGTGTGGGAGGCGAAACAGGATAGTGCGGGACAACAGGCCGAGTCATTGACGCGTGTATACTCTCTATTTTATGAGCAGCCTTGGCGCGCATGAGGCGGCTCAAGATGAATCCAGCAATGCGTGCATCACAGGTACACCCTCGCCTTCCCGCGTATACATCATAGAAGAGAAGCACCATGGATAAGACGAGCGAAAATCACAAAGAAAAGACGAACGAGAGTTCTGCTCAGCAGACATCGTCGACGCAGTTCACTTTCCCTGTTGTGGGACTGGGCGCTTCTGCGGGCGGTCTGGAGGCGTTTAGAGACGTACTTCGCTCGTTGCCAGGCGACACGGGGATGGCGTATGTGTGTGTGCAGCATCTCGAACCCACGCATGCAAGCATGTTACCCGTCCTGCTGGCTCGTGTCACGCAGATGGAGGTACACGAGGCCAGAGAGGGCATGGCTATCGAAGCAAACCATGTCTATGTCATTCCTTCCAATGCTGACCTGCTTCTGGAACAGGGTGAGCTGAAACTGCGGCCACGGGCGAAGTCGGATGGGCAACACCTGTCCATTGATACCTTCTTCCTGTCCCTGGCTCGCTGCCAGGCACCGCAAATCGTTGGCGTGCTGCTTTCAGGAACCGGCAGCGATGGGACGCTGGGATTGCAGGCCATTCAGGAGCAGGGGGGCATCACGCTGGCTCAGAATGCCCAATCTGCTGCTTATTCCGGCATGCCTCAAAGCGCGATTGATGCTGGCTACGTGGACACTGTCGGTTCGCCTGAAGAGATTGTCAAAGAGTTAATCAAGATCAGCCGCTATCCGTCTATGCACCTGCCATCTGTAACTCAAGTGAACGAAGAGGCTGCGGCTGATAAAAGGGACGCTTTCGGCTACGAGCAGGAGTTCCAGCAGATTTTGCGTCTATTGTATCGCCGCACAAAGGTGGATTTCACTGCCTATAAGCTCACGACCATCAAACGCCGCATTCAGCGCCGGATGCTGTTGCACCAGATCAGTAATTTTGCCGGGTATCTGGACTATCTGACCACGCATCAGGCCGAAGTGGGAGCCTTGTATGAAGATCTGCTGATCGGTGTGACGAGCTTCTTTCGCAATCCTGCTACCGCTGAGCTACTGGTGCGCGAGGTATTTCCGCGTTTTCTTGAGAAAGCATCCGCGCAAACCCCTATCCGCGTATGGGTTCCGGGTTGTTCTAGCGGGGAGGAAGTGTATTCACTGGCTATCTCGCTGTTGGAATTTTTGGCTGAGCGGAACCTGTCGATTCCCCTGCAATTTTTTGGCACTGACCTCAATCCGCGCGCGATTGATCACGCCAGGATGGGCATCTATCCGGCTGGTGTGCTTCGTGATGTCTCCCCGGCGCGTTTGGAGCGCTTCTTTCGGCCCGCCAATGGAAGCTACCAGATCGATAAGTCCATCCGCGAGCTTTGCGTCTTTGCTCAGCACAATGTGCTTACCGACCCGCCGTTTGCCCACCTGGATCTGCTGAGTTGTCAGAATGTGCTCATTTACCTGAAACCAGAGGTCCAGAAGAACCTTCTGCAAATGTTTCATTACGCGCTCGAACCGCGTGGCTTTCTGCTCCTTGGTTCATCAGAAACAGCCGGGAACGCCGCCGGGCTCTTTACACCGGTCACGAAGCACACCGAGCCACTGTATGTGAAACAAGTCAGTGGTGCGCCGCCCGTGTTCACTATACCCCTGGGCGCGGCTGCCAGGCAGGTCGAAGCCGCACCAGCCGCAGAAGATCAAAGCGGTTGGCAGGATTATCCATATAAGCGTAAAGAGAGTACACGAGTGTTCGATGCGCAAAAAGAGGCTGATGCCTTGCTGCTGTCCCGCTATGCTCCGGCCAGTGTGGTGATTAATGGGGAGATGGAGATCCTGTATGTCCGTGGTCGCACCGGCCCGTACCTGGAGCCTGCCTCTGGCGCGGCGAGCCTCAATCTTTTTAAGATGGTGAGAGGTGGCCTGGACTTGGAACTGCGCACTGCTATTTCGCAGGCCAAAAAGAGCGGGCGCGCGGTGAAAAGAGCGGGCATCAGGCTTCTTGAGCGCAGCGACCTCGGTGAGATCACCGTGGAGGTGATCCCGCTCAAGGCACCGGCACTGGAACATTACTTTGTGATCCTCTTTGAAGGGGCTGCCCAGTCTCAGACGTTTACTGCCGCATCCCCGATGCAAGCCGCCACAAACGGAACATCTGCGTTGCGAGCGAAGCGCGGGGCCAAAGATCGCCGCATCCAGCAATCGGAGCAGGAACTGGCGGACATGCGCGAACATATGCGTGCCATCATTGAGGAGATGGAAGCCAGCAACGAGGAACTCCAATCGTCCAATGAGGAGGTGCTTTCCAGTAATGAAGAGCTACAAAGCCTCAACGAAGAAATGGAGTCATCCAAAGAAGAGATTCAGGCTGCCAACGAAGAATTGCTTGTGCTCAACCAGGAACTCAAGCAGCGCAACAAACAACTACACAGCGCCGCCGTCTACGCGGAGGCGATTGTGGAAACGGTACAAGATCCTCTGCTTGTCCTGGATGATAGTTTACGGGTACGCAGCGCGAACAAGGCGTTCTACCAGGTTTTCGAGGTCGATGCTGCCCATACCGTCAACCATTTCCTCTACGACCTGGGCAATGGCCAGTGGAATATTCCTGCCCTGCGTACCCTGCTGGAGGAAGTGCCTCCCACCAATCGCGTTATCGACGATTACCAGGTGGAGCACGACTTTCCCCGCATTGGACACAAAACAATGCTGCTCAATGCCCACCACGTAGAGCAGCAGCCGCTCATTCTGCTCGCTATCGAAGATATTACCGCGCGTAAGCAAGCGGCAGCGGATCAGCAGAGGCTGGTGGATCTGGTGGAGAATTCCACAGACATGATCGGCTATACCACGCTGGATGGGCAGTCGCTCTATATCAACGAAGCTGGTCTGAGGCTGGTAGGGCTGGCGAACGTGGAGGAGGCGAAGCGTACCCATATCCGTGATTTCTTCCCTCTCCACGAGCAGGCGGATCTGTTGCCAACTATTCAACAAAGTGTACTTGCGCACGGGTACTGGCTGGGCGAGTGTTGCTATCGGTATTTTCAAACCGGAGCCGAGATTCCGGTCTACCTCAATATGTTTCTCGTCAATGATCATGCGACCGGTCAGCCCAGCGGATTCGCCATGGTTAGCCATGACCTCACCGAGCAAAAACAATCCGCGCAGCTCCTGGAGGAAAACGCGGAGCATTTACGCTTCCTGTCTGAGTCCATGCCGGAAAAGGTATGGACAGCAACACCTGATGGCGATATCGATTACATGAATGAACATTGGTTCAGCTATACCGGTCTTCCGTTTACAGCACTGCAAGGGTGGGGCTGGCGGCAGATCATTCACCCGAACGATTGGGACCTCAACCAGAGCGCCTGGCAGCAATCCATTCACACAGGGGAGCGGTTTGAAGTTGCGCACCGCTTGCGCAAAGCCGATGGGGAGTACCGCTGGCACCTCACACGCGGACTACCTCAGCGCGATAACGCGGGCCGGATTGTGCGTTGGGTCGGCACCAGCACAGATATCGATGACCAGAGGAAGCTGCTGGAACAACGCGAGGAATTTTTGCGCATTGCCAGCCACGAACTGAGAACGCCAGTCACCAGTCTGAAAGGGTATACGCAAATGTTGCAGATGCGTTTTACCAAAGAAGGTGATGAGTACTCAGCGGGACAGTTGAGCAAGATGGATGAGCAGATCAACAAGCTCACCAAACTGATCAGCGAGTTACTGGACGTTGCTAAAATCGAGGCGGGACAACTGGACTGGAACCACCAGCAGTTCGACCTGAATGATCTCGTCAGGGAATACGTCGAGGAGCTAGGGCGAACGTCGAAAAAGCATCAAATCCGCATCGAGGGGGCCGTTGGTACTCCGGTTTACGGAGACGCGGATCGTATTGGCCAGGTGCTCACGAACTTGCTGTCCAACGCCATCAAATATTCTCCCGACGCTAATGAGGTGCAGGTGTCGCTCGATGCCGATACAGAATTTGCCACAGTTGGCGTGCAGGATTTCGGCATTGGCATCGCGCCCGAACACCAAGAGCACATCTTCGAGCGCTTCTTTCGCGCCAGTAATCCCGCGCATTCATCCTTTCCTGGCCTGGGCTTTGGCCTCTACATTTCGTTGCTGATTGTTCAGCGTCATGGGGGGCGCATGTGGGTGGAAAGCCATCAGGGCGAAGGTTCCACGTTCTTCTTTACCATCCCGCTCACGGCATCGCAGCCGTAACCTGGCAAAATAGCAGCAAAAGGAGGGCTGTATGTCAAAGAAAATCCTGGTTGCCGATGATGATTTCGCCATCGGTGAGATGCTGCAACTGATGCTGGAGGGAGCAGGGTACGAGGTAGAGATACAGACGGATGGGCGCACCGTGCAACAGATGCAGGAACCCTTACCTGATCTGCTGTTGCTGGATATCGGGATGTCGGGGATCGATGGGAGAATGATTTGTCGGCAATTGAAAAGCCAGGAAAACACGCGACGGCTCCCAATTATCCTGCTCTCCGCCAGCAACAACATGCAAGGAGTAGTCAAGGATGCTGAAGCCGACGATTTTCTGTCCAAGCCGTTCGACATGCACGACCTGCTCTCTCTCGTTGCCCACTATGTAGGGCGAACAGAGGCCGGTTCGTAAATGAATCCGGCAATGGTAGAGCGGGAGGCAAGCTTTGGTCTGCCCGTTTTCATGCAAAACGTCCGCGACCTGTAGGCCCCGATTTGATCGTGGGCACGCGCAATTGATTGCGCACGGGTGGGACCCTACCGACCAACCCCCACTGCCACAATGATGCGTGCCCGCCAAACCCCATCGACCTGCCCACACCGCCATCGCATTGTTGCATTGCAGGGCGTCGGGTCGATTGGCCGGGGGACTACGGGTGCGATCAATCGGGGCCTACAAGATTAGAGGGACTCCTGTCTCCTTTCTTCATACAGGAAATGGGCCAGAGTAGCCTGCGCATTCGCTTGTGTGGCCGCATCCTGAAAGAGACCGAGATCTTTTACGGGTATCCAAC
>DATAYF010000423.1:0-3163 GCA_036272735.1 Ktedonobacteraceae bacterium
ATCGGCATAGAGAACAGCAGTTAGAGACGCAAGCGTCATCCGCTAGCTGGCAGGATAGAGATTTAATATTCTGTAACCGTTATGGTGGGTATATTATGCCGAGGAACCTTCTCTCATTTTTTGGAAAGGTGCTTAGTGCAGGTTCCAAAGACCTGTTGTGCAATGGGAGCTAGCATTCCTAGGCTCAACCAGGATGAGAAACGCTCTCCCTTACACAATAGGTCTCCTGATCTTGCACTAGCAACATGGAGAAAAGAGCAGAAGAAACAGCTTTCTGTCATATCCGAACAGAGCACAAAATAAACTCGCCTGTAGAGTGGATTCACTTGTACAGGAATTTGTAAATTTCTTAGTCCGAAGCTACAAAGAAGGTCTATCAGATAGGCTTTTTCTTCATGAGGTGTCAGATAAGGTGTCAAAAACACCAAACATCGACATAAACTAGCCACTGCATTAGGCCCTTTAACCACCATATGCTATGCTGATGATATGACACTTTGCTGTTTTTATACATGAGTTTACTAGCTTTCCTAAGAACCAGGCATATTTTGACGTGAAACAAGAAGGGAATTCGTATGCAGTATATTTGTGTCTATACAGGTTCCAATAGCGGTGCGCGCCCTGAATACCAGCAGGCCGCCAGAGCGCTTGGGCACGAGCTGATCGCGCGTGGCCTGGGACTCGTTTATGGTGGAGGACGCGTTGGTCTTATGGGGGTCATCGCCAGCACGATGATGGTGGAAGGTGGTGAGGTGGTTGGGGTGATGCCGCACGCCCTCTTTCCCAGCGAAGTTGCCAATACCCACCTCACGAAGTTCTACGAAGTTGGCAGTATGCACGAGCGCAAAGCCCTGATGGCCGATCTCGCCAGTGGCTTTATCGCCATGCCCGGCGGCTTCGGCACTCTCGACGAACTCTTCGAAATCACCACCTGGTCTCAGCTTGGCCTGCACCACAAGCCGGTCGGTCTGCTCAACGTCTCCGGCTTCTACGATCCCCTACTGGCAATGGTGGCTCATCTCGTACGCGAAGGCTTCGTCCAGCCAACAGGCGCGCATACGCTGCTCCACGAGCACACGCCCGCCGCCCTGCTCGATCTCATGATGGCCTACTCTACCCCCAACCAGGCAACAACATGGAGTGATCTCAAACCCTGAACTGATGAAAAAAGGTCTCGCTGTAGCATGCGTGTCCACGCTACAGCGGGACCTTTTTTATCTGCATCGCCAAAATTTCATAATCTTTTCACGGCTTCTTGAGAGTTCCTTGAGAGATAATCTTTACAATAATCAATAGCTACAATATTATGTGCAGCTTTGCTATCTCTATCTATGTGTCGATAAGGAGCTATAAACACAATGTCAGAAGCCGTGAGCGAGCCTACGCTTGCTACTCCGCCTGATGAGCCCAGGCGCAGAATACCACCTCCGAAACCACGTTCGCGTACTACAAAACGCAACTGGATTATTACGATCATAACTTTATTGATTATTGTATTGCTGGTTGGCAGCACTATTGTCTATTTGAAATATTTTCGCACGCCACCGGTGCAGTATGTACAGCAAAAAGCTGCCATCGGAAATTTAACGGTCTCCGTTTCCGCGACCGGTCCTGTTCAGCCCCATGCGACCTATACCACGAACTTTAGCACGGCCGGCGAGGTGCAATCTATCAACGTCCATGTTGGACAAGCCGTGAAGGCCGGTCAGACCCTGGCAGTTTTGAATTCCTCGACGTTGCGCGATGCCTTGATAGCAGCTCAGCATAAACTGAGTGCGGCCCAAACTATCTACACTGATGATGTTTCTGCTGGTGCCAGACAACCCGCGCTCGATCAAGATCAATCTGCAATTACCGCGGCGCAGGACGGCGTCAATGCTGCTCAGGATGCCCTGAATGAGACCACGTTGAAAGCACCTGCTAACAGCACGGTGGCCGCGATCAATGGAACGGTGGGGCAAAATGTAGGCAATGGTGGCGGCAATAACAATAGCGCAAGCACCACCGGCACTGGCTTTATGACGTTGCTCGATACCAGCTCGTTTACGATCGCCGCTCAGGTCAATGAGGCCGATATCGCGCAGGTCAAAGCCGGTCAGAATGTAAACTTTACGGTTCCGGCCTATCCCACGAAAACCTTTGCCGCGACAGTCGCCGACATTCAAACGTTGGGTCAGACCACATCGAACGTCGTAGACTATACCGTTGACCTGACTGTCAATCAATCCAGCTGGGATGGGGCTACGCTCTACTCTGGTATGACGGCGACGGCAAATATTATCACGACGCAAGCGCGAGGTGTGCTACTTGTGCCGAACAGCGCCTTGACCTTCTCTGCTCAAGCACTGCAGCAGGGTGAACTCAGTCGTACCAGCATCAAATCGCTGCTTGCTCAGGCTCGCAACAACGCGGGAGATGCGGCAACGCAAGGCAAGCGCGGAACTCTCATCGAATTGCAAAATGGCAAGCTCGTGCCCGTACTGGTGCGCACCAGTTTGACGGATGGCCAAAATACTGCCATTCTCTCTGGCTTGAACGCAGGTGACAGCGTGGTTATCAGCCAGGTTGGCGGCAGTACCAGCAGCGCCTCACCTCTTAATGGTGTCTTAAAAAATAGAGTGGGTAAAAACGGCGCTGGTCTCGGTGGTCGTGGTGCCAAAAAGTAGTCGCGAGAGGAGTGAGATGGATCAGCTAAGCGATGAGATAACAACGCAGGCGCAACAACCGATTATGCGCATTCGCGACCTGCGTAAAGACTATACGCTGGGTGACAATGTTGTGTCCGCCCTGCAAGGTATCAATCTCGACATTTTTTCTGGCGAGTTTGTGGCGATCATGGGACCATCTGGCTCCGGCAAATCTACGCTCATGAACATTCTGGGCTGCCTGGATCGCCCCAGCGGTGGCGCATACTGGCTTGATGGCATTGCGGTCAGCGCTATGAGTCGCGACGAGTTGGCCGACGTACGCAATCGGAAAATTGGCTTTGTATTTCAGAGCTTTAACCTGCTGTCCGTGATGTCGGCTATGGAGAACATCGAGCTGCCACTGCTCTACACTGATACGCCCGCTGATGTGCGTATGGATCGCGTATTGACCGCCCTGGAACTGGTCGGACTCTACACGCGTGCCTATCATCGTCCGGTGCAGCTTTCCGGCGGAC
>DATAYF010000424.1:0-10829 GCA_036272735.1 Ktedonobacteraceae bacterium
GCCCCACGGGACCTGGGAATCGGCCATGAACGCAGCCTTTTCTTCGTCCACGTCAGCCCCAAACGAAGCAGGGAACCGGGCCTTGTCCTGGTACAGATAGCCATCCTGGGGCGGCAGTATTGAGGACGCAGGCGTGCCAGGGTGGCTATCTTTGAGAAGTGTGGACACGGACTCGCCCGTGTCGGGGGCAAAGGCTGCGATATACACAAGCCCCACGACCTGTGGATCGTGGCCAGCTTCGGTGATCACCGCCCCTCCGTAGGAGTGGCCGACGAGCATCACCGGGCCGGTCTGCGCGTGAACAATGCGTTTGGTTGCGGCGACATCGTCGGCCAGCGAGATCGTTGGATTCTGGACGATAGCGACAGGGTAGCCGTCCTTCTTCAGGATCTTATACACGCCCTCCCAACCGGACCCGTCCACAAAGGCACCGTGGACAAGAACGATGCTTATTTCCGCCGGATGAGCTACTCCAGCCATGATGATTTCCATTCCATCTTAATGACTTCCCCTGAAACGCCTTGAGGAGCATTCAGTATTCACGCTGCTATTCATTCCACGGTGACTGGAGAACCAAATCGCAGAAGTTCGGCCGTGTGTAGCTGGGGAGGTAGCGCTCGCAGACATCCGAGTCGATGTTGCCAAACGCCGTCTCGGGTTTGTGTCTGATGCCATCGAGAAACGCATGCAATACCTTGTTCTTGAAACCGTCGCGGGGGAAGGCAGAGACGACCTGAGTGCGTATCTGTTCGGAGAGTTCCTCAAAGCGATCACCCATGACGTCGAAGCCAACTCCGTGATAGAGCAGAGCAACCACCGGTTCCTTGTATTGGGCCACTCCAATGGTTTGATGCAGCGCGATGGCGTCCCAGACAAGCTGTGTGGACTCTTTGGAGAGGCCATGTTGTTCGAGCAAGCTACGAGCCGCATTGGCTCCATCTACCTCGAAGCGTTTGTCCGGACTCCTGTAATGCTTGGTGAGCCCCAGATCGTGAAACACAGCGCTCACGTAAAACAATTCAGGATCGTACTTCTGGTTCTCCTGACGACCGAGCAGTGATCCAAAGAGGAAAACACGATGCGAATGGTTCCACAGCAGTTGGTCACCGTATTCGTGCAGTAACTCCGCTGCTTCGTTGGCCAGTTTGCTATCGGGAATAGCAATACCTGCAATCCTTTTTGTCATGGTTTTGTTCTCCTTGTGACATCTTGACTGCTTGTTCTGAAGAGGACGTGAGTGTAGGGAGTGTTTCTGCTTCCTCTCTATCACAGTTGTTCTCCTTGGTGGAACACTCTCTTTCGAGTCTACTCCTTCGAGTCTACTCCTTTCACAAAGATGGACCATGGTCAGCATTGGCCGGATCGAGGGCACCCACGAGGGCACTCAACGCTGCCATCGAATTTACAATGTGTGCGTGCAACAAGTCGCTTCTGGCGCGACTTCGCTTCGAAAGAGCCGGTTGATTCCTAACATTCGCACCGATTTCCCATGTTTCGGCTCAAAAATCGTCGAACATTCACGCTATTTACCACATGGAAAGCGTGATGATAGCATGTTTCTCTGACACCTGAATTGACACCTTATCGGTTTTATTGAAGGGTATTTTTCTGGACTGATCTGAACTGTATTTGTGTGGGGAAATTGAAGGAATGAAGTCGTAGAGCCATTTGAGAGGTTTGCCTATGCCTTACTTCATTAACTATGCATGATAGTACGATACCGTGCAACATTCAAGAGCAAGGCTGTGCATGCTTATTCTGCTTCCGATAAAAAGTACCATATTGTGATTCAAAAAATAAGCAAATGTACAACGAATGGAGACATTGTATGGTATGCTTGTGAGCAAGTGAGAACTACGTTGTTCTCTGTTCGCACACCCCATCCCATGGAGGAATGAAGCAGTATGGTCAAGCCAATCGACGAACCTGCACAATCCGCGCTTACACGTAAACCGCACATCAGCGTGTATGAGCAATATCTACGCACAGGCGAACTACTCGCCCTACAAAAGCCCGAAGATAAGCTGGTCCATCACGACGAGCTACAATTTCAGGTCGTGCACCAGGTATTTGAGTTATGGTGGAAAGAAACCGCCTTTGAACTGCGCAGCATTCGCACGCTGCTTCAACAATACAATGTGCCAGCCGCGTTGCACCTGCTCCAACGTGTTGTGTGCATCCAATATCTACTGTTAGAGAACCTGCGTATGTTGGAGACCATGACTCCGTGGGATTTCCACCAGTTCCGCAAAGCGCTCGCCGATGGCGCGGGCACCGATTCGCCCGGATTTCATACCCTGGTCACGCTATCACCCACGTTGTGGGAGGATTTTCAGAGTATTTTAGTCCAAAAACAAATTTCCCTCATCGATGTCTATATACACGGCGAACGCTACCCCTTGCTGCTGCAACTTGCTGAGATGCTGGTTGATTACGACGAAGCATTCCAACTTTTCCGCGCCCATCACATTAAGCTGGCGCAACGCATGATTGGCCCAGGAGCCGTCGGTACCGGCGGCACACCCATGCCGCTGCTTGAGCGTACCCTCAAGGATACGTTCTACCCCAAACTATGGGAGGTGCGCAACACCCTGACGCAACGCGCCAACCAGAACGAAGTATAAATATAAATAAGAGTGAGAATACATAAAGGAACATTCATGGTTTCCAGAAACCATGAATGTTCCTTTATGTATTCGGCGTTTGACCAGGCAGCTATGGTGTCCTTCTTCAGCATCATTTCTCCACTCCGCACAAAGACGCACTTATTAGCCTTGATTTTGCGTGTTTATGCGGCTATACTGGTGATAATGATGCAATTTTATGCAGGTTCCATTGTGGTATAAGTAAGTTTTCTATTTCGCGGAAAATGGATAACAGTGAAAGGTTGACATGGTAGCAAGCGATAAGCAGGGAGATCAGCGACGGTTACGCGTAGCCAGGTTTGCGGTAATCGCTTTCTTTTTTTTGAATGGCGTGACCCTGGGCACCTGGGCAACGCGCATCCCCGCTGTGCAAGCAAAATTATCCCTACAACCGGGACCGTTAGGACTCGCGTTACTGGGCAGTGCTGTCGGTGCGGTTGTAGGCATGAATATAGCCGGTCGTATTGCCGAGCGCCTGGGGAGCAGGTTGGTCTCGACCATTGCCGGACCGGGCCTGTTTGTGGCATTAACCTTACTCGCACTCGCGCCGACACTGCCATTCCTGGCCCTGGCGCTTGTCCTCTTCGGTGCCTTTAACGGCGCAATGGATGTGACCATGAACCTGCAAGGCGTAGATGTCGAGCGCGGCTATGGTCGGCCCATTTTAAATTCTTTTCACGCCTGTTATAGCGCGGGCAGTTTATTGGGTGCGGCATTCGGCGGTATATTGGCATCCATGAATGCAGGCCTGCTCCCTCATTTTCTGATGATCGCGATAGTTGCCTGCGTCGGCATTCTGGTCAGCGCGCGTTTTCTGCTGCCCGCCGCCCCGGCCCAGAGCCAGGCGAGAGCACACAAGCAGAAAGTGGTCTTCGCGCTGCCCTCGCTCACGCTGCTGCTGCTCGGACTTATCGCGTTCTGTGCTTTGCTCAGTGAAGGAGCCATGTCTGATTGGAGCGCTATCTACCTCTCTGGTACCGTCCATTCGGGTGCCGGGCTGGCCGCGGCTGGCTACGCCACGTTTTCGTTATTTATGGCGTTTGGACGCGGCGTCGGTGATTATCTCGCGGCGCGTTTTGGCGCGGCCATGTTAGTGCGCCTGGCAAGTTTGCTCGCGGGCATCGGGCTTACGCTCGCCCTGGTTGTCGCCTGGACGCCAACTGTACTGATTGGTCTGGGCCTGGTGGGTGCTGGCCTCTCGGTCCTGTTCCCCCTCGTGCTCAGCGCGGCAGGTCGTTCGTCCAGACAAAATACGGGGGCCGCGCTCGCTACCGTAACGACCTGTGGCTACTTTGGCCTGCTGGCTGGCCCACCCTTGATTGGTTTTGTCGCCAACGGGGTAGGTCTGCATCTCGCGTTAGGCATGGTGGTACTCCTATGCGCGCTTGCAGCCGCGTGTGCCCAGGTCGCAGACGTACCCACCAGCAATGACAACGACCCCTCATCCATCAATGATCGTGAAGCCGTCACCCCGCAATAAAAGTAAGAGGCGCGCACCCCCCGATATAACACGCCAATACAAACGATACATAAAATAAGAGCACGAATATATAAAGGGACAGTAATGGTTTCGCGAAACCATTACTGTCCCTTTATATATTCGTGCTCTTGCGATTGACAAAGCAGCCATCGGACAGGTACAATACGTGCAATAGCATACCTCCGCGCTTTTTTTGTAAAAATGATACTCTCTTTATTGCCAACAGAGAGGACCACATTCATGCCACAGCAGTATATGGAATTTGAGGAATCAGGACATCCCTCACGGGAATATGCGGGAAACACATTTGAGCATAACCAGATTAACGGGGTTGCTGGCGAAAAAGTCAACAATCAAACATTTCATCCCGGCTTTTCCATTCACTTCAACATCAGCTATCGTCAATTACGAACTGTTCTTTCAATCCTTTCAATTCTCATAGAGATTATAGCGCTTATAGTTATGTATATGGGCGTATCCGTTATGTATTACCTGTATGATTTTGGCTCAGCCGGAGCCATATTCCGAACGCTACTTATTGTTTTGTTCCTGCTCGTTACAGGTTTCCTCATCTTCGTCAACGTCTTATTCGCTCGCAAACGCTAGCTGCACGCTACTCTTTTTAAATGTAGCGCGTCCTATACCTGTAGAGACCGGTTTATCGTGTCCGTGTTGCCGTATCGGCCAACCAATCCAACGTCCTGCGACGTTGCGGCGATGGTGGTGGTTGGTCGGTGGGATTCGGCGGACACGATCAATCGGTCCCTACAGGCATCATCAGCAATTTCAACCACGATACATAAAGGATTGTTAATGGTTTCCGGAAACCATTAACAATCCTTTATGTATCGCGCAAACAATCATCGATGTGTCGGCCCGCTCTGCACTTTCCCTACGGGTTTACTGACGACCCAGGGACTGGAACATGTGGCAGTTGTAGCGTACAGCCCGTTCCAGGTCGGCGAGGCGGATGTGTTCGTTGGGGGCATGGGCACCACTGCCCCAGTAGGACGCGTTGCCAGGCGCGCTAAGTCCGGGCAGACCAACATAGCGGCGTAGCGATCCCAACAACGGCAGCGTCCCACCCATGATCGGCGTGATTACTGGCGGCTTGCCCGCAAAATCCTGCGCGATTGTGGCGATGCGTTGCACAAAGGGTGCGTCCAGCGGCGTTACCACGGGTTCGGCCGCACCAAGTACACTCACGTTGATATCGCTGTAGCCGTTGGCGTGTAGGAAGTCCTGCAAACGGATGGAGATAGCGAGAGGGTCCTGGTTGGGAACCAGGCGAAAATCGATCTTCGCCATGGCCCGCGCAGGCAGCACCGTCTTGACACCCGCGCCGGTATAACCGCTGAGCAGACCGGCGATATTGCAGGTGGGACTGAAGGCGGCCCGCTCACGCAAAGCTTGCCCCGTCAGACCATCGACGAATTGATCCACCTGGTACATGGCCTTCATGCGCTCTTCCGCATCCTCTTGATCGGCCAGGGCAGCACGCTGCTCCGCGCTAGGCGTGAACACATCATCGTAGAAACCAGGGATGCGCACACGACCTTCAGGCGAACGAATGGCTGCCAGCGCCTGCACCAGACGCCAGGCTGCGCTCGGCAACATCGAGGCCGTGCCCGAATGCGCATCGACACCGGTTCCCTGCACCTCTAATTGCACATACAACAAACCCTTCGTGCCCAACGTCAATTGTGCCCGACCGCTATCATCGAAACCAGAACCCTCCCACAGCGCGCCATCAGCCTTGAGCAGGTCCGCGTATTTGGCGGCAATGCTCTCGAAGTGTGGGCTGCCAATCTCCTCCTCACCTTCGATAATCCAACGAATAGTAATCGGTAACTCACCGCCATTGGTCGCCAGCAGCGCACGTATAGCGGTCAGGCGAGCGGCAATCTCCGCTTTATTGTCGGCAACACCGCGTGCGTAGAGCTTCCCATCACGAGTCATCGGTTCGAAGGGCGCAGAAGTCCAGAGATCCAACGGCTCCGCAGGCTGCACGTCGTAGTGGTTATACAGAAGCAGCGTATAGGGGCTACGGCCACGCAGTTCACCATAAA
Source organism: Ktedonobacteraceae bacterium (assembly GCA_036272735.1). Lineage (GTDB taxonomy): Bacteria > Chloroflexota > Ktedonobacteria > Ktedonobacterales > Ktedonobacteraceae > DATAYF01. The sequence goes on from DATAYF010000424.1 coordinate 6,195, forward strand.
TAACGGGAGGAGCGCCCTCGACGAGCAGGCGTTGCGTGGTAAAGCCGGTTTCGCGGAAAAGGTTTTCGACCAGGGAGGCCATCTCAGCAATACCCACGTTTTGGGCGGCGATGCTGGGCTGGCGGCACAACGTTTCAAGCAAGGATTGAGCTTCTGAGGCATGTTGATCAAGGTAGGCAAGATATGGTGTGTGTGACATAATCGGCCTTTCTCTTACAAATAGCAACACGATACATAAAGCTTTGTTAATGGTTTCCGGAAACCATTAACAAAGCTTTATGTATTCGCGCCCTTATCTCATGTTTTGGATGAAGCGAGCAACCGTGCGTACGCCCTTAAAGAACTGATCGAGCGAGTACTTCTCATCGGGGGCGTGCAGGTTATCATCTGGCAGGGCAAAGCCCATCAAGACCACTGGCGCGTGCAGGATCTCATCGAATAGCGCGGCAACAGGAATAGAACCCCCCTCGCGAATGAACACGGGGTCTTTGCCATACACCTCTTTGAGCGCCGAGGTGGCGGCTTGCATAGGAGCGCTATCGGGTGCCACCAGCACGCCTTCGCCACCGTGTAACTTGCGCACCGTAACCGTCACACCTGCGGGCGCAACCTGCTGAACGGCTTGTTCGAGCAGCGTAAAGACTTCGTCAGACTTCAGCGGCGGCGGAAGGCGCAGACTAATCTTGGCTTTGGCAACCGCAGGAATGACCGTCTTTCCTCCCTCACCAACGAAGCCACCAGCGATGCCATGCACCTCAAAGGTCGGACGCGCCCAGATACGTTCTGCTGGTGGATATTCCGGCTCACCCGACAACTGCGTGACGCCCATCTCAGAACGCAGTGCCTCACCAAGCTGCAACGGATCTTCCTGCCAGAACGTTTGCTCGTCCTGGGTAGGCTGCGGCACTTTGTCGTAGAGGCCGGGGATATGGATGTGTCCCTCGGCATCCTTCAAACGGCTAATGATGATCGACAGCGCGTGCAAGGGATTGGGCGCGACGCCGCCATAGGAGCCAGAATGCAGATCGCGTTTCGCGCCCTGCACCTCTACCTCAGTATAGATGATGCCGCGTAAGCCGTTGATGAGCGCGGGCAGATCTTTGGAGGGCATGTGGGTGTCGCAAATAAAGGCGGCATCGCATTGCAGGCGCTCTGGATACGTCCTGACGTAGTGCTCGATGGACTCGCCACCGGCCTCCTCCTCGCCCTCGATGATCGCCCGCACGTTGATCGGCAATGTACCACCATTGACCTGCATCAGCGTTTCGAGCGCCTTAAAGATCAGCATGGTCTGACCCTTGTCATCGGAGGCACCCCGGCAATAAATATTGCCATCGCGTACCGTCGGCTCGAAAGGCGGAGTGTGCCACAGTTCCACCGGATCAACCGGCTGCACATCGTAGTGGCCGTAGACCAGCAAGGTCGGCCTGCCGGGAGCCTTCAGCCAATCACCGTAGACCAGGGGATGACCCTGCGTCGGCACCACTTCGACATGCTCGAAACCCACATTTTTCAACTGATTGGTAGCATACTCGGCAGCATGCCGCATATCGGCGGCGTGCTCAGGCAGCGTGCTAATACTGGGGATGCGGAGCCAGCCCTTGAGGTCTTCGAGGAAACTGCTCTGATGCTCGGTAATATAGGTATCAATACTGGTATCAACCTGTGACATAAGTATTACCCGGTCCTTTCCTGACGTGTGATAGATATAGACTATCCTAACAAGGCTGGCAAGGATTGTCCAGTTTCGCGAACATACGATGATTGACAAAATAGCAGGAGTCATCTATTATTGTGATAATCCCTTTTACAGCGCCACGACAGGAAAAAAGAATGGTTGAGTTAAACGGAGAAAATTATCTCAATGGGCATGAAGCTTCGTCGCTGCTAGGTGTCAAGCTAGCGACGCTGTATACCTACGTGAGCAAAGGCGTCTTGAGAAGCTATAAGCAAGGGATTAAGCGTCAACGGCTCTATAAGCAGGCTGAGATTGAAGACCTCATACGTCTGCGCCCCAGCAACCATACTGAGCTCTCTCCCAGCAAAACACAACTTCCGCATGCCGAGGATTGGGTGCCCAACGTCTAACTTAGCTTGATCCAGTCGGCAAGCATCCGTGACAGGCTACAGACGAAAACCGGCATCTCCCGCCGAGGTCGCCATAGCCTCTTCTTTTTTGTGCGCCTCGCCACCGTACTCGGCCAGCAGCTTTTCCCAGGTCTCCTCACCACCCAGATAATACAGCGCGATGCCCGCCAGCGTAATCGAGGGCGGAGTATCACCCACAAATAATACCGCGACCGTGTGCCCGTTCCGACGCATACGCAGCAATACGTTGATGACCTGCTCACTCAACATCGTCGTCACCAGCACAACCGTTGTGCCTGCCGGAAGCCGCGCGGACTCGGCCAGCATACTCTCCGCAATGTCAGTATGAAAGAAAGTCTGGATGCGCGCCAACGTGTCCAGGATACGCGCCAATTGATTGGGGTTGCTGGTAGCGGGAATGCTGATACGTCGGCGGCTCATCTGCGCACGCAAGCGCTCTTGCAGCGAAGATGCAGTTCCTTGCGCATCAGGAGTTTCGTTCTCGTCAGGGATGGACATATAGGTATTGGCATGTAGGCCAACGGCGTAATCCTGTTCTATGGCCCACGAGGCCATAGAGGCGGCGACGCACACCTGTAGCTCCTGGAAGTCCGGACGAAACCCATAGTGCATGTCAAGCATAGAGGCGATATTGAGGAAAAGCACCAGGGTATACGTCGTGGTCGATTCGTAGATGTTACTCTGCAACTGCAGTGTGCGTGCCGTCGCTTTCCAGTTGACACGACGCAGGCTATCACCATACGTATAATCGCGCACGCCCACGATACGCAAAGGGTCTTCGAGCAGATGGCGCGGCACAGTGCGATCACCAAAGGGGTGGCGAGCAGGCAAACCAAAGCTGGTAAGCGGTGCCACCAGCGGGTAGACCAGCAGATAGTCGCGGGCATCGAGACGCATCTGGCGCTTCACGAATCCAAAAGCGTCGCCGCTAAACACTTCGGTGGGACCAAACGTGTGCACACCACGAGCGGTACACGCAACCGTATAGCGGCGCGAAACCCGCTCATACCAGCGCACGCTGAACAGCAATTTGAGGAGCGTACCACTACCCGTCGTTGACTTACCATCGCTCACGACCAGGGTTTGAGGCACACGCTCGTGCACCTCTAGCCAGGGCAGAGGCAGCAGCTTGGCATTCTCGATGCTCAGCGTGAACGTCACCTGCTCACCAAAATTTGCGCGCTGTTCTGAAAGGCGGCGGCGGTATCGTAATGAGTGCAGGCAGTAATGAGACCAGACATCGGTCAGCAGTAGCACCAGGATCAGCAGCAGGCCAATCACGACCAGCAACGGCTGATGCAGGAGAATACTGACGACGAGCAGAGCAATACCGAGCCAGTACCAGCGCCGTGGAATGCTCTCGCCCTCTAACCGCGTCGATTGCTTGTCTGCTGGTTGTTGGTTAGCTGGCTGGGTTGTCGTGATTTCGCGTTGGCTGATATGTCTCATCGCTCCACCGGAACCTCGACGGAGTCCAGGATATCATCGATCACCTGCTCCATCTGCCGACCACGCAGGCGCATCTGACTGGTGGCAATCAAACGGTGAGCCAGCACAGGATGCACAAGCCGTTTGACATCATCGGGCAGGACGTAGGAACGACCCTGGATCGCGGCGTGAGCCTGGCTAGCTCGGTAGAGGGCCAGCGAACCTCGCGGACTGGCCCCCAATTCCACACTACCATGCTCACGCGTCGCACGCACCAGATCAACAATGTAGCCCTCCACTACGGGTTCCACGTGCACCTTGCGCACAGCTTGCTGTAAATAGAGAAGCTGCTCGGCGTCAACCACCGGCTTCAATTCGAGTAGCGGCTGTTGCTCTTTGAAGCGTTGCAAAATCGTGCGCTCCTCGTCGCGTGAGGGATAATCGAGCCGGAGACGCATCAGGAAACGGTCAAGTTGGGCCTCCGGCAGTGGGAAGGTCCCCTCTTGCTCCACGGGATTTTGCGTGGCGATCACCACGAATGGTCGTGGCAGGGCTAGTGTTTCGCGCTCGACGCTGACCTGGCGCTCTTCCATTGCTTCCAGCAAAGCAGATTGCGTGCGCGGGGTTGCACGATTGATCTCGTCGGCCAGCACAACCTGGGCGAGCAATGGACCAGGACGAAACTCGAACTCGCCCGTTTTCTGATTGTAAAAAGTAATGCCGGTAATATCGGAGGGCAAAAGATCGGGCGTAAATTGAATGCGCTGAAATGTGCAATCAAGTGACCTGGCAAGCGATTTCGCAAGCGTCGTTTTGCCGATACCGGGCACATCTTCGAAGAGCACGTGCCCTTCGCACAACAGGGCGATAAAAAGCAGGTCGCAGACCTCTTCTTTGCCAACAATCACGCGGCCTGTGTTCTCGCGTACAGCCTGCGCATACTCCTGTACCTGGCGAATATTCTCATTTTGCGGCATGACACATCCCTGTTTGCTAGAGAGTGGATATCATAGGTTTCGATAGTAAGTATACGCAAAATGAGCGAGAAATGTCACGCGGGCGGGAAAAAGTGGCGTTTTTCATTAAAGAAGCGAACGA
>DATAYF010000425.1:0-5286 GCA_036272735.1 Ktedonobacteraceae bacterium
CTCCTGGTAATCGAGAACTCGGCAGCGTATGCCAGCGGCGTGGTGAGTAGTTTTTTCTTGAACAAGTACTGGACGTTTCGGCGCACGCAGCGACCAACACGCCGGGAAGTGGGACGCTTTCTCAAGAGCGTGCTGCTCGAACTCGTTTCGAGCAGTGGGTTGCTGTGGTTCGCAGGGATGGCTTTGGCTCCATTCATAGCAAATGTGACCGTGTGGGGCAATACCTCAAAACTGCTAGCAGTAGCTGCAAACGCAGTGTTCTCGTACCTCATCATGCACTTCTGGATCTTTACTAGTGGGCCGCGCCATCTCCTCAAATAGCGGCAACCATCCAGGCGGCCGGCTTTCTGATCGATTTTCGCAGAGATCCAATCTCCCTCTTCTTGGGTCTTTCTATGTGGGAAGAGGCACTAATCGCTTCCCTTGCCCGCTTCCGCGTACGCAATACGCTGGCATGCTGACGCAAAAGTGTGTGGAATATCCCCAGAACAGGCCGTTTTCATACCCATTTCCGACAAAGCGAGAACTACATGTTCGATATGGTAATAGAGAAACAAGAGGAATGAAGATAAGAGAAATGATGATCCTGCCTCGCACAGTATCAGGAGATCAACAGCAGATACAACGGACATGTGAGATACGGCAGGCCGCCAGGCAAGAGATCGTGCGACAGGTGGCGCACGGGATGACCGCACGAGAAGCCCGCCTCGCCAATCTTGTTCCCATGCATCGTACGACCGTGTATCGGTTGCTCAAGCGCGTGGAGCGTGAGGGTGAGCAGGCATTGACTGAACGGCGACACGGCCACCCGGTCAAACTGCGTGGAGAAGTACGTACCTGGACCCTGGAATATTGCCGAAGCCACTCTTCTGCTTCTAGCACGGAACTTCAACGTCTTGTCACCGAACGCTTCGGTCTCGCAATCAGTGTCAGTCAGCTCAACCGCGTGCGCGCTGCCCACGGGCTGAGCCGCAAGGACCCGCCACGAGAAAAAAAAGCCGAAAACGGGCGTTACCATTGCCTCTGGATCTCATGAACAGGCTGGTGGCTTGCTGCTGTTGGCGGCAGCCACCGAGACCGGCCTGCTCACGCAGTTGGAGCAGGCTTTGCCACCTCCTCTAGCCCCAACGTGTCTTCCCCTGGCAGGCAGTGCAGCAATCCGCCGACGCCTGCTGCTCACGCTCCTGTTTCTGGGAGCGGTTGGAGTGCCTCGCACCTGGGATCTGCGCGGCTATACCGCCGATGGCTTGGCGCTGCTCACCGGACGAACGCGCGCCTATGGGTATCGCTACACCGAAGCCTTTTTGTCGCAGGTCGCCCGTGCCGATGGAGCCGAACGTTTCACCGATGCCCTTGCCTGCTGGACCACGCACCTCTGGCACCCAATGGGAGAAACACATGCGCTCACCTGCTATGTGGACGGACATCGCAAGCCTGTCTACAGCGATACGCTTCTCCCACGGGGACTGATTGGACGGTTGGGTATCGTCCTGGGTTGCCGAGCGCTCCTGTTACTGCACGACGAGCAGGGCCATCCTTTGTTTGTCACCACTCATCGAGGAGATCAGCATCTCACCGTGGGCGTCCCCACATTTCTGGAGCGGTATGAACAGCACGCAGAGCGCAGCCAGATTACACGAATAATCGTGGATCGGGAGGGCATGGCTACCGAATTTCTCGCCAGCTTGCATGCGGAGGGACGCCATGTAGTCACGATCCTGCAGACCAATCAGTATCGGGATCTCTCCTCCTTCTCCGAGGTGGGTATGTTTGTGCCGTTGAGCATAGATGCCCACGGAAAGGTTATCCGTGAAGTGGCTCCCGCTCGCATCAGTTTGCCCCGTGAAGACCATCCTGACGAACCCCTGTGCTTGCAGGTAGCCCTTATCCGTGACCTGCGCCGAACAGTTCCGGTTCGGCCTGATCCAGAAGAGGCATTATATCCGTCGCGTTGGGACAGTGACCTGCCCCTTGAAGAGCGGACCTGGTGGCGCGAAGGCTGGCAAGCCACGGCTGCGCCTGCGCAAGAAACGACGGCCAAACTCATCCCCATTGTGACCACGGAAGAGACTCAGATTGTTGATGCGGTGGAGCTCGCGCGGACCTACATTCATCGCTGGCCAGTTCAAGAAAATATTATCAAGGATTATCTGCGGCCCTTGGGATTGGATACCAACCACGGGTTCGCCAAGGTTGCGGTAGAGAATTCGGAGGTCGCCAAACGGAGAGCTCGCCTGGAACAGCGGCTTGCCAGGCTCAAACAATGGGCACAAAGCGCGGGCAAACGCGAGGCCCAGGCCAGCCGACGACGAGAGCGGCTCCGCACCGCCTACAACCGTCGCAGCAAGGAGTTGTATCGGGAATTGTCGGAGTACCAGTTTACCCTGGAAGAGCAGGACCTGGCAGAATATGTGTTTCGACGGAAGATCAAAGAGCGCAAAGCTGAGATCGATGCCGAGTTGGAACCGCTCCGCATCAAAGAATGGCGTGCCTATGAACAATGTAACAACGAGTTCTGCAAGCGAGAACGCTATTGTAAAGAGCAACGCGAGATCTTGCGGGCATTAGAAGATCTAAAGGCGCAGGAGCGAAGCATGTACGAGTTGGACAACCGGAAAGATCAGGTGATGACCGTGTGCAAGGTGGCATTGGCGAATCTGGCGATGTGGGTACGCGATCGGTACTTTCCAGCCTCCTACGCGCAGGCCACCTGGAAACGTCTGCTTCCCTTTTTTCAACTCCCCGGCACAATCACGCACCACGCTCAGATGGTGCAAGTCGAACTGCATCCGTTCAACGATCGCGCACTCAATCGAGATCTGGCTGTCCTGTGTGAGCGGGTTAACCAAGCGTCGCCTCGTCTGCCCGATGGACGCCTCCTCACGTTCGCTATTCGTCCCTCGTGTTGCATTCTTGCTGCGCAGAAGAAAGCCAAAATACCGTGAGTCCCTGTTCAAATGGCGTCATTTCCAGGCCGACATCATTCTGCTCTGCGTTCGCTGGTACCTGCGGTATGCGGTTCCGCTACCGCGACCTGGAGGAGATGATGCTCGAACGGGGTCTGCACGTCGATCACACCATGATCTACCGCTGGGTTCAGCAGTATGCCCCCGAACTGGAGAAGCGCTGCCGACCGCATCTCAACGCCTACAACGACTCGAGGATGCGTGGATGAGACGTCCATCAAAATCAAGAAAGTCTGGTTTTACCTCTACCGGGTCGTTGACTCTGAGGGGAACACACTCGAGTTTCTCTTGAGTCCGACGCGTGATGCCGAGGCCGCCACACGTTTCTTCCTGAAAGCGTTGCATTCCACCACTGATGTAGCTCCTCAAGCTCATCCAGCCGAGGAACAGATGGCCCAGCCCGCAACTGTGGCCAACCCCGCCACATCAGCTCCTCGAGTGATCAACGTCGATAAGAACGCAGCCTATCCCAAGGCCGTTGCCAACCTGAAAGCCGCTGGAGCCCTGCCTGAACATGTGGAATTGAGACAGGTGAAATATCTCAATCATCTGATCGAACAAGACCATCGGTTCATCCAACCTTTCCCCAACGCTTGACGAAGCCGGGAATGGGTTTCTTCTCGTTCGAGACGGCCTGGCGAACACTCCAAGGATTCGAGATGATGAACATGATGCGGAAAGGACAGCTCCAAGGGGCGAACAAAGGGGATGTGAGAGGCCAGGTTGCGCTGGTCGCCAAGCTATTCGGAGTGGGTGCTTAAACTGAACAAGCAGAGTCGCTCCATACTTATTTGTTTCTTTAAATTTCCTGCAACACAATCCTTGACAATGCCATGAAAAGCAGTGCATGATGCAGGTGAATACCAGACATGTGTAGTAAGAGGAGCAAAACTATGGGTAGTATCACTAAGTGGGACACGATATTGCGTGCCAACGCGACTGATTATGTGCGCGTGGCATTGAGCAATATCGTACGAGAGTTCCCGTACGCTGTTCACCAGGTGATGCAGGCACCAGGTGATTTTCCACACTGGCCGCGTGAGCTATCGCCAGCTTTTTATGGCAGCTTCGATTGGCATTCCTGTGTAGAAATGCACTGGTTATTGGTCCGGCTTCTGCGTCGTGCTGGCGATATTGTGCCCCAACAAGAGATTCGTGCCGCTCTAGATGAACACTTCACCCCTGAGGCGTTGGCAGCGGAGGCCGTGTTCATCGGTCATCCACTGCATGGTAGCCGCGAACGCCCCTATGGTTGGGGATAGGCATTACAACTGGTGTATGAGATTATAACCTGGGATGATCCCGATGCGCGGCGCTGGGCGACGAACATTGCTCCACTTGCCGAAGCGTTAACATATAATTTTTTGAACTGGTTGCCAAAGGCGACCTATCCAGTGCGACATGGCGTACATTCCAACAGTGCTTTCGGGCTCTCGCGGTCACTGCCCTATGCCCACGAACGAGCGCAGGCTGGTGATGCTGCACTGCTCGAAGCCATTACTGCTAACGCTCATCGGTGGTATGATGACGATACCGATTATCCTGGTCAATTTGAACCGTCGGGGACGGATTTCCTATCGCCCACATTGGTCGAGGCTGAACTGATGTCGCAACTTATGCCATCTGACAGATTTGCTCGTTGGTTGGCTGCTTTCCTACCAGGAATTATGGACGAAAAACCAGCGACCCTATTTACTCCGGCGGTCGTTTCAGATTCCAGCGATGGTTTCATTGCTCATCTGCATGGGCTTAATGCCAGCCGTGCCTGGTGCTGGCGTCGGATAGCTGAGAGCCTTCCTGCTGGAGACCCACAAATTGAGCCAGCGCTGACCGCCGCATTGACGCATGCGAATGTAGCTCTTCCACACGCCACGGGTGACGACTACATGGTCGATCACTGGCTGGCCTGTTTTATTGTGCTTATGCTTAGTGAAAGCTATCAGGTTCACAAACACATCTGACAATGTTTTCAACCTTTGAAGAACTATGATGGTATATAGTTTCTTGAGAGATGCAAATAACATGAGAGCCAACATCCTTGTTATCTGCAGAGTTTTGAAGAGGTTTTGTTACTACCGAATCCGTCATAGCGCTACGATAAAATCAGGCCGCCACTGCTCGCTTGGCGCCGAATTTGTTAATAACAAATGTTGCCACTCACGAGCCGAAAAACCTGGCTGTTTTTTGACCGACAACTGGCCTGCATATCTCTGACCATGCTTGTGAGGCGGCGTCAAGAGTTAGCGTAGCGGTCTTGACGCCAACGAGCAGCATGGTAGACTCACCAGGGCCGGTGATCGGACTGGCAAGGTTTTATTGC
>DATAYF010000426.1:0-26164 GCA_036272735.1 Ktedonobacteraceae bacterium
ACTACCACAAGGAGCAGCAAGCCACAGGTACAGACAAACCAATCATCGAATTCCATCATATTCCTCCCTTCCAGACCCAACCTCAAGGCCACCATATTCTGCGGCGATTACGAGAACGCCTCTATTCTCAAGATACATCACGGCATAAAGCGTTATTATATATATGCGAATAATCCATGCAGGAAAAAGCATAGCCGCGATATTGACGGATATCGAACCTCTTTGCAAAGAGGTTCGATATCCGTCAATATCGCGGCTACAAAACTCTAGCGGAACCATCTATTGGTCTCTAGAAATCTCGATGGCCTTTGACGTTATCCCTTCAACGCACTCCATATCATTGCGGGAACTTTAGCAGGCGATGGAGCGGCCTCGAAGGCTACCATTTTGGGGAAGAGCTTGCTGGCAGCACGTCCTTGTAAGGCGAACCAGGGCGGTTTGGGCATACTACGGAACGGAGCGCGCAGGACCGATTTTTGAGCATGCGCGAACATCGATGTATTGTGTACGACACCAGTACCAGACTGAATATCATTGATGGCGTGGCCGGGGAACGCACCCCACGTCGTTGCCACCAGCACAAAGTTGGCACCAGCCCAATAGTTGACGCCGATTGAGCCATAGCGCAAATTCGCCACTGCCTGTTCCAATGCCGCCGCCACTGCTGGATCTTTTAACGTGGTGGGATGAATCAAGATGGTGGCGTTGAGCGAACCCCAAAGCTGGTTGTTACAAAAATCAACCGCTCGCTCTACATAGGCTGCCGTATCGGTCACGTCGAGCGCCGTTTCCGCGAAGAGCCCACAAAAAGCTTCGGTGGTGAAACAGATATCGTCACGGTGTTGCGCATCAACACCAGCAATCAACGTCCAGGGCAATTGCTCACCACTCCCGACGTCGCCAAATTGTTCAGCATCGGGATGCGCTTGCACAAACGCTTGCTGACGTGCCTGCGCGCCGGGATAGTAAGCTTTGCGGGCAGGAACTTGTGTCAGGATCTGACGGATATGCTGTAACAGCGGCTCTCTCTGTGACCACGATGCTTGTTGGATGATCACGCGGGTCGCGTTACAATTGAAGCCAGCGTTGTTGGTGAGCATGCTGGCAATGTGCTCCGCCTGGTACGCAATGTCGCCTTCGTTCCAGGGGCCAGGCACGACGATCACCGGACTGACGTTGCCGAGTTCGCCGGTAATACGTTTGCTGAGCAGTGGTTGATTGTGTGCCTTGCGTTCTGCTCCTTCAGTACCGCTCCCAAAGACGATGGCATCGAAGGTTTTGTCTGAGCCGGTAATATGAATTTCGTCGATGCTCGGCTGATTGCAAAGATACGCTCCCTCTGCGGCCCCACCGTAAGCAAGGCGCAAGTATCCGGCTTCCACCAGAGCGCGAAAGCTCTCGGCAATCAACGGGCCAAGGTAGGCGTTGACGGGATTGGCTTTATACATTACTACCTGGTCTTCGACGAACAATTTATACAAAATATCCATCGGGCCGATGCTGGCGACGTTTCCGGCTCCCAGCACAAGCGCAACCTTGCCGTCATGTTGCTTGTTCTGATAGCATACCGCCTGCGTCTGTGGGAGGGTCTCGGCGCTGACTCCGGGTTGCATCCAAATCTCGGCACTGATGCCGCTGAAGAACAGGCGGTCATAGCTGGTCTGCGGAAATACTTGCGCGGCTACCTGCTGATTGGGCAGCGTTTTCACCGGGCCTGGAATACGCGGTCGCCCATAGGTTTCAATATCAATCAGCGCTTGACGCAACAGGCGTAGGTTCTTCACTACCGGCCATGCGCCCGCCATCCACTCTTCACCCGCAATGCTCGCATCAGCGCTCATCCCTTTGGCCTCAAGACTGGCCGTGACCCAGCGGGGAGCGACAGCCACGAAATTGCTGATCAGTTGCTCCAATAATGCTATGCGCTGCTGAACTGACACGCGTACCCACTCGTCTTTGTGCGCTTGCAGGTCTTGTAGCGCGTGCTCCATTTCCTCTTGCGTCGTTGCTGCGATACTCTCCGTGATCGCTGGAAATTGCGGTGCTCCCTGGTTCATTCCTATAGCCATGAACGCTTCCTCCTATTGTGCTGCCAATCCTCTGTACCATACTTTTGCTACTGTACTGATTCCTTATACGGTTGAGTTGTGTGCTCTGTATACACAGCGGTTATATTGTAGCATTATCGAGCTGAAAATGCTGTTCGACGAATGTTGCGTTGGCGGTTAAGGAGCGAAGGTAGTAACGAAACTACTATTATAGACGTATCCCCAGTATTAATACCATATTGTCACTATTTGTAAACATACCATATACTACCTTGCCGAAGGACTGAGCGAGAGCCAGACGCGTAGCGTCGTTGTGCTTCGGAATAAGGATCATACGTGCCTGCGCTTGCGCGCTCCCTCGCTTGACAGTGATGTTGTATGCTGTGAAAGGGACGATGACGCGCTCTTTGCGCTCTTTGCGCGCTATTACATTGCGCTTCTTTTCGCAAAACAGCATAACATAATGCAGCAAGATAGAACTTCAAAACGAAACAAGGTAAAACAGCATGTGTCATCCTGTAGATGATTCTGTAACTTATAATGATCATTTGGAACAGCAACTTGAAATGCCTGGCAGTGGCCGCACGATCCCCACCTATACCTATGGATATAAGCCGCAGGAACATACGCCAGCCGTTATTGTTGCGCATGACATCTTTGGTGCCAGCCCATTCTATCGCGACCTGGCGCGTCGCCTGGCCCAGGCCGGTTTTGCCGCGTTCGTACCGGACCTGTTCAGTCGCGAGGGTGCCATCTCCTCACGATCCATGGAAGCAGCTATGGAGCGGTCCAGCAGACATAGTGTTCCCACCTCTATCGCGGACGTGCAGGCCATTGCTGACAAACTGAGCAGCGAAGGGCGTAAGGTTGGCGTCATCGGTTTTTGCATGGGTGGAACGCTGGCATTCTTCGCCGCCTCGCGTGTCCCCAGCGTGCAGGCCAACGTCGTCTACTACGGCTTCCCGGTTAATGCTCACCCTTCCAAAAATAAACCCGATAGCCCGATTGACGAGGTGGCGCAACTGCATGCCCCCATTCTGGGCTTCTTCGGTGCGCACGATACCAATGTCGGTCCCAAGAACGTCAAAGCATACGAGGCGGTTGCCCAAAAAGCTGGCAAAGCCATAGGTTTCACCATCTATTCTGAAGTCGGTCATGGGTTTCTGACCTTTGATACCGAGGGTCCGAGCGTCAAAGCCAGCCAGGAGAGTTGGGGACGCACGCTAGATTTTTTCAAAAAAGAACTTACCGCTGCTCCGAACGCCTGAGCGCGCAGCACTTGTAGCGCTAGCCACGGCAGTGGCGTTGGCGTTCGGAATAAGGAGTTTACCGCTGCTCCGAACGCCTGAGCGCGCAGCACTTGTAGCGCTAGCCACGGCAGTGGCGTTGGCGTTCGGAATAAGGAACTTGCCTGATATGATTGAAAGGTGGCATTGTGATAAACGAACAGTGTATTCCCGCCGGTTTGGAACGACGGAAAGAAGATTATGGCTTAATTACCGGGCGTGCCAACTATGTGGATGATCTCAGGCCACCTTCCGGTCGACCACCTGCCCTCTACATGGTCGTCGTGCGCAGCCCATACGCACATGCCAGCATCACATCGATCAACTGCGAGGCCGCGCTGACCGTCCCTGGCGTGGTCGCGGCCTCCGCTGGTTCCGATCTCGTACGCGATCTGGCCCCCATGCGTGGCATGGTTCCCAAAGGTGGCAAGCAGCCAGACAGGCGACCACTGGCCGTCGATAAGGTGCGCTACGTCGGTGATCCTGTAGCTGTAGTGCTGGCTGAAAGCCTCTACGCGGCCCTGGATGCGCGTGACCTGGTCGACGTGGAGTACGAGCCGCTGAATGCTGTGGCTGATCCCGATCAGGCGCTAGCAGCCGATGCCCCCTTGCTCTACGAGGAGTTCGGCTCCAACGTGGCTTTTCGCACGCATGGCGGTGGCGGCGATATCCAGGCGGCCTTTGCCCAGGCAGATCGTACCGTGACGTTGCGCCTGGTCAATCAGCGCCTTGCGCCAAGCTCGATGGAGCCACGCGTCTGCATGTTCGATTGCGAGCCAGGCAGCGAACAACTGCACGCCTGGGTCTCGTCGCAATCAGTCTTTCAGGCGCGCGAGGTGCTGGCAAACGCGCTACACATACCTCCCGAACATATCGACGTGCACAACGCCGAGGTGGGTGGTGGCTTTGGCGCGAAGACGAATTTCCTGGGTGAAGAGGTCGCTGCCGCTGCTCTGGCGTGCCAATACAGGCGGCCCGTGAAGTGGGTCGAGGATCGCAGCGAGAACCTGCAAGCACAGACGCACGGGCGCGGCCAGATCAACTATGTCGAGGCGGCGTTTCGCAATGATGGTCGTTTGCTTGGCCTGAAAGTGCGTACGCTAGGCGACCTGGGCGCGTTCCTCTCTGGCGTCACGGCCTATATTCCAACGGTTGCCATCCCGCTGCTGTGCGGTCCCTATCAAGTTCAGGCAGTGGCAGGTGAGGTCATCGGCGTCTTCACCAACAAGGTGCCGACCGCACCCTATCGCGGCGCTGGTCGACCCGAGGCGACCTATATACTGGAGCGTACCATGGACCGTATCGCGCACGAGTTAGGGCTCGATCCCGTCGAGGTACGCAGGCGCAATCTTATTCCGGCAGATGCTTTCCCGTATCATGCGGCAACGGGTATAATCTACGATAGTGGCAATTACCCCGCCGCCCTGGATCGTGCCTTGGAACTGCTCGATTATCGCGGCTGGCGCGAGCAGCAAGCGCAGCGCCGTGCCGCCCATGATCCCAAACTGTTGGGTATTGGGCTCGCGACGTTTATCGAGACCACCGGCGATTCCGCGGCCGCTCGCAATCCCAATGCTCCCAAAGAGGCCGCGACAGTGCGTATTCGCCGCGATGGGAGCATCCTGGTGCAGAATGCCGTGGCCCACAATGGGCAGGGACATTTTACAACCTTTGCGCTGATTGCTGCTCAGGTGTTTGGCCTACCTGGTTCGCGGATCGAGGTGCGCATGAACGACACGCAACTTCCCGGCTACAGTGTTGGCACGTACGCCAGCCGCGTGACGCAAATGGCCGGTTCGGCTGTCCATCTCGCCGCCGAAGCCGCGCGTCAGAAAGCTCTGAACGTGGCGGCACATGTGCTAGAAGCGGCCCCCGATGATCTGGAACTGCATCAGGGCAACGTGCGTGTGCGCGGCGTAGCCAATCGCGTGGTGTCGCTGGGTGAACTGGCGACGCTGGTCGAGGAACAACCGGGCCTTATTGAGCATGAGCCACCCAATCCCGCCAATGGTGTTCCCATCGAAGGACTCGCCGCCTGGCGTTCATTCACATCGCCCGACGTGTCCATCGCTTCGGGCACCCACATGGCTGTAATTGAGATCGAGAGCGAGACCGGCGATATCCACATTTTGCGCTACGTCGCCGTCGATGATTGTGGACGCGTGCTCAATCCCTACTCAGCCGATATGCAGTTGCATGGTAGTATTGCGCAGGGCATCGGGCAGGCGTTGTTCGAGGAGGCTGCCTACGACGAAGCGGGTCAAAACCTAGCGGGTACGTTCATGGATTACGCCATGCCAGCCGCCGAGCAAGTTCCCATGTTCATTACCGACCACATCGAAACGCCCTCGCCCTATAATCCCCTGGGCGTCAAAGGCACAGGCGAAGCGGGCTGCCTTGCCGCGCCACCGACGCTGGTCAATGCCGCGCTTGACGCCCTTGCTCCTTTGGGTATCAAAACCATCGATATGCCGCTGCGCCCCGAAAGGATCTGGGCGGCTGTGCAGGGTGAGTAGAGTAGTTCCCGCTAATCTTTTCGGCTCACCAACCGAATTATCAAATTTACCCTTTAGCCTAGAGCTACTCTTCTTGTTAGAAAAGACAACACAAATGTTCCGAGTACAAGGAGCAAACTCGGAAGGAAAAAGAGGCCGATACTGGGGAGCGTCAGAAGTGTAAACGCGACAATAACTAGGGCTGATATGCCAAGCACGATATGCCAAGCACTACTTGCCATCTCTTATCTTCGGTACGACTATGGAAGACTGAACTGATAGCTCACCCCTTTCTAGATAAGGTGCACCTGTATCGAAAACTGGTTTGGGGGCTGGAAATGGATCTCCAGCTTCCTACGAAGCCATCGGTAGAGAGAAGAAACGCGAGAGGAGAGGATACTGAGAAGCGTTTGGCGAAACATCTCGCACAGCGCACTCCCCTCTCGCACAGAAACCGTAAGACATGAGGCGCAAGTACGTCTCTTTCTTCTTATTTTAGCCTAAGGCAGTACCATAGTGTAACAAACCGCTCCACCCTCCCAAGTATTAATGCTTCCAAATGTAGAGCCATTGCCATTGGCGAGGACCGCATTGTTACTGTAGTACACATACGTCGATTGCCCGGCGCAGAAGATATTATTCTGCATCGTATCACCGGTCCACACCGCTGCTTGCGTGTGCGAATCAGAACCCCCACCAGTATAACCACTCCCCAATGTAGGGTCTGTCAAGTCTGTTGTGTAAGTAGCCTGCAATCATTTCATGCACGCTCAACATCATTTTAGGAAAAGGGAAACGTCCAGTATCTCCTTCTCATTGAGCGCTCCTAGCTGTGTGTCACCCATGCGCGCAGAGCGGGCATGTGATCCTGGTAGTGCTTAAACGAGTCGCCCGCGAAGAGTTGCCAGGGTACCCACTCTTCCGGCATGTGTTGGAAGTGATGGGGGTCGTTGAGGTCATCGTCGCTGAGCGTCTGTGCCGCTGCCAGCAGATCGGCGTAGGCTTGCTGCTCTTCGCTCAGGATCTCCTGCAACGGGCGCTCCCGGTTCTGCTGGTACACGATCTCGTTGCGCTCGTCATCAGAGAGATTCCACAGCTCAGAACCAGCCACCACATGTGTGTGCATGATCGGCACCATCTCACGCTCACCCGACATCACATGCGCGATGACATCTTTCACTGACCACTTGCCTGTTGCCCCTGGCTGGAGCATGCGCTCCTCCTCAACCTGTGCCAGCAGCTCCTCCCATTGCGCTCGTGTCTCCTGAAGTGTGTTCATGAACGTGGTCTTGTCCATCTTGTCCATCTTGTCCATAGCGTTCTCCTTTCATCCGTACGTAGCTGTCCATCTTGTTCTCTTGACCATAGCACGAAAAGAGGTCATTTTCCATCCGCTTTGTGTGCTCTGCCTCGCTTATGCTCCTCGTTTCCTCGAAAAGATCAGTTTGATTATGCACCAGGAAACCGTCCCGCACATTCAATGGCGAAGCGATTCAAAGCGGGCTTCCAGTTGTGAATCGGCATGGTCCACTTGCCTTCCAAGATTGCGCATGGAAAGGCGCGACGACCTTGTACACGGCCTCATCTGAGGGAAAAATGCGATGGTTGCGCGTCACCTTGCGTAGGGTCATGTTCACCAACCGGGTAGCATGAGTCGTGGAGATGGTCCTACGGATGTCTTCTGAGAAGGCAAACAACGGGATCACGCGAGTCCAATGTGCTCGCCACGACGCGGCTTGTGCTGGGAGAGAGTGCATCCCACATTGGGGACTTTCTTCTGCTGTCTCCATCGTGCGTGAATTTGTGGTATACATAGGGTGTGTGATACCCGTAATATGCACGATGCGAAAGGAGCTGATGCGATGTCCTCTTATGAGCTGATTACCCTGGCCTACCAGGATGAATACGCGACGATTACCATGAATCATCCTCAGCGACGGAATGCGTTATCACTCAAGCATATGCAGGAGCTTACCGATGCGTTTCGCCGCGTGGGCGACAGCAACGCGCTGGGCGTTATTTTGGCGGCCAACGGACCGGCCTTCTGCGCCGGGCACGATTTCGCGGACATGGTGGGGCAGGATATTGTGGCGATGCGCAAGCTGCTGAAGGTCTGTACCACGCTCATGAATACGATTCAGGAAATTCCTCAGCCGGTTCTGGCGCGCGTGCACGCGGTAGCCACCGCCGCCGGTTGCCAGTTGGTGGCGACGTGTGACCTGGCTGTGGCCTCGACTGAAGCCTCGTTCGCTACTCCCGGCGGCAAGGGCGGCTGGTTCTGTACAACGCCGATGGTGGCTGTGAGCCGTAACATTGGGCGCAAGCGTGCCTTACAGATGTTGTTGACGGGCGAGTCTATCGATGCTTATACCGCTGCTCAGTGGGGGCTGGTGAATACGGTCGTGTCTCCTGAAGATCTCGTACCAACAACGCAACACCTGTTGGTGTCGGCGACGCGTGGGAGCTTCCTTTCGAAGGGCGTAGGCAAGCAAGCCTATTATGCACAGATCGATCTGCCGCAAGAGCAGGCGTACAACTACGCGCTTGAAGTCATGGCCTCCTCCTCACAAATTCCCGATGCGCAAGAAGGCATGAACGCCTTCCTTGAGAAGCGCAAGCCACGCTTTACTCCACCTTCACGCGAAAGATCATAAATTGTAGTTTGTGCATAAAAAGGTAGCGCAAATGGTATCGACCGATATTGAACAAAAAACCCTCTCTTCATTAGATGAGGATGGGCTTATACGGGCGTTCCGTGAGCTTTTGCGCATTCCCAGTGTGACTGGATATGAAGCTGATGCACAGCACTGGCTGGGAAAGCAGATGCAAGAACTGGATTTGGACGTAGATTTGTGGACCATTGATGTTGCAGAGCTTCAGCGACACGCTGCTTTTCCTGGCATGGAAGTAGATCGGAGCCATCACGAGGCATTGGGTCTTGTTGGAACATGGCAAGGGAATGGAGCAGTCGGCAAGTGCCTGATTTTCAATGGGCATATTGATGTCGTTCCTGAAGGCGAGCGTGCTCGCTGGTCTTATGATCCCTGGGGCGCAGTGCAGGATGGAAAATTTATTTATGGGCGTGGTGCTTGCGATATGAAGGGCGGACTGATCGCTGCGCTATATGCGATTAAAGCGATCAAAGATTCCCGCATTGCATTACCTGGCTCATTGATGCTACAAAGCGTTATTGGTGAGGAAGATGGCGGCGTAGGTACCTTTGCTACTCTGCTGCGTGGACATACAGGAGATGCTGCGGTCATTTGTGAGCCAACAGACCTCAAACTGGTGCCCGCTCACGCTGGTGCCCTTACCTTCCTCGTACGCGTGCCTGGTAAATCTGCTCATGCTTGCGTTCGCCTGGAAGGAGTCAGTGCAGTAGAGAAATATCTGGAGATACATCGCGCGTTGATCCAACTGGAGCAAGAGCGCAACAGTGCTGTTACGCATCCACTCCTTGGAAAACTGAAGCTTCCTTATCCGCTCAGCATCGGACGTGTGCAGGCTGGCAACTGGTCCTCCTCAGTACCAGAAGAGCTGATCTTCGAGGGGCGCATCGGGGTGGCCATGGGAGAGCAATGCCAAACGGTGCGTGAGCAGTTTGAGAAAACGCTGTATAGCCTGGCCGAGGCCGATCCCTGGCTCAAAGAGCACCCCCTGGAGATCGTTTGGACTGGCGGGCAGTTCGAGAGCGGAGAAATTCCCATAGATCATCCCCTGGTGCAATGCTGCGGACAATGTATGCAAGATGTGACCGGTCAGTTTCCTGAAATTAAGGGCTTTTCCGCCGGTACGGATTTACGCCTGCTTGTCAACTTTGGGAATATACCAGCCCTGCTCTTGGGGCCAGGAAACGTTCATGTTGCCCATATGCCGGATGAGCGAGTGCGTATCGCTGATGTACTACAAGCTGCGCGAGCCTATATTCTGGTTGCATTGCGTTACTTGCAGAAGAAATAGGATCAGAGCATCCGATTAATTGATGTTCGCCTGGGTCTGCCCTTTGATTGTATTCATGAGGCGTTATCTTTCTCTTATCCTATATGCAGAAAAATAATTTCCTGCTCAATTTCGATAGGAAAGGTTTCTATTGATGGATCAGGCTCCTCAACCGAGACTTTATAGCTTTTCACGCGCAGACGATGCGGGTTAAAAGTAAGGCGAGAGCAATGCCACAATCGTCGAATAAGTGCTTGCGCGTCTCTTCGACGTTTGATGTCGTCACACCCAGCGCTGGCGACATTTTTTTCTCCCCAAAGAGATCAGCCCGGTAGCCGCGCCATCCTCCGTTGTTGGCATGGTTTAGACCACTACTGAAACCATAATCAAGCAATCGCTCTTGATAAACCTGCGGAAGATAGGGCAGGAGGTCAGATGAAGAGGATAGGCCGTGATGAACATCGGTATCAACGATACCGATGTTCATCATGGCCTATCCTCTTCTGCCGAAGACGTTTCATGGGCAAAGTGGGTAGTCATGAGAATACTCCTTCGAAGGTGAAATGGCAGGGGGGCACGCTAGCACCCCTCCTGCACCATCTGCTTTTCCGTTGTTACGGCTGCCCAAAAGGTGCTGCTGGCCCATCAATGGTTCCCTGGTCGGTGACCGTCTGACCATCGAGCGTCATAGCACTGAGCACGAACGTATCATGCATGGCGGAATGGACAGAGCCACCCTGTGCACGATAGAGAGCCGTGGCAGTTTCAGGAACAACCTTGCCTGGTTGCAAGACTGTACCGGCGGCTTGTTGAAAGGTATAGATAATCTGCGTCGCGGTCTCGGTATGTGAAACCCGCAATGCTCTGCCGCCAGTAACATCGTATGCAGCCAGGTATGTCATACCAGGATCTTTCTGGATGGTGATGGTAAGCGTCAGGCCCTTCAGCGGCACTGTGTGCTTGAACGTCACCTTTTCTCCACCAACGTATGACCCGGTAAAGTGAGAAACGTTACCAGAGGCTTCCAGTCCGGCAAGGGCGAGAGCAGTAAGGCGATTCTTTACCCCCATACCAAACTCGCTGGGTGTGCCGTCGTAATTGAGGATCAGGGAGGGGAAACCACAACCGTACGGTTTCCAGGCCCATCCTGTATAGCTCATCCCATGCTGATCGAACCAGTTCATGGCATCATCAACGAACGCCTGATTACAGTCGTTCTCTCCCAACTCTCCGGTCACAATGGGCACTTGCGCTGCCACCGGGGCAATCTGGCTGTTCCAGCAGCTCTGATTTGAGCAGGCATTGAAGTTGTAGAGGTGGAAAGAGGCGGCCAGATTGTGCTGCGGGTCGTTCGGCTCATACTTAAGCCACTGCGACAGGTTGTTTGCCCAGGCCAGTCCACCTAACATAAGAATATTGTTTGCTCCTGTGGCACGCACAGTATTGACGAGGGCTTGCATACCTGCTACAGCAAAATTCACATCCTGGCAGGGGGCCGCGTTAGCCGCCGTGCTACCGTTTAGCCAGCAGTCCCAGTTCTGTGGATGTGGCTCGTTGTACAGGTCAAAGAGCACCGATGAGTTGTTCTTGAAGGTGTTGGCAACAGATGTCCAGAAAGCTGGCGCGTGATCCGCGTCCGCCATCGTTTGCTGGCCGGTTGCAAGCGTGGTTCCTGAGGCATTCCAGTGCAAGTCCAGAATCGCCATCATGCCTTTGGAATTCAGCAAATTGACGTACTTGACTATTGCCTGCTGGTATGTCGTACCGGAAAACTGAACCGGTGCGCCATTGATGTCAAGCCAGCAGTCTTCGTTTAATGATATCCGTACCGCGTTAATATGCCAGCTTGCCATGGCATCAACGGCGGTAGCGTCATGCGGACCATCAAACACGCCGAAGCCGGTTCCGTTAGACACACAGGCATATTCTGTTCCTGACAGTGCTGCTCCGAGCAGACGAACCGTCTGTCCAGCATCATTGACGATGTGATTGTGCGAGACATGCAAGCCAGTAATGGAACTGGCGCTCTGGGCAGTTTCTTTGTGTGCACTAGCGCTCTGAGCTGCCGCTCCTTTCGTTGAACCCATGAATGAGAAACCTAAAGCGACGACGAGTAATGCGAAAACCATGAGCCTTGTAACGTGCCTGTACTTGCTCTTCATTGATGTGTAGCTCCTTCCTTAGAGTACCTCCAGGTACATCAGCATAAATTTCCGGATATATCTATACGGCTTCGCCAAAATAGGTGGTGCCGGGCCGGACATGTTTGCGGCATACCGTGTCGTTCAACTCAACACCCAATCCTGGTTGATCGCTGAGCGCCAGGTAGCTGTTTTTGATGAGTGGATCGTCCTCGCGACCAACCATTGCGTCCCACCAGGTAACATCCTGCGAATGAAACTCTAGCATGGTGAAGGTCCGAATCGCCGCGCAGACGTGCGCGCAGGCCAGCGTGCCGACCGGACTGCAAACGTTGTGGGCCGCGAAGGGAATGTAATACATATCCGCCAGATCCGCGATCCGTTTGCTTTCTAGCAATCCGCCGCAGCGAGGAATATCTGGCTGGATAATCCGGCAAGCCCCTTTCTCGATCAAAGGTCGGAAACCATGCCGGGTATAGAGATTTTCGCCTGTGCAGATCGGTGTACGTGTCGCGGCAGAGACACGAGCCAGGGCGTCGACGTTATCAGGCGGCGTGGGATCTTCCAGCCAGAGCAAGGAAAACGGTTCCAACGCCTGCGCTACACAAATGGCATCGGTGACGTTGTAAGACCAGTGGCAATCCAGCGCCAGGTCGATATCGGGCCCCAGCACTTCCGTCACTGCCAGTACCCTGTCTACCATGCGCCGGATCGCCTGATTAGACAACGTGCGGTTGTAGCCATCCGTTTGCAGATCGAAGACCAGGCTATCGAGATCGAATTTCAGCGCGTCGAAGCCCCGTTCTCGCACTTGCAGCGCGCGTGCCTGCCATGCCGCAGAGTCGGCCATATCCGGAGCATGCGAGTCGGCGTACACATGGACTCGGTCGCGGAACTTGCCGCCAAGCAATTGGTACACGGGCGTTTTGAGCTGTTTCCCTACAAGATCGAGCAGTGCAATCTCAATCCCACTAATCGCGGCGACCGTCGCCCCCGCAACCGAGCCGGGACCGGACATCACGTTCATCATGTACGTCCAGAGTTTATCTACCTCCAATGGATCCTTTCCCACAAGGCGCGGGGTTAAATGAGCTATGACATCCATGATGCCCGGACCCCAATAGGCCTCGCCCAGCCCTACCAGACCAGTGTCGGTGTAGATGCGAATAAGGTTCCAGGGGAAATTTGCCTCAATAATGGCGGTACGAATATCGGTGATTTTCATGCGAGTTCCTCCATGACCAGCGGCTCGGGACGGTCGCAGGCGCTATTCAGTTCAACATAACTTCCTTTGAGTGCAGCCTCGTGGAATGCATGCATACTATCGAGTACGTGATAGGCCAGTGCGCCACTTGCACGATGAGGGTGCCCTGAACGCAAACTATGAGCCATATCAACAATGCCCAGGCCACGCCCCTCGACATGGCAACTAGACGTCAAGGGAAGCGTATGCCATTCAGGACTGCGACTGCCCCTGCTACGAATGGGACCGGCAAAATAGCTCGGGTTGGGGATACTCAACGTGCCTTCCGTACCGTAGATCTCGATTGCTGGGATCTCGCTGGCCCAGACCTCGAAACTGGTCGTGATCGTCCCAATTACGCCGGAAGCAAAATCGATAATCCCGGCAACATGGGTCGGGGTCTGCACGTTGATTTTTACCCCGGAGTTAGGCTGGCTCGTAATCACGCGCTCGGGGTAGGTCGTTTTCGTCGCGCCCATTACCCGGCGAACCGGTCCCAGTAAGCTCACCAGTGCAGTCAAATAGTAGGGACCCATATCAAACATTGGCCCGCCTCCTGGCTGGTAATAAAAAGCGGGGTCGGGATGCCAATTCTCTGGTCCATGCGTCATCATACAAGCAGAGACCGCGATAGGCTGACCAATCTCTCCGTCGTCGATCAGCTTGCGGCAGGTCTGAAGCGGCGTTCCGAGAAAGGTATCGGGAGCGCAGCCGACCAGCACGCCGCGAGCCTGCGCAGTCTCCAGCAATTGCCTGGCCTCCTCGCGACTGACCGTCAGCGGCTTTTCTGTGTACAGAGATTTGCCAGCTTGTAGTGTCGCCATACCAATCTTGGCGTGCGCTCCCGGCGTCGTCAGATTCACCACAATATCAATCTGTGGGTCGGCCAGGATCTCTTCGGGGCTACAGACCCTGGGAATATGATAGTGGGCTGCCTGCGTCTCTGCTCGCTCACGATTGAGATCAGCACAGGCAACGATATCGAGCACCGAAAATTGTGGCAGGACCTTGAAGTAATCGGTGCTGACAACGCCGCAGCCGATCACCCCGACATTGATTTTTGTTTCAGTCATACAGTAGCATCCCTCTTTAAGCAAAGGTGCAGAATAAGATGTGTTAAAAAGCGTACCAGGCCACTATCCCTTGATAGCACCTGCAATCGCACTGATAAAGTAGCGTTGCAAGAACACAAAGACCAGCATGATCGGTGCCAGTGTGATCACTGCTCCAGCACACAGATAGGTCCAGTTAGTCGAGTTTTCCCCTACGAACGCGTACATGCCGACCGAGAGGGTGCGCATCGCAGGTTGGGCAAAGGTGAAGACCAGCGGTACAAAGAAGTCGTTCCAGGCACCGATAAACGAGAATAGCCCAACCGTTGCCAGCATGGGAGTCGCCAGGGGAAACATCACACGCCAGAAAAGCTGATTAAAACCAGCACCGTCGATCACGGCGGCTTCTTCCAGTTCACGATCAATCGTATTGAAATAGCCCATGAGCAGAAACGTTGAAAAAACCAGGCTCCCACCCGTCTGCACGAGGATAATCGCAATCAGCGGCGAGTCGATCAGACCCAGGCGTTGGATCAGGTCATAAACCGGAATAATGGTGTAGCCATGCGGCAAGAAAAGTGTGATTGCGATCGCCCCAAGGATGGCGGCTTTGCCAGGAAATTTCCCGCGTGCTAACGTGTAACCCGCCATAGCAGAGAACACCAGCGTTAAGATGACCGTGCTCACAGTCACAAAAACCGTATTGAAGAAGTATTGTCCAAAGGAGCCCACGTTCCAGGCGTTGATGTAGTTGGACCAGACGAACTCTTTGGGTATGATGTTCAGACCCTCGTTAAAGAAACCGGCGGGGCTTTTGAGGGAGCTTCCCAGCATCCATAAGAAGGGAAAGACCCAGATCAAACCGCCAGCAAGCAGGACGATGTGGACCGGCAAACGTCGAAGTTTCAAACCCGGCTTAACGCGGCGCGAAGACGTGCCGGGAGATGATGAAGCGATTATCGCCATAATTTTGCATACTCCTAATCTCTCATGACAGCGATCCGAACGCGTCGAACCTACACGGTTTCTGCACGACGGCGAGTGGCGGCACGGAAAACTAACGCCTGTATACCAGCCAGTACAAGCAGGACAATACCGTAGAAAAACGAGGCTGCTGAGGCAAAGCCAACGTTTGGCTGTGAGCCGGCGGCGAATGTACCGAAGGCCTCGTGGAAAATGTAGGTATTGACGACCTCTGTCGAAAAGTCAGGTCCCCCGCCCGTCAGGACCTGAACCAGGTCAAAAACTTGCAGGCTGCCGAGAATAGCTAACAACAGGATAACTAAGCCAATAGTGCGCAGCATCGGGATAGTAATGCGAAAAAAACGAGCAATGGCATTGGCTCCATCGATTTGCGCGGCTTCGTACAGTTCGACGGGGATGGTTTGCAGCGCGGCCAGAAAATAGATCAGATTATAGCCGAGCGTTTGCCATATGCCCACCACGATAATGACGCCCAGGGCAGAGTGCGAATCTCCTAGCCAGTCAACGTAGCTATGCATCAGATGTGCGTTGATAAGCATGCGATCCAGGTTGTTGCCAAAATTACTGAGAATCAACTGCACCACAACCCCTACCACCGCTGCCGAGGTCACCACTGGAATGAAATAGACCGAGCGGTAAAATGTAGCAAAATGCAGCTTTGGATTGTTCAGCACCAGGGCGAGAATCAGGGCCAGGAGCAGTTGCACGGGAATCAGCACCGCTGTGTAGATAAACGTGTGCAGGAAGGAACTCCAGAATAGCGAATCGTGCATCACCTGCTGAAAATTTGCCAGGCCAACAAATAAGGTCGGATCCCCAATGCCATTCCATTGATAAAGCGTATAACCCAGCGATGCGAAAATTGGGTAAATCACAAAAACCAGCACAAGTAAAAGCATAGGGGCCAGATATAAATAGGACCAGATGTTAGTGCGTATCCTGCGCCTCAGTCCCGGCTTTCTGGGTGAAGGGCTCACTCTGGTTGGTGTTTCTTGTTTCGGTATCGATACTTGCATAAGCAGGGCTGCTCCTTTCGCAGGTAGCTTACTCTTAGCTCGACTATTGATCGCGATTGTGGCGCAGCAGCGCCACCGCTGCTGCGCCGCCCTTCCACGCTAGCTATTCGGCTTCGTAGTATAGGGCTTCGTGATATCCCAGTCGGGGAAGATGTAATCGTTGATACTCACTTTGGCACCTTGCTGAACCGCCTGCGTAATGCCAGTGGTCAATGCCTGCTGGTAGCGACCAGCCGTCTCCGATAGGGCACTCTGGATGTCCTGGATCTGGCCGGTATAGGCGCCAACCATCGTCGAATTGATATCCTTTGCCACGGTTGCCTGCACGACCTTTGAGGTCTGCGGATTGTGTATGGCGGGAGAAGGGCCATTCAGGCTGAGTGATGCGGCAGCCACATACTGGGCAAAAGGTGCGAACTTGACCAGGCTGGGATCGTCATTCTGAGGGAAGACAGAGAGATCTTCTCCCATCTGGACCCAGCGTTTTCCGGCTGCCGGGCTATACATCCAGTCGAACCAGGCCCAGGCCTCGTCGGCATGCTGCGTGTGGTTTGAGATGCCAAGCCAGACACCACCGGGCGCTTTGTAGTAGTACCCCTGCATTTGCTGCGTGGGCGCAACAAGCCCGACCAGGCTATAGTCGGTGAAGGTGTTGGTCGTCCATTCAGCCTGGTTCCAGACGCCGCCAACCGTCATACCAAATTGCCCCCGTGAGAAAGCAGCACGGGCCGCCTCGTCGGTAGCGCTGATGGCGTTGGGATAGATGTATCCCTTCTGTTTCCATTCCAGCAACAGTTGAATAAAGTCCAGGTAATTGCGATCAGTGCCAAAGGTCCATTTCCCGGTGCGGTAATCTGGTGTGCTAGCGTTACAGGGTGAACCGGCCCCGCGTGTAAAAACCTCCATCCACCATGGAAGCAGCGGGGTGGTGCTATTGCCAAGGCCCAGACCATAGACCGAGCCACCGCTCTTCTTCACAATGGCCTCCGCAGCGTGGGTTACGTCATCCCACGTCTTTGGCAATTGGACACTGCCATCGGCGTTGGTAAGACCGGCCTGCTTGAAAACGTTGTGATTGATGTAGAGCTGAAACGTTGCACCACCGGTGGTTTGCGGAGCGCTGTAAATCTTCCCGTTGAACATATCACTGCCCTCGTAGAAGTTCCCCTTGGGAAATTGGGCTTGCCAGGATGTATTGGCCCATTTATCTACAGGCATGAACCAGCCCGAATTTATCTGCTGCGGTAAGCTGATGGTGCCCGGGATCATTGCTACATCCGGCAGCTTATTGCTTTTCGCGGCCAGGGAAAAGAGGTTCGTGTAGTTGGCAGAAAGCTGCGTGGTTTTCGTAATGCGGATCTTAGGATGAGCTTGCTGGAAGAGTTTAATCTCGTTGTCAACCCAGGGGGCCTGGCTCTGCCACCAGTCCCAGTATGCCAGCGTAATGGTACCCGCTGGAACGGACGCACCTGGCCCACCACAGGCAGCGAGTGCGCTTCCTAGCGCAGTTGCACCAACAGTCGCTGCCGCAGTTTGCAGAAATTCGCGTCGACGCATAGAGGATAGGTTCATTGTGTGTGCTCCTCTCGACTGGAGTTAAGATGATACGATGAAAAAATAGACCGGTGAAACCATTCTTCGTTGAAGGTATCCCTCCTTTCGTGCAATCTGGCCTCTTTTTGGGCAACTAGAGGCCAGGCATCGTTGCAACCAGTTGCATACATGGAGCCGACATAAAGACAACCTGACGAAAACACATCCATATGAGCGCTTTTTAGCGTAGCAGGCATAAGCACTCTAAGCACTCTAAGCACTCGTGGCAAAGGTCTATTATAATACGGTCGGGCTTTGGGAAACTAATGGGGCAACGCCGCAGGATTCACGCACAACAAGGGTTGTAGGTAACTGAATCTGCATAAGCGTCCCCCCCTTCTTCCCCACAGAAGTCGACGACGCGGGTTGGTAATTAATAGCGAATTTTTTCCATTCTTCGGAAAAGGTATATTGAGGATCGAGTAAGGACAGCAGCAGTTCTACTGCACACTGGCCCATCTCACGAAATGGCTGATGAATAGTTGTGAGCGCGGGATGAGTGCTGGCTGATGGTGCGATGTCGTCAAAGCCGACGATCGAGAGATCGTCTGGAATGCGCAGACCGCGCATCTTCGCAACGTCCAGGACCCCATACGCCATATCGTCGTTGGCGCTAAAAATAGCAGTAGGCGGCTCATTCAAACTCAGGAGCGCTTCAGCACACCTCCGACCACTGGTGATCTCGCATTGGCCCTGTTGAAGTAGTATGGGATCAGGACTTAGCCCTGCGTCCTTCAGTGCATCGCAGTAGCCATGATAACGGTCATGGGAGTAAGGAAACTCATTTGGTCCATTAATATAGCCGATGCGCCTGTGCCCCAGGCTGATGAGGTAATGTACTGCCTGATACGCGCCCCCATAGTTGTCAGCCACTACCAGGGGAAGGTCTGTCCGCAGTCCAATAGTATTGACCAGCACGACCGGTACCCCTTGCTGGTGCAGTTCGATCAAGTGGGCTGGCGATTGCTTATGCAGCATGGCCAGCAATCCCGCCGTCAGTTTGCTTTCAACCACACGATCAACCACACTGCCAAAGTCTTTGAATATTGAAAAATTGTAGAGGATGGTTTCGTACGCGCTGTTTTCAACTACCTGGGCAATCCCCTGAATAATTTCCACGACTAACGACCATGTGAGAGCGGGCACGAGCATTCCGATCAGTTGGCTCTGCCCTTTCAGCCCTTTCGCGTTCAAACTGGGCGCAAAATTATGCTCTTCGATTACGCGCAGAACACGTTGTCGCGTCTCCGGGTCAACACGCGCCTGTTGATTCAACACACGTGAAACGGTGGATTTCGATACACCAGCCAGACGAGCAATGTCCAGGATCGTGAGCTTCTTCATAGATCATCACCTTTGATGGCCATTCTCTCTTTAGTAAAATAGCGAGGAAATGATTTCGTTGCAATGAGCATAGCATGGGAACGTTCCCATGTCAAGGGATAAATCAAGCAAATTTTTATTAAACAAGAAAATGCTCGTGTTGAACGAGGATAGTACAGGAAATGAGAGAACTTACAATTCCATCTTTATCTTGACAAATGCAAACACTCCCATCTATTATTGTGTTATGGGAACGTTCCCAACATCGATGCTTTTTAATAAACAACGTATGCATCGTCAGGCTGAATAGCCAGCTACCAATGTCGTTGATTTCAAGGAAGAAGGGGTTAAATGTCAGATTCTACTATCCGTCACCTCTCGATTACTAATCTTGAACGCATTGAACGCTTTCGCACAGCCGGGTATGGCGGCAGCGTCTCCGACGCTTTGCAGCAGCTCGGAGTACGAGATACCATCCTTTCCAGCCAATTTAAGCCCTTGCGCCAGGGCATGCAACTGGTCGGCTGTGCGCTTCCTATCAAGCTGCACTCGCTGGTTGATGCCACAACATCAGAGGAGCGCCAGGCCCGTGAGCGCAAATGGGAAGCCGAGGGAGGGCATCCCCAAAAACGTATGATGCGTGCCGTCAGTGAGTTTGAAAACGG
Organism: Ktedonobacteraceae bacterium; assembly: GCA_036272735.1. Lineage (GTDB taxonomy): Bacteria > Chloroflexota > Ktedonobacteria > Ktedonobacterales > Ktedonobacteraceae > DATAYF01. The sequence continues at coordinate 19,786 of DATAYF010000426.1, forward strand.
CACGATCCTCTGCTTCGATTGTGGAGGAGACATGCAGCCCGCCCATTTTGGTGAAATGAGCTGCCAGCTTGCTTATGCTCATGGCTGCCGGGGTATGCTGCTGGCAGGCAATTGTCGCGATACCCAGTATGTACTCAAGATGCCCGACTTTCCCATTTTTAGTTTTGGTACACGCCCCAACGCCTTCGGGGGATGGAGCATCACCGAGGTGAACGAGCCAATCTATCTTCCGGGCCACATGACCCATTACGTCAAGGTACGTGCTGGCGACTTTATCTTTGGCGACAACGATGGCGTGCAGCTCATTCCTCGTGAATTGGTCGATGAAGTGTTGTTGCGCGTTGAAGAGACCTTCGCCAAAGAGAACGCCGAACGTGAGCAGATTGCTGCAGGTATTCCAATCGATGAGGTATATCGGCGTTTTGGCGTGTTGTAATTTTCAGGGGCACACTATGACAGCATGCTCTTTCACTTTGTAACACAGGAATAGGAGCAGTACATGCGTTTTTCCTGGTACCTCCCAGCGCAACCCTCTGAGCTCTGGACGCTGGCTCTCCAACTGGGGGTCACCGATGCCGTGACGCAGCTTCCGCGACCAGAGCAAGGGCGTTCTTCCTGGGATTTCCTCTCGCTCCTGCGTATGAAACAGCGTTTCTCTGACGCGGGGCTAAACGTCGCCGTCATTGAAAGTGCGCCACCCATGGAGCACGTGCGCCTGGGCTTGCCGGGCAGAGACGAGGAGATTGAGCATATCTGTGAAATGCTTACCAATATGGGGGCAGTGGGCATTCCAGTCTGGTGCTATAACTTTATGGCTGGTTTTGGCTGGCTGCGAACATCTACTACAACTCGAAGTCGGGGCGGTGCGCTGGTTCTAAGCTACGATCACGCGCTTATGCAGAAGGCACCATTGACCGAGTTTGGCGAGGTGAGCGAAGAACGCCTCTGGGACGACTATGCCTATTTTCTCGAACGCGTGCTGCCAGTGGCCGAACGAGCTGAGGTAAAACTCGCGCTTCATCCCGATGATCCACCGGTTTCACCTCTGCGGGGCATTGCGCGCATTTTTCGCAGTTTTGAAGCATTTCAGCGTGCGCTCGACCTCTCTCCAAGCGAGTCTCATGGCATCACCTTCTGTCAGGGTTCGTTTACGACAATGGGCGCGGATATTCCCTCGGCCATCCGTTATTTTGGCGCGCGAAAAAGGCTTCATTTTGTCCATTTTCGCGACGTCGAGGGCACGCCGACGCATTTTGTTGAGACGTTTCACGATAATGGACCAACCAATATGCTGGAAGCGATGCGCTGTTACCACGAGATTGGCTTTGAGGGGGCCATGCGACCCGATCATGTGCCTACGCTGGAGGGTGATGCGAACGATACCCCTGGCTATACAACGCATGGACGTATCTATGCTACAGGATATATGCGCGGCTTGCTCGAAGCCGTGCAGGCGGCATCTGTTTGAACGCTATGGTGAGTCATCATAAACACGAATAATGGGCCTTGCTGCCGCTGGCAACAAGGCCCATTATTCGTGTTTACCTGCTTATCGCGCGTTCGCTTTGACCAGGCTGTGCGGGTCGAGCACGAACTTTTTCGCCACGCCTTTGTCGAAGTCCTTGTAACCTTGCGGCGCATCTTCCAGCTTGATGATTGTCGCGTTCACTGCCCTGGCAATGTGGATCTTATCATTCAGGATTGCCATCATCAACTGGCGATTGTAGCGCATGACCGGGCACTGGCCGGTGGCGAAAGACAGGGATTTAGCCCAACCGAGGCCAATTTGTACGCCGAGCTGACCATGCTTCGCGTTCTCGTCGGACGCGCCAGGATCACCTGTCACATACAGGCCAGGGATGCCAAGCTTACCAGCAACACGCGTGACGCTCATGATGTCGTTGAGCACGGTCGCGGGCGCTTCTGCTGCACCATGACCATGTCCCTTCGCCTCGAAGCCCACGCAGTCAACGGCTGCGTCCACCTCTGGCTCACCGACGATCTGTGCGATTTTGTCGGTCAGGTCGCCGCTCGTCGAAAGATCGACGGTTTCGCAACCGAAGCTGCGCGCCTGGGCCAGACGCTCCTTATTCATGTCGCCAACGATCACCACTGCTGCTCCTAGCAACTGTGAGGCCGCCGCGCTCGCCAGACCAACGGGACCCGCACCAGCAATATAGACGGTCGAGCCTGTAGTGACGCCAGCGGTAACTGCTCCATGATATCCGGTGGGCAAAATATCGGAGAGCATGGTCAGATCCGTGATCTTTTCCATGGCCTGATCTTTGTCGGGGAACTTCAGCAGGTTCCAGTCGGCATAAGGAACCATCACGTAATCGGCCTGACCGCCGACCCAGCCACCCATGTCAACGTATCCATAAGCCGCACCGGGGCGCTCAGGATTGACGTTCAAGCACACGCCGGTATGGCCCGCTTTACACATGCGACAACGTCCACAAGAAATGTTGAACGGGACCGAGACGAGATCACCTACTTTGATGAACTCAACGTCGCGCCCTGCTTCGATGACTTCTCCGGTGATTTCATGTCCGAGCGTCTGGCCTACGGGCGCGGTGGTTCGGCCACGGACCATGTGCTGGTCACTGCCGCAAATGTTTGTGGATACAACTCTAAGAATAACCCCGTGATTACATTTGCGGTGCTGGGCTGGCAGCTCTAGTTTCGGATAGTCTATCGTTTCGACGCGAACATTTCCTTTGCCTACATAGACAACACATCTATTGCTAGCCATTTTGCTTTTCCTCCTTCATTGGTGTCATTGCTGTCATGGCTTTAAGTGTATATACACCATACCACGAAAAAAGACGATTGTTAACGCAAGAATTTCTATATATGAAATACTGAACAATAAAATTTTCGTGTAATTTGGCAGCGAGCAGCAGACAGGCTTTGCCCTGCCCGCCGTGCAATCGACGTTGTTTATTTTGTTGTGGTAAAATACGTGATGCAGCCCTGTGAAAGTAGCACTTTTCTCCGGTATCTCATACCGGCAATTGTGCGCTCTTTTGAGCATGTCCTTTAGGAAGAGAGAAAAGGAGCATAACGAGAATGCCGTCTCAAGGATACATACGTTTCCCCAGTATATTTCAAGATCGCATCGTTTTCGTTTCCGAAGATGACCTCTGGTTGGTCGCCAGTAGCGGCGGGCGGGCCGAACGTTTGACGGCGAGCGTGGGTGCCGTCAGCAACCCCGTCTTCTCGCCCGATGGTCAACAGTTGGCCTTCGTGGGACGTGAGGAGGGGCCGAGCGAGGTCTATGTTATGCCCGCTGAGGGTGGTGTGGCGCACCGCTTGACGTTCCACTCCAGCTCGTGCCATGTGCTTGGCTGGACCCCCGATGGCAAAGAAGTTCTGTACGCCACCAACGCTGATCAGTTCTCTCCGCGCTTTGAAGTAATCTACGCGGTCAGTACCGAGGGTGGTATGGCGCGTGAGATGCCGTTTGGCGCGGCCAACGCGATATCCCACGGCCCGCAGGGCGGTGTCGTGCTTGGCCGCAATGTGCGCGAACCTGCGTACTGGAAGCGCTATCGCGGCGGCACTGTGGGCCATCTGTGGTGTGATGCCGACGGCAGCGGCACGTTCAAACGCCTGCTGCGCCTGGATGGCAACGTTGCCAATCCGTGCTGGGTGGGTGAGCGCATCTATTTCCTTTCGGACCACGAGAGCGTCGGCAACATCTACTCGTGCACGCCCAACGGTGAAGATGTGCGCCGCCACACCAATCATGAGGATTTTTACGCGCGCAACCTTTCCACTGATGGCAATCTGCTCGTGTACCATGCCGGGGCCGATCTCTACGTGTTCGATCCCGAAACCAACGAGACGCGCCAACTGACGATTGAGCTACCGAGCCTGCGCACTCAACGCAGCCGCAAGTTCGTGCCAGCCGCCGCCTACCTCGACACCTACGCGCTACATCCCCATGGTCATGCCGTGGCTGTCACGACGCGTGGCAAAGCCTTTTCGATGGGCAATTGGGAGGGCGCGGTGTTGCAGCATGGCGAGCTTGATGGCGTGCGCTATCGCTTCCTGGAATGGCTCAACGATGGCAAGCGCCTGGTTGCCGTGTGTGATGCTCCAGGTCGCGAGGCACTGGTGATCTTCAATCCCGATGAGGCAAGCGAACCACAGGTGCTGGCCGCTATCGAGTTTGGACGTGTGCTTGGTCTGGAAGTGTCCCCCACCGATGACGCTGTCGTTTTGACGAACCATCGTAGCGAGTTGGTGTGGGTGAACCTTGAGGATCGCACTTCACGCGTGCTCGATCACAGCGACTTCGGGCACATTCATGGCGCGACCTGGTCCCCCGATGGACATTGGGTGGCCTATAGCGCCCCGATCACGTCACAAAAGACCGCTATCAAGCTGTGTAATGTCGAAAGTGGCGACACACGCCAGGTCACCAATCCGGTGCTCGATGATTCTCGTCCGGCCTTTGATCCAGAGGGCAAGTACCTCTACTTTATCGGCAACCGCATCTTCAGCCCCTCGTATGATAGCTTGCAGTTCGACCTGAGCTTCCCACGCGGCGCGAAGCCATACGCCATCCTGCTGCATAGCGACCAGCGTTCGCCCTTTATCGCCGAGCCGAAAGCGCCGGGCGATAAAGACAAGGATAAAGACAAGAAAAAGGCCCAGAGCACACCCGAAAGCAGCGATGGTGAGACGGCTGAGGAGAGTGGCGAGCAAGAGGATAATAAGCCGACGCCGCTGTCTATCGACCTTGACGGTATTAGCGAACGTGTGCTGGCTTTTCCTGTGGGCGAGGGTCGCTATCGCAAGATTCGTGGCATCAAGGGCAAGGCGCTGTTCCTGGCGTTCCCGCTTGAGCCAGCATCCAACGACATCTCGGAGCAGAACCAGCCCAGAGGCTACATCGATCAGTACGATTTCGAGAACTACAAGACCGAACGCTTGATTGATGGCGTCGCCGATTTCGACCTTTCACGTGAAGGCAAGACGTTAATGTATAGCGCCCGTCGCCGCTGGCGTGTCCTTAAAGCAGGCGAGAAGCCGCCCAAGAATGAGAATGGTGATCGTCCGGGCCGTGAGAGCGGCTGGCTGGATATGCAGCGCGTCAAAGTCTCGGTGCAACCTGCTGCCGAGTGGCGTCAGATGTTCGCCGAAGCCTGGCGTTGGCAACGTGAGCAGTTCTGGGTTGAAGATATGTCGGGCATCGATTGGGGCGCCATGTATGCACAGTATGCTCCGCTGATTGATCGGGTCAGTTCGCGTTCCGAACTGTCGGATCTGCTGTGGGAGCTACAGGGCGAGCTTGGTACCTCGCATGCCTATGAAATGGGCGGTGAATATCGCCATGGCCCACAATATCGCCAGGGCTTCCTGGGAGTGAAATGGGCGTATGATGCCGAGCAGGAGCGCTATCGCATCGCCGAAATCGTCAAAGGTGATACCGCCGATACCCGTGCCACCTCGCCATTGACCGGCCCCGGCCTCGATGTTGCCGTGGGAGATGCCATCCTGGCAATCAATGGTCAGCGCGTGGGAGCCGGGCGCACTCCGCAGGAACTTCTAGTTAACCAGGCGGGCAACGAAGTGCAGTTAACCGTTGAAGATGCCGAGACCAAAGAGACCCACGTCGTGGCGGTCAAGACCTCGCATAGCGACTTCCCGGCTCGCTATCGCGATTGGGTGGAGCAGAATCGCCGCTATGTGCACGAGTCCACGCAAAATCAAGTTGGCTACATCCACATTCCCGACATGATGGGCAATGGTTTTGCCGAGTTCCACCGCAGTTTCTTGAGCGAGTACGACTATCCCGCGCTGCTGGTCGATGTGCGTTGGAACAGTGGCGGCCACGTCTCCGGTCTGTTGCTGGAAAAGCTGGCGCGTCGTCGTGTCGGCTACGACTTCCCGCGTTGGGGACAGCCTGAGCCGTATCCGCAAGAGTCGCCACGTGGCCCTATGGTCGCCTTGACTGACGAGCATGCGGGTTCGGATGGCGATATCTTTAGCCACAGCTTTAAATTGATGGGGCTGGGACCGTTGATCGGCAAGCGCACCTGGGGCGGCGTGATCGGTATTAACGCCAGTCGCCGCCTGGTGGATGGCACGGTCACCACGCAACCAGAGTTCTCCTTCTGGTTCAAAGATGTGGGCTGGAACGTGGAAAATTACGGTACCGATCCCGACATCGAGGTCGATATCGCGCCACAGGACTACGCTAACAAGGTCGATCCGCCGCTGGAAAAAGCCATTGCCGAGGCGTTACGCCTGGTTGCTGAGCAGCCTGCCCTGGAGCCAAAGCCCGGCGAACGACCCAAACTGGGACGCAAGAAACTGGGATCTGTGGAATAACGATCTTTTCTAGATGAATATGGGCCGGGGGCGCTCG
>DATAYF010000427.1:0-17546 GCA_036272735.1 Ktedonobacteraceae bacterium
GCGTTCGGTGAACGTGATCGTGGCACGTTTCGCACAAGGTGATAAGGTTGTCTGGCCGGTCACCGCCCCTCTTTCGGGGGACAATGCGATGCACGTTTAATATCTGATCTTTGGATTTTCCCTTGCACCACTGGCAGAGATGCCCGTCTCGGAACATGACATACTCACGCACGTTCCAGAAGCCAAGTTGTGGCCCTTGTTGGTACTGTTCACCCTCAATCTCAAGGTGACGAATCTTCTGAATGTCGAATTGAGCGACCTCAATGGTGGTTCTGCTGATCGGAAGGATGCTGTGAACAAGCCTGAGCGTCTTCACATGGGCATCGACCTTGTGTTGGACAGACGGCGAGAGCCATCCCTCCGGTTTCCTTCGGTTAAGAAGTCTCGCTTTGCGGTATCTCGCCTTGCGTTGGCGACGAGCACGGCGGAACTGCTGACGCGTTTCGAGCACTTCCTGGATATCGGTTCGTGGCTTTACCTCTGCCTCAGACAGAACCATCTTCTCAGTGGTGGCTGAGACCCCGATACGTTGTGTTCCCGCATCGATGCCAAACGACACCTCCTGCGTGTACCCACTACTGCCATACAGGAGTTGCAGGGTAAACGGAACCATTTTGATCACCTTGGCTTTGCCTTGTTTCAAGAGCAAGCGGGCCTTGCGTGGTGAACAGGGCATGAGTGGTGTTCCGTGACAATTCCAGATGAAAACGAACATAGCGTTTTCCATCCTTTCAGATGTTCGGTGCTCTTCGTCAATGTTCAAAACGCTTGTTCGGCCTGCAACACCGACCCGACCCATCCGGTCTTTTAATCACAGGCGCTAGAGCCTCAAATTAGAGCAAGCGTTCGAGGGTGGCATGGCGTTCTGAACGGAGTCCCGGTAACAGGACCAAGACTAGTCAAGTAGGACTTGCTCACGCAAGCCCGCCGCGTTCACGCGGCCGGGTTCTTGACTCCAGTCCTCGTTCTATGAGCATTTCCATCTCAATTTCGTCACGCAGCGGAATACTAATCCTCTGCATAGTATACAAACTTCTGGACCTCTTGGGTAGAGGCCGAATGCATGGGTTCTTAATTTAGCATTATAAATGTGATGCATAAAGCATTATAATGCTTGGATGTATAAATTTATAGTACTTTCGTGCATAAATGTAGGATAAGGGCAGCGCAAACTGTATAATCAGCATTCAGATATTGGTGTGTCCTGGGCTTTCTCAACGTTTCATCATGTACCACTCTGACGAGCGTGTAATTACACACCAATCGAGCTTGTCGTTCTTCTCGTTCTGCGAGAAAACAAACAAACACAAGCCTTTTACGATGTTAAGACATCCTTATTTGAGAAGCAAGAAAGGAAAACGATGAAAAGACTTCATCTTTGCGCGCTGATTGGTGCGCCACTACTCATCACGTTGCTTACCGCGTGTGGGTCAACAACCATGAACTCTGCTGGTTCTGCTGGTTCTGCTGGTTCTACGGGGAATCAAAGTTCCGCCAATACACAGGTACCATGTACCCCACCTGTGAAGGTATCACTCACTAGTAATACCTTCTCAAAGAAGAGCGTTTCGCTCAAAATGGGCGAAATGCTTACCATCGCCAATACTGGCAGTTTACAATACACACTGATGACCAAACCCGACGCGGGCATGCACTATGCTGTCGTTGATCCCAACGAAACAGAGCATGTGAAGTTCCCGCGGGCTGGCATCTTCAAGCTTTCCAGCCATGAACATCCTGCCGCAATCCTGACCGTCAAGGTTGCATCGACGCCTGGCACGACCTGCGGGACCACATCGATCCAGACCGTGAACTTTGCCTCAAATTCCACCAATGCCGGAGTGAAAAAGTATGCCTTCACCACCAAAACGGTTACAATCAAGACCGGGCAAGGCATTACGCTTTCCAACCAATCCGACCGCAACTTGACCTTGACCAGTACACCCACTGCGGGACTGGGCACCACTCAAGTCGATGCCAACGAACAACAACTGCTCGTCTTCTCCAAGAGTGGCACCTATAAAATCAGCAGTGCTCAACTCCCTGGCGAGTCATTCAAAATCGTTGTACAAAAATAGGCAAACTACCATGAGCCAGTGTAGAGGCGCAGGCAAGCTGCGCCTCTACACTGGGGGAGCGCTAGAGGCCAGCTCTAGCGCTCCCCCAGTGTAGAGAGGAAGCTTGCTTCCCTCTCGTTATTATTATCTATTGTGCGTTACGTTTATTTACTCCTGCTCTTCACCAATAACCCCATCCTGGATTTGCAGCACACGGTCAGCGATGTTGACAACGTTCAGATCGTGCGTTGCGATGAGCATGCCAATGCCATACTCGTGCGAAATATCACGGAGCATCTGGGTGATTTCGCGTCCCGTGAGCGAGTCCAGGTTGCCCGTTGGCTCATCAGCGATCATGAAACGAGGCTTATGTACCAATGCCCTGGCAAGGGCCACACGCTGTTGCTCCCCGCCTGACAACTCCATACCGCGATGCCGGGCGCGCTTGAGCAGTTGCACGCGTTCGAGCGCCTCCTGGGCCAGCGTTGTACGCTTTTTGGCCGAAGTGCGTGCCAGCCGTAATGGCACCTCGACGTTTTCCTGGGCCGTCAGCGCGGGGAAGAGATGGGCGTTCTGGAACATCATGCCGATGCTCTCACGGCGCAAGCGTGCGCGCGCGGTCTCGCTCATATGCGAAAGATCTTGTTCCAGGATAAAAATTTTGCCTGCTGTAGGATTGTCCAATCCGATCAAAATATTGAGCAGTGTGGTCTTGCCGGAGCCAGAGCGTCCACGCAACGTCACGAATTCGCCCGGCTGTATGCGCAGGTCAATACCGCGCAGCGCGTGAACGACCCCCCCACCTGTCTTATAGTCGCGGGTGATACCCTGTGCCTCTACGATGGTGGCAACATCAAGCATCGAACTCATGCCTTAATGCCTCTCTTCCTGTGTCCTCGTGAGTGGCTCTCTCGTGCCATTCCCATTCCCGTTCATTTCGCCAATCGGCCACAATTCCACATGGTCACTGACGATGCGTACTTCTGCGCGCCCGTGAAATGGCAAGAGATCAATGGCCTCTTTGGGCAATTGCAAACGCCCGGCGCGGTCAATGAGCACCGATTCGCGGTGCGTCTGGGCCGACAGGCCAATGATGGCGCTGGCAACTTGCATATGCTCTGCGAGCGTTTCTAATACAGTTTCACGGCGTACGGTTTCGGTGCTGGTACGTCCGTCACGAATGGCGATGGTGCGATCCGCCTCCCCGGCAATGGCTGCATCGTGCGTAACGGTGATAATGGTTAGCCCTAATTCTTTGTTGAGTGTGCGCAACAGGTGAAATATCTCTTGGGCGGTTACCGAGTCCAATTCGCCTGTAGGTTCGTCGGCCAATAGAATCTTCGGGTTGTTCGCCAGCGCTACCGCAATGGCGGCCCGTTGTTGCTCACCACCAGAAAGCATTTCCGGTTTGCTCTGCTCTTTGCCTTGCATGCCGACAAGCTCCAAAAGCTCCCTGGCTCGCTTGACCCTTTGTGATCCTCCAACGCCACTGAGCATCTGTGGCAGTTCGACATTGGCCTGAGCCGTCAGATCTGGGAGCAGGTTACGCCCGCTCTGCTGCCAGATCTGCCCGACAATATAGCGGCGGTAGTTGAGGTGTTGTGTGTCGGTCAAACGCGTCAAATCGGTCTCGTTGACGTGACATCCTCCGGCGCTAGGAGTATCGAGGCCACTCAAAATGTTAAGCAGCGTACTTTTACCCGAACCAGATGCACCAACGATTGCCAGCATTTCTCCCTGAGGAACTTCCAGATCCAGCCCTTGCAAGGCCACCACTTCCAGGTCAGCTACTTTATAGATTTTTACAAGGTTATCACACAGAATGATCGGTCCTGCCATGCATATACACTCCTTTTTTATCAATAATTAGTCTTCGTTCAGCCGTAGAAGCTGGCTCATCGCGGGCCGCGAAACGATGCGTATCATCATCCCCAGAGCGATTATGCAAATGACCACGAGCACGACAAAGGCGATGCCCAACGAGTACGGTATGATGACGTGTGCTGGCAACACATGTTGTAGTGTGAAGAAACTACTGCTGGTCGAGTTGGCCGTAGCATTGCCGCCGACCGGCACGCTGGTAAATGTGAGCGTTGGTACAACCGTGTAGGCCAGCAACGCGCCAAACAAAATGCCCAGCACGACCGCTGTAACATACATAATGATTTGTTCCCAGACAAGCACACTGACAACCTGGCGCGGGTCCGTGCCAAGTGCGCGTAATATGGCGAAGTTGGTGAGCCGGGCGCGGGCGCTGGTCCACGAGGACAGCAGGCTACCGACGAGGGCCAGCAGCAGCGCAGTAGAGGCTCCCAGGCCCAACACCCCCACCAGGTTTAGCGAAAGCGGATCGCTTTGCATGGCCGTTTGCAGTGCCCAGCGGTCCTGCATATTCATGAGGCGCAGGTTGCTTGTAACTAGCGCCATTCTTAACTGATGCAGCGCTGTTGGATTATCGCTACTTTGTAGCCAGGCGTGGTTCACGCTCAGGTTGCTTGTGGATGATGTCGCGTGCAGGACATCTTCCAGGGTCTGGAAATCGCTGAGCAATCCGCCCTCGACGTCCTGCTGGCTGCTGATCTGGATCGCATCGTTGACGGTTGGGATATGCGCGACCTTGCCAACAACCACGTAGGTAAGGTTGTCTGCGCCAGGTATCGCCGAGTTGATGCTGAATGTCGAGCCAGTTTGCAGATGTAATGTGTTCCAGGTAATCTGGTCGACTACGACTGGCACCTTTTTCTGCGCCATGCCGTACGCGTGTCGTGACGCCAGCAGTTGCATCACGGAAGCGAGCGCCTGGCTGTTGCTTGTGGGCCAGCTTCCCACCCTGGCAAACGTGCTGCTATCAATCGCTTGAACCTGCAGATGTACGACTGGCGAGGTACCAGCGGATATGCCCTGTGCTGTAAAGCCAACGCTACTCGCTTTGACGCCGGGGAGGTGTTGGTAAGCGGCCTCCGTCTGTCCAACCTGATTGCTTGTTGGCAGTGTATACGCGCTGGTGATCGCGCCGCTGAAGTCGGCTCCTGCCTGGTACGAAGCCGCGTCTATGGTGTGTTGCGTCTGCGTTGCCGTGAAGACGAGTGTGAAGATGGCAAAGGCGCTTGCCAGCGAAAGTAAAAGGATCATGCGCAAGGCCTGGCGTGGCGCACGGGCCATTTGCGCCAGGGCGAGCATCGAGGCGGCCCCTTTGCCACGCATAGCTATGGTCGCGGCCAGTCGCAGGAGCAGCGGGAAGATACGTAAAAAGAGCAGTACACCGGCAATCAGCAGGAAGATGGGGGCAATTAGAACGAGGGGAGTGGAAATAGTGGCCCGCGTCTGCTCATCAAGCTGGCCGCCGATGTTTACAACGTAAAGCGAGATGCCATAGCCCACCAGTGCGATCACTGCCGCAACCAGGTCCAGGTTGAGCCGTTGCCAGAGCGGCTTACGTGTCGCACGGGTCGCCTCACGCCTGATGGCGAGTACATCCATGCGCGTCGGTCCGATGAGCGAGAGAACCATCGCCACCACCGCGATCAGCGCCGCCAGCAGCGCGTACCACCAGATATCCTGGATGATGCGTCCTGGATTGCTTAAAAATGCTGGAATAGCATCGCGGCTGTCGGCAGGCAAAAAGCGCTCGGCGCTCAAGGCCACGCCCACGACGGCCAGCACTGGCCCGACGATAAACGCGATGATACTGAGTAGCACACTTTGTGTGGCAAGCGCCCCAAAGACCTGCCGTCGGCTGGCTCCTCGGCTGCGTAGCACCGCGATGGCGTCCGCCTGGCGCTCGACCAGCAATTCCGCCATCATACTAACAAAAATGAGCACCAGAATCAGGATTTGCAAGGCCAGGATAGCAACGGGAATGCGCTCTATGGAGATGTGTGCGCGGTACTGACTCAAAATCCCCGGCCCATTGGACGTGTCGAGCGTTGCGCCCGCCATCTCTACTTTTTGGAGATACGGGTAGGAGGGCGTGACGGACACCTGGTCGCTCTGGTTCAGTTTGCCATATTTGTTGGTGATGCTTGCCTGCACACCGGCAATCTGGTTGCTAAGGTCGTCGAGGCTGTTGACGGTGATGCGTGCCGGATTAATGTGATAGTACCATTGAAGGGTATATGACTGATTAAATAGCAAGACATCATTGATGACGTTATGCTGCGCTACCTGGTCCATGCTGTGTAAAAACGCCGTGTTGGGGACCAGTGCTGTATAGATACTCCAGCCGCTGGCTAGCGTCGGCTCAAAGCTGGTACCTTGCCAGAAGGTGTCGTTCGCTGAAGTTGGCTGAAACAAACCAACCACGCGCATGCTCAAGGGAAATGTGCTGGCTACGCTAGCATCGGCTGACTTCATGAAGCTGAACTGCACGGTAATGCGTGTGCCAATTCCGGCGTGCATCCTGGCAGCGCTGGCGGGGGTGAGCATTGTCTCCAGTTCGCTACTGTTCTCCTGAGGCAGCCTTCCCGTGACGAGAGCGATATGGGTCGCTGCCTGCGTAATTGAGGAGCCGAATAGCTGTACTTCATCGCCCTGCTTTCTCGGTTTGGGTGAAAGCAACGTGGAGCCTGGAACCTGAATAGTAAGCTGCGGCTGCGGATTGAGATACTGCTGTAGTGGTCCCTGGAACAGTGGGATCTGCTGTTGCATGTCGTGCAGCGCGTGTGATGAGAGCCCTGCTGTGGCAACGTTTAGTTGTAGCGTGTTATTCTCTGGTGCTGCTTTCAAGGTGCTGCGCAAGCCCGATGTAGCGGTGATTTCAGAAAAAAGTGGAATCGTACAAATAATCATCACCGCTGCTACCATGCCCAACCCTATAATAAATAAGAGATACCCGCTTTGACGCCAGCGCCATTTTGCCAGCGTGAACGTTGATGGCAAGGTGGCGCTCGGTCTTTTTTGTGGCAGCGTTTTGGTTGTGCTAGCCATCTATTTTCCTTTTCTATAATTATTGCTATGCCGCCTGCGGCGGCGGAAAAGGGGAGAATGCTGGGGCACAGCCCCAGGCCCCAGTCAAGGGATTGTATCCCCTGCACCCCTGCTTTACAATGCCGCGCACAAGCGGCGCTCGAACAGAAGTACCCAGTCAAGAGAAGGCATCCCCGGCCCTCCCTTGCTTTTAATCATCGTTCAAGCGTAGCAACAGGCTCATCGCCGGGCGAGCAACACTCTGCACCATCAGCACCAGGCTGACGGCGCAGACGACGATCAGCAGTGCCAGCGTCAGTAGCAGCGTTGGTGAAATTACCAAAGGTGTTGCGAGAATATGTTGCAGGGCATAAAATTCGGTGGTGCTCAAGGTGCTGAGCAGGCCGATGGATGGGGCACTGCTAAAGATCAGGTTAGGAATCAAGGTCACGGCCAGGAACGCTCCTAGCAATAATCCCAGGGCTAACGCGCCGACGTACACGATGACCTGTTCCCATGCTAACACCCCTGCCACCTGTGTGGGGGTCGTACCCAGGGCGCGTAGTACCGCGAAATTGATGCGTCGCGTGTGCACACCGAGCAACGAGGCGAGCAGATCACCGATGACAGCCAGCAGCAAGATTGCGGCGATACCAAGGATCAGTACTCCGCTGAGGTTGACTGCCAGTGGATCTTTGTTCAGTGCATCAAGCAAGCTCTGACGATCATTCAACTGATCAACGTTCAGTTTCTGTTGTTGCAGTGCGTGCGAGGCGTTGGTCATGGCCGCGCTACTGGTCGGGTCTGTACTGCGCAGCCAGAAGAAGTTCGCTTCGGCATGCGTATTATCAACCGCGGTGAGGCCCCTGGTCGCATGTTGAAAATAGTTCACGAAGCTTTGATAATCGAGCAAGACGCCGCCAGGAGGAGGGGTCTCACCCGCAATCGTGACGGTATCCTGACTATCGTTCACCGTTGGAATATGCGCTATTTTACCAATCACTTTGCACGTCATATCTGTGGGCAGTCCTGAGTCTGCTGAGATGACGAAGGTCGAGCCCATATGCAGTTTGAGCTTGTCCCAGGCTAACGCGTCGACAAAAACCGGCACGGCGTTGTCTGGTAGCACATGAGGACGTTGCGCGACCAGTTGCTGCATGATGGCACTGAGTGGCTGGCTTGACGCTTGTGTGGGCCAATACGCGGTTGAGGGGAAGGTGGCGGGATCGACGCCACGCACGTCCATCAGCATCGCTCCGCTGCCTTCGGCGGCTGAACCCTGGACACTGACGCCCACCGACGCGCTTTTGATACCGGGCTGCGCCTGCAACTTCTTTTGCACGCTTTGTTGCGTGAAGGTGGTGTCTGGCTGTGCTACGAAGTGCCCGCTCAAGTCTGCACCCACCTCGTAGTTTGCTAGATCGCTATTGTGCTGTGCCTGGGTAGCGATAAAGGTGAGCGCGAAAATGACGAAGGCAATGGAGAAGGTCAATAACATAATCATGCGTACACTCTGGCGCGGGGCGCGTGACATCTGTGCCAGCGCCAACATAGAGGCCGCGCCCCGGCCCTGGCCCGCGAGATGCGCCGCCAGCCGTAGCAGCAGTGGATAGAGCCGCAAAAAGAGAATGGCGCAGGCCAGCAGCAGGAAGAGCGGCGTGACGAGCGTCAGTGGCGTAGCGATGAGGCTGCGGCTGCGCAGGTCAAGCTGACTACTCGCGCTCGTGATATAGGCGGAAACGGCGTACGCGCCCAGAGCGATCACGGCAGCGATGACATCCAGGTAAAGCCGTTGCCAGAAGGATTGCCTCGTATTGCGCGAGGCTTCGCGCCGCACGCTCAAAATGTCCATGCTCACGGCTCGTCGCAGGGCCAGGCCCATAGTGACGATAACCACAATGGTAATACCGAGACCATACGGAATGACCGCCAGCAGCGTCTGCGCTGGATGATCGGTAATAAAGTTGAGGGCGTTATGCTGGCTGAGATCCAGCGTGTTTTTTGAGAAGAGGTAGACGGCGAGCAAGGCTAACGGCATGCCAATAATTAGCGCGCATAGGCTGAGCCAGAGACCTTGCGTCCATAGCGCCCCGAAGATTTGCTGTCCACTGGCCCCGCGACTGCGCAGCACGGCGATGCCATCCTGTTGCCGATCTACCAGTAGATCAATCATCATCACGACGAAAAAGAGGATGAGCGCGATGATTTGTACGGCGATGACAACAACGGGAATACGCGCCAGGTCGATGCGGCTGCTAAAGGCTTCCAGCGTGCTCGGTTGGTTCTGTGTATGCAGCACGTTGCCTGAAAGCGTGATACCGGCCAGGTAGGGATAGGGCAACGCTGGTGGTATGTTGACCGGATTGGTTTCAAGGCTTCCATAATCTTTAACCAGGTCGGTTTGCAAACCTGCTAGTTGATTGGTCAGGTCACCAAGCTGTGTGCTGGATATTTTGTTCGGGTCCAGGTGATGGTACCAATAAAAAGTAAAAGGTCCAAAGGCATCGAACGCGGCATCGATGTGGCTTTTCGCCGCCGCCTGGTCGTAGGAGTGGAGCAAGACCGGGGCAGAGGTCAGAAAGGTGAAAATAGGATATTGTTGTGCTCCAGCAGTGCCTGTGCCGACCGTGAAGCTCCTGCCATGCCAATAATTAGCGGTATCGCTGTTGGAGACGCTGAAAAGTCCCACGACGCGTGCCTTGATGTTTACAACGCGGTCGACGGCTTTCAACGCCTGATATGCCTGCTGGTTTGTCTGCTGCGTGTTAAAGGATTCTGGCGGCCCTGAGCGGATCTGGTAGTCCATGCTTATCGTCATGCTTGAACCAACGTCCACGTGCCAGCTCTGGGCTGTATCGGGTGTCATCATGATTTCTAATCTGCTGCCCGTATCGCTCGCCATGCGGCCCTGGATGATGTGTAGGTGTGACTGTGCCTGTGACATTTGGGTGGCGGCAAAGGTGAGTTGGTAAGGACCTTTGAATGGAAATGCTGGTTGCGTTGGTGTCAGATCAGTGGTATCGACCTCAAACTGGCTCGTTGAGTTGAGGTAGGGCTGTAAGTGCTGCTGGAAACGCGCGCCGAGTTGCTGCTGAATGCTCTGGATCACGGATGTGGACATTCCGCCCGTGTAGCCGACGGTTGTTAGTTCCGCGCTACTTGATTGAGCATTGAGAATACTACGCAGTCCGGCGGTGGTGGTCACGGTGGAGAAGAGTGGCACGGCACAGGCAATGATCACCGACGCGATCAATCCCAGTGCCGTAAAAAGCATCAACCACCAGGTCTGTTTCCAGCGCCAGAATGCTAGCGTAATAATGGGTGCGATACTGGTCTCCTTGCGCTGCAACGCCGTTGCCGTCCTAGCTTGCTCCGTTTGCATACTATCAATCCTTGTTGTCGCTTCTTAAATACTACTGCAAGAGTTGTTGTACCCTGGGAATGCTGAGCAGGCGTATCATTGCCGTAATCGCTACCCCGTACAAGATGATGAGTTCCACGACCATAAGGCCAACCGACGCTGGCACCTGGACGTACGCCGTCAAGGCATGTTGAATGATAAAGAATGTGCCGCCATTGCTTGCAGTACTGATGCCGCTGAGAGGCGCACTGGTATAAAGAATGCTCGGAATGCTACTCACACAAAGCAGGGCACTCAGGCAGAGGCCTGCGCTGATGGCTATACCGTAGATAGCCGCTTGCTCCCATAGCATCATCCTATAGGCATGTTGTGGCGAGTGACCGCTTGACGCGTCTTGTGCCGCGACGTTGTTCACGTGGCGATGGATGTTTTGCCAGGCAAGAACGAGCGTGCCGATAATCGCCAGGGCTAACGCACTGATCTTGCCCATGCTGAGCAGTCCTATAAGTTCCAGGTACAGTGGATCGGTCTGCATGCGTGTAATCATATCGAACCGATCATTTACCTGGTCAAGAGCGAGCGTGGGGGATTGTAGTGCCGCACGCACATTTGCCAATGTTGCTCCATCGTTATACGTATGAAGCCAGACAATATTCACAGGAGGCGTCGGTGCGGCATTATTTTGATCGAACGTCGCCAGGCTCTGATAATCGACCAGCACGCCCACAGAAGCTGTATTGGCGCTACTACTGGCGTTCGCACTGCTAGAGTTTCTGCTATCGTTGATGGTGGGGATATGGTTCACAATTGCGCTGACGGTGCAGCGCACGGTGACAGCATTGGTACTGGCGTCGGATGCCTGCTCGTTGAAGCTGAATCGTGATCCCAGGCTGAGATGCAAACGGCTCGCCGCTGAGGCGTCAATAATAGCGGGCACGACGTTGCTTGCTTGCACATTTTGACGCTGGCTGATGAGCTGGTGCATGAGATCATCGACCGGTTGCGTCGCGTCCTGGCGGCTCCAGATCACAGTTGAAGCATAATCTTCGGCGTCCACTGCTCGCAAGGCGATAGATTGGGGAGCCTGTTCATTTGTTGAGGTCGCCTGTGCTGTATAGCCCGGCGTTGCCGAGATGACGCCCGCGATGTGGCTGTACGCGTAGCGCACGTCATTGATTGGTTTGGCTTCCATGACTGCTGCCGGACGTCCGCTAAAATCACTGCCCGTCTGGAAGGCCGCCATATCAGCAAGACGGTTTGCCAACGAACTGCTACAAACGAGGCTAAAGACAGCGATGCTGGTTGCTAAAATAAGTAGCAGGCTGGCCTGCCATGCCGTGCCTTTGATGTGAGTAAGCTGATCATTGGCAAAGGACGACTCCGCCCGGCTATTGCGCAGTGCGAAGGTTCGACAGAAATGGAGCACGTGTGGAAACGCGCGCAGGAAGAGCAGCATACAGGCCACGACCAGGAACAGCAGGCCGATCAGCGTGACAGGCAGCACGAGTAGCGTGTTGCCCATAATGTTAGAATCCGCGAAATTGGTCAGGTACACAGCGCTGCCAAACAGTACGAACGCGGCGATAATCACAATCCGATCCGGCTGTAGCTGCTTCCAGAAGGGTCGGCGTGCCGTTTGCGTGCGCTGCTGCGGTAGGGCTAAAAGTGCCTCGTGGCTTGAGCGATACAATAGGCAACATAGGATGATGAACAGAACTACGACCGTTGCCAGCGCGAAGTAGCTCAGGTAGAGCAACGTGCCGCGTGGATCGTCGGAGATCAAATTGAGTGCGCCCTGCTCGGCAGAGCCAAAATTATTTTGCACGATATTGTTGGTGACGGATAGCGTGAGCAACCCCCCCACAATCAGCGCAATCACGCTTAACACGCCAGCTAGTAGCGCCAGCGCCGCGAAAATTCGCCTGGTGCTGGCTCCGCGGCTACGTAGCAAGACTATCGTCTCGCGCTGTAGCCCTCCCCAACGTTTCGCCATAATGCTGACAAAAAGCAGGGGCATACAGAGCAGAAAAAAGGTGAGGATGGCTGTTGGCAACCAGGTAATAGCCAGGCGCGCGCTCAACGTATCGAGCACACCTGACCGACCACTCTGGCTCAGCATCGAGCTTTGCAGCAAGATGGGAGTGGTCTGTGGCGGTGGCGTTCCGTTTTGCACCGCGCGCGCAAATTGGCTGCGCAGGTTCGTCTGTAGAAGCACTAATTGTTGCTTGAGTGGCGCAATCTGGCTCGCCACAAGGTGTGTGGTATGAGGGCGATAGTACCAATTGAGGCTAGTAACCTGGGACGTAGCAGCCATGCTGCTGCCGATCTGGTGCGCTGTGTTGGTTAAGGCGCTGATGAAACTGTCGCGATCAATCAATGCCTGATAATGAACGGCTTGCGTCCCCTGCTCGTTGCTGGACGTAAAGTTGAGGCTGTGCCAGTAGGGATCATTGGCTGGGATGGTAAAGGTGCCAACCACGCGCAGTTGCAGCGGTTGCGTCGTTGGCGCGTTGTGCTCGTTTGCCTGAGTGGTTGACAGCGGAAGATTGACGCGAAAGGTTGAGCCAGGTTGTAGATGGAGTGCCTGGGCGGTTGCTGGCAAGAGCGCAATTTCAATGTCGTTTTTGCTGGTACATGTCTTAGCTGTACATGGAGCGGGCAGGCTCCCCTGAATAAGTTGCAGATGCGACGACGCCTCGTGCGTATCTACCCCGCTGAGGCTGAGTGTATTGGTGGCTTGCCGGGTTGCGCCTGGCAGATTGAATTGGCCCGTTTGTAGCGTAAATTGCGCTCCTTGAGCCATGTACGGTCCAATCGTTTGCTGGACCTGTTGCGCGATCTCGTTTTGTAGCTGCTGGACGCTACCCGTTGAAATGCTTGTGGGGTGCGCGCTCATCGCCACTTCTCCCTGGTCCGGCGCGCTATTGATCGCGTCGCGCAGGCCAGCCGTTTCTGCAACCTGCGTATAGAGTGCCGAGGAACAGATGAGAGTCACGGCCACAATGACGCCGAGACCGATGATGAGCAATATGCCAAGATGTTGTCGCCAACGCCGTGTGGTTAGCGTGATGACAAGAGGAATGAACGCGGGCGGCACCTTTGGAGGCAATGGCGTACTTGCTGGCGGCTCATTTTGTTGCTCTATCGGCAAAGAATTTGACATCGAACTCTCTCTCTATGGTCGCACGCCTTGACGCGGTCTGCTACCGTCTGGTTATCTGTTGGCCGAGGCGTGGTTGTTTGCTGTCGAAGCGGTTGTGGGTAACTGCTTATTCCGAAATCTGGCGTGGCGGCAAATAATAATATATGCGGGCCTATATATCGATTATACTACGCCTTCTGCTGGGGATTCTTCACGTCTTCTCCTGCTTATTATATAGCCCTACGCCACTTCTATCATTACACATCTGAAAAGCAGACCCTCAACCTCGCTTTGCAAATTATGACAATTAAATGGCTTTATTTGCTAGGTGTATTGCAAATATTTGACGAGCGTGTTATTATTATCCTGTCGATGGTGAAAAGTGCCAAATTGTAAAGCAAGAGTTTGAACAACAGGTATGCTTGTACGGTCGCGAATAGCGCTTCTGTGGTCTACCATCTGCATATACTTTGGC
Organism: Ktedonobacteraceae bacterium; assembly: GCA_036272735.1. GTDB lineage: Bacteria > Chloroflexota > Ktedonobacteria > Ktedonobacterales > Ktedonobacteraceae > DATAYF01. Next base: position 13,941 of record DATAYF010000427.1, read on the forward strand.
ACATGAGAGAACCTATAGACGCAGAGATTGTGAAATCAGAAGCTTCGTTTCCACTCTCTGCTCTCCAAAAGTTTCACCAGGCTTTTAGGGAGAAATTGGCTATTCTGGGGGAACGAATCCTCCATCCTTGAGGAGAAATGAACAGTATGCATCCGTTAATCACGAGAGACCCCGTTACCGGTGATGAGCTGGTCGTCACCCGGTTGGAATGCCCGACCAGTGGCGTAGCGATTGAGGGGCACTTTAGCCTTGGTTGGATCGGGCGCTTGACGCGTGAGCAGCTCGATTTTGTGGAATTGTTAGTCATGTATCGTGGCAATATTCAAAAACTGGCGCAGGAGATGAACATTGCCTATAACACGGCGCGTAGTCGGCTCGACACCATCGTGACCGCCCTGGGCGGCACGGTGGAGAATGATGGCTCCGTCGAACGTCGCTCGGTCCTTGATCGGCTGGCCGCCAAAGAAATCTCTGTCGAAGACGCTATGCGCCAATTGAAGGGCTAGCTGTATGGCAGCGTCTAAAGATGAACGCAATCGTATCCTGCAATTGATCGAGTTGCAGCAGATCACCGCCGACCAGGCTGCCGAATTGCTGGATGCTATGGGCGACGAGCCGGTACGCGTGATCGAGCAGCCACGCGAGCGCACGATTCGTCTGCGTGCCACGACGCTCAAAGCGGGTATACCGCAATCTCACGTCATGGCTAACCTGCCCGTGAGCCTGCTCAGGACGAGCTTCAAGCTGGGAGCGAACATGTTCCCACAGGTGAGCAAGGGTGCGCTAGAAGATGTGCTACGCGCTATCGAACGTGGCAATGCTGGCCGCCTGCTGGATGTGCAGGATCTAGAGAAAGGCGAGCGACTGGAAATTTTTGTCGAGTAATGCTGAAGCGAACACCTGAGCGCGCAGCGCTAGCCGCGTCAGCGGCGTTGGTGGTCGGAACAAGGACCAAATGCTGATCCGATAATTATGCTGATTATGAAGGAGCAGGATAATGCAACAAACGTTCCCGGCTGGTGCCCTACCACGCCTGGTTATTAACGATATCGTGGGTGATCTTTTTGTGCAGGGTTGGGATCAGCCAACGATCCAGATCGATGCCGAGCGCGAGATTGCCGGGCCGCGCCAAAAAGGTGATGCCCTGGTGCTCAAAGATTGCCGGGGTCCCATCAGGCTGATGGTGCCGTTCGAGACCCTGGTCTCTGTGCGCGATATCTCCGGCCAGGTCAGCCTGCAAGGTGTGCGGCAAGATGATCTGAGCGACGTACATGGCAACGTCACGCTCGAAACTATCAATAGCAACGTGCGATTGCGTGATATTCGCGGCAATGTCAGGCTGCAAGCCATTCAGGGTACCGCCCAACTGAGCGATGTGACGGGTAATATTGCCCTGGAAAATGTGGAATCCGTTGGTGTTAGCGATGTGCACGGGGTCGTGGAAGTGCGCGAAATCACCAATGGAGCCTCTGTGCGCGATATCAGTGGGAGCGTGGTCGTAGAAAATGTGCATGGTCCGGTCTCGGTGAGCGATATCAATGGTGCGGTGGCCGTGCGACAGATCGAGGGTGATATCAAGGTTTCCGATACGCGTAACGAAGTGGTCATCTCCGAAATTGGTGGCAACGTGGTCGTCGACGATGTGAGCGGCGTCGTGTCTATCCTGGCAGTTGCCGGTGAGGTCGTGATTAGCGATATCAATGCAGGATTAGAGGTGAACAACGCCGCCGCCGTGTTCTCGCGTGACGATCTGCATAGCGATGTCTCATTGGCCGATGTTGAGCGTGTGGAGATTGCCAGCGTGGGTAATGATCTCTTATTGCGTAGCGTGCAGCATGCCAACGTGCGTAACGTGGGTCGTGACCTGCTTGTGCAGGATGGGATCGCGTCGCTGCATTGCCTGCGCATTGGGCGGGAATGCCACGTGATCGGTGATGGCGAGACCGAGGTGATTCTCGAAACCGTAGGTTCCGATTGCCTCTTGAGCGGGGTGAAACGTGTGCAGATCAATACAGTAGGCAACGACTGTCAGGTACAGGATAGCGTGCACGCTGAGGTGTCGGTGAGTACAGTTGGTGGTGCGCTGGCGGTGCTTGGTGGCTCGTTTGTACGCGCGGGCAAGGTTGGACGTGATTGCGACCTGCGCGGGATCGCGGGAGATGTGATCATTGGTCAGGTTGGCGTGACTACGCATTTCACCGATATCGAGGGTGATGTTTCCGTTGGCACGATTGGCGCGAATGCACAGGTGAACGCGGTGAGTGGCGCGGTCAATCTCAGTAACGTTGGTGGCAGTCTCTCCCTGGATGCTAAATTTCCCGCTGGTAGCGCGTCAAAGGCGCGGGTTGGCGGTAATGTACAGGTCACTCTGCCCACGCCTGCCGACCTGAGCATACGCGCGATGGCAGGTGGCGGCATTACCGGTCAGGGCATCGTTGCGCAGGGTGGTCGTCGCAAGGTCAATGTCGTGTATGGTGAAGGGACGGCACAGCTAGAGTTGGCTGCTGGCGGCGTGATCGAGCTACTTGGCAATATCGAGCCGCGCAGTAGTAGCAGCGATGACAGTGAGCAGAATTGGAATATGGATTGGAACATGCCCGACTGGCAAGATTACGGCATGCAATGGTCCGAATTCGGACGCGAAATGAGCGAATTTGGTCGTGAAATGGGGCATTTCGGCGTTGATCTGGGTCGCGAAATCTCTGAATCCGTCATAGATGCGACGTCCTCTATCGGTGCCGACCTGGGCAGCAGCCTCCACCGCTCCTCCGAGGAATATGCGCGGCGCATGGCAGAGGCGCAAGCACGACGCGCGGAACGCCTGGCACGAGCTACCGAGGAGCGTAATCGCCGCTTAGCCGAAGAGCAGGCACGACGCGCGGAACGCCTGGCACGAGCCACCGAGGAGCGCGCTCGTCGCCTGGCTGAAGGACGCGCCTCGCTGCTCCACATTCGCCACCAGCAACGCGAGTGGCGTCTGGACGAGGGACGTATCTCGCGCATGATCGATCAGGCCCAACGAGCCGCCGCCGAAGGTGTGTTAGGGGCTATGGAGGCGGTAGAACAGGCACTGAAGAATTTGAGCGTCACGCCACCACCCGCTCCGCCGGTCCCACCTGTAGCCCCGACATCTCCCGCATCTCCCGCATCTCCCGCATCTCCCGCATCTCCCGCATCTCCGCAGGCTCCAAAAGCACCGGCCGCGCCAGAGACACCAGCATCTCCCGTTCCGCCAGTAGAGCCCGGCGCATCAGCGCAAACGGGCCAACCGGAAGATTCCGCTCCGCAAGCACAAAGTGAGCCAGCGAAGCCCGCCATCAACATCGAGCAGGAGCGCGAGGCCATCCTGCACATGATCGCCGAAGGTCGTATTACCCCCGACGAAGGTGATATGTTGCTAGAAGCGCTTGGCGAATAAATTGTGGAAAAAGCGTATACATAGATCATCAGCGATTGTCTATGTATACGCTTTTTCTGCCTATTTTGCGCAAATTGTATTTTATACTATATTGTATACGCCCGCTGCGTCTTTAGTATATATAGATGAGTATTGATGGCCCGGCCGGGCCATCAATACTCATCTATATATACTAAAGACGCAGCGGG
>DATAYF010000428.1:0-5962 GCA_036272735.1 Ktedonobacteraceae bacterium
CGACGACGACGACGGCCTGGCAGGAGCAGCCATCCGTAATAAGCCGAAGAGGTAAAAAGCCGTTTTGCTGTCACTTCTGCTGTCAAACCGATCCTTACCAACACAAAAAACATCCCAAGCGGCTGTACATGCGGCTTGGGATGTCGTCGTATACCTACGGGGTGCCGAAAGGGGGACTCGAACCCCCATGCCCTTTCGAGCACAACGCCCTGAACGTTGCGTGTCTACCAATTTCACCATTTCGGCTGAGTATCTTAATCAGTCCATCATTACGTTGGGACGTGCATAATAATAGCCTATCTCGACCGTCTTGTCAAGTAAATTTTCCGCTAACACCATCACCCCTGACTATTGTCAGTAGTGATACATGGGTATGCATCTGTGTGATAAACTGATTGTTAAGGTGTGGTTAAATAAGCGTGACATGTCTGCTCATATATTCGTTGTGAAGAATGGATAAGCAGTACATTTCAAGGAGGATACCTTCTCATGACAGTTGAGCACTCAGTTGAAGATTTGAGTCAACCGATGGACATACAGCCAACCAAAGAAGAATTATATCTCAGTGGGGGACTCCTGGTTGAAGATTGGCCTCATGCACGCCACGTGACCCACCTCGCCGTTCAACTCTTCCATGAAACGCTTTCACTACATCACCTCAATGACCAGGACCTTCGCTTGCTCGAACGCGCCGCCCTTTTGCATAATACGGGCATGATGATCGAAGAACGCCGCCACCACAAGCACTCGTTTCGGCTAATCAAAGACACGAACATCCCCGATTTCTCCGATGCTGAGCGCTACGAAATTGCCTGTATCGCTCGCTACCATCGCCGCGCCTTGCCCAGCAAAAATCATGAGGAATTCGCCAGTCTCAAGCACAGCGAGCAAAAACGTGTTTCCGCCCTCGCCTCACTCCTGCGCATCGCCGACGCGCTTGACCATAATCACGATGGCCGCGTCTTACGTATCGCCACCGATCCTACTCAGTGCCGCGACTCCTTGTGGACATTCATATTGTGGGTGCGTCCCCTTGCCGATCTCGATGAGGAGCTAGAACACGCCCATGATAAAGCCGATCTCTTTGAAAAAGTCTTCAAGCGTAAAGTTCGTTTCTCACTGCGCGTCTAAGCCTCGCGCAAAACAATGGCCGCGCCACACGCCTCGTCGGGATGAATCCACACCAGCGAACGTGGCTCTTCGCGATATGTGTAGCCCACTCCACGCGCTGTAAGATAACGTGTTGCCGCCACCAGATCCTTGACCACCACGGTCATACGGCACACGCCCTCGCCAAATTGCTGCACGTGCTGAGCAATATCAGAAAAAGGCATTTCCTCTCGTGTACTATCATCTCTTATTGCTGCCAGTTCAAGCTGCTGCGTCCCATTCCCCAGCGGGAACACAACCAGCGTGGCATTCCAGCCCTCGTCAGCGCCCGAAAATGGTGGCGATGGCTCCAATCCGTAGATATGCTGGAACCGGGTTGTGGCCTCTGCCGGATCGGCGACGGCGATGGTGGTACTCAATACCCTGACCGCACCCAGTGGATGCTCAGGCGGTGTCTGCCAACCGGCAAGGCGCAAGCGTCGCTCTTCGCCACTGCTGTCGTGTTGGATAATAAAAGGATAATGTTGGGCCAGGTCTGGCCGCTCGATATCGGTACGCGTCCAGCCACGTGAACGTCCATCAGCCGAGGTTAAGCTACCTTGGTTGGGCCCGATAAGCGCTACTCCACGCCGCCGCATACCCTCGCTATCGGCTTGCATATCGTCTGTAGCAAGCACGCAATTCAAATAGCCCTCACCCCTGGCGAGTCGCGCCAACATGTTCGGCTGAGCCTCTTCGGGCGCACGCACGCTGATGAGTTCCAGGTAGGTGTTGCCAATCACAATAATGCGGTTCGCCGTGCCACCCGTGGGATGCACACCACCGCCACTGGCGACCAGGCCCAATTTCTCGCCAAACGTGCGCGTAGCCTCTGCCAGATTGTGCACACCAATAATCACGTGGTCGAGTCCTGTGAGCATAAATTTACCTTTCTTTCATAGGATGCTCAAAAAAACTGTGGCCCCGATTTATCGTGGGCACGCGCAATGAATTGCGCGTGCCCACGATAAATCGGGGCCACAGACATTGCATATATTCCCTGCTTTGCGTTAGCGTGAACCTGCCAGTTCGCGGACTTCGCGTTCGCGCTTCCTGGGAGATAGATCCTTACCTTTGTTGCCACCACCTAATTTATCGAAGCCCATCTCACCATTCTCCCACACCACCAGCAGCATGCTGGCGTTGAAGATCGACGAGTAGGTTCCACTGGTGATGCCGATGAGCAGCGTCAGCGTGAAGGTGAAGATGGTTGATCCGGGACCTGCAAACAGCGTCAGGGTCAGCAGGGTTAAAATCACTGTCAGCGACGTATTCAGCGAACGCGTCATCGTCTGTACCAGACTGGCGTTCACTACTGTTTCAAAACTCTCACCCGTACGCCGCTGCATGTTTTCACGAATACGGTCGAACACCACAATCGTATCGTGCACTGAGAAGCCGATCACGGTCAACAGGGCCGTGATAAACAGCGCGTCAACCTGAAGGTTGAAGAGTTCTCCCAAAATCGAGAAGATACCCAGCACCACCAGCACGTCGTGCAACAGCGCAATGATAGCGCAGGCCCCATAGCGCCACGGCTTGTTAACCTTACGGAATGCGAACCAAACGTACAATAGAATGAAGAGCGAAGCCGCGATCACGGCGAACACAGCATTGCGTACCGTGTCGGAGGCGACCGAGCCACCCACTGATTGGTTACTGATCAATTGCACATATGGGCCATTGTGCTGCAAGAACTGCGGTTGAATAGAACTCCACACGTAGTCTGACTGCACCTGCTTGCTGGTCAGAATATTAATCGTCTTCGTGGTAGTGCCCTGGCTGACGTCGGTCACATTCACAGGAATGTTCGCACTCGCGCTCTGCGTCGAGGTTGGCGTTGCCGTAGCGGCTGGCGTGCTTGTCGCCGTGGCTTTGGCAGTACCTTGCGCCGTAGGCGTGTTCTTAGCCGAGGAGGTAGCAGCTTGTGTAGGCGCAGCAGGCACAGGGTTAGTACCTGTTGACGTTGCAGGCGCACTGGAGGACGTGGTATTCGGGATTTTGCTCAGTGCGCTCTTAATATCACTGACCTGCGGTGTATTCTTGAAACCAGTCACGATAAGCAAGCCAACGTTCTTGTTGCCTTGTCCACTGGGGATCGCCTCATACAAGGGGGTATTGATGCCCGGATACTTACTAGTCAACGTACCGCTAATATTGTTTAGCACATTGCTATCAATGGTGGTATTCAGGCGAATCCACACGGTTTTATTGCCTGCCTGTGACGGATTGGCACCAAGATCACCAGTAGTCACCTGCATATCAGGCAGCTTTAACGGTTTCAGTAACGCAGTTGCTTGCTGCAAAGTAACCGGCGTCTGCGGGCGCAAGGTTACAGTCGAACCACCAGCGAAGTCAATACCAATTTTCAGGTGGAAGATCGCCAGTACGATCACGCCTGGCACAATCACAAGCAGTGACAGGGCGATGAATAAGAAACGGTATTTTACCAGGTTAAACACGGCTATCTCCTCTACACCTAACTATTGCGCCGCGCCACAGACGCCGTGGTCGTGGACGTGGGTGAAGGTGACATTTCCTCCGTTGACAGTCCAAACAGGGCGGGGTGGCTGATAGCACCCGTCGGCACGAGCAGGTTCAAGAAGGTGCGTGTGACGACGATGGCGGTAAACATACTGATAACAACGCCCAGGAACAGCGTCGTTGCGAAACCAACAATGATTGTCGCGCCAAAGTTACTGCCGAAGAAGTACAGCACAGCGCAGGTGATCATCGTCGAACAGTTCGAGTCACGGATCGAGGGCCAGGCACGTCTCCAACCAATTTCGATGGCACTCGCGAGCAAGCGACCCGCGCGTAGCTCTTCTTTGACGCGCTCGAAGATCAGCACGTTAGCGTCTACCGCCATACCAATCGACAGAATGAAACCAGCAATACCGGCCAGCGTCATGGTTACACCCAACAATTTAAAGATGGCAAACACGACGCCCGTGTAGAGTATGAGCGCGATATCGGCCAGCAGGCCCGGTAGGCGATAGTAGACCAGCATGAAGAGCATCACGATGCCTAGACCAACCGCACCGGCCAGCAGGCTACTATTGATTGAGCTTTGACCAAGCGTTGGCCCAACCGTCTGCTGACTGGCAATTATTAAAGGAACAGGTAATGCGCCATATTTCAGATCGGTCACGATAGTATTGGCCTGCTGCAACGTGAACTGGCCCGTAATCTGACCCTGACCAGAGATCTGACTTTGAATCGCTGCCGAGGTCAGCACCTTGCGATCCAGCGTCACCGTAAGATCGTTCCCGATGTGGTTGGCCGTAAAGGAACTGAATCTACCAACCGCACTCCCCTTCATCGCGAATTGAATAATATAGCGACCCGATCCCGTCTGAGTATCCTGCCCAACCTGTAGGCTGCTAGGGTCCAGATCATTACCAGTAAAGAGCGGTTGCGTACTATTATTGTTGCTCTGCACATACTGGGCAGGATCGAAGGGGGCACTACTCTGCAGCAGGTTGGTACCGGTATCCCAAAACTCTAGTTTACCGGTTCTCAGCAAATCTGTGATAGCAGCCTGCTGGTTTCCGCCGTTAAAGCCCGGCAACTCAACATCAATGCTGTAACCAGAAGTGGCATGCTGCACACGGATGGTAGGCTCGCTGACGCCAAGACCACCGTTTACACGCTGCTCGATCTGCGTGCGGGCCTGATTCATCTGATCAGCGGTAGGGTTCTGTCCTGGTGCGGGCTGAAGCAGAGCGCTCACCCCACCCTGCAGGTCCAAACCTTGTTTCAGGATAAATGGGTTGTTAATGCCGTATAGAGGCTTGGTATTCTTATCGACCTTCGTGTCAACATGGGGCCAGAAGTCCACGAACGCCGCGCCCAAGGCTAACAAGATGATGAAGAAGAGGAGGGTTAATGTTCCTCGCCGCATATGTCGTCTTTCCTTTTTGCTCGCTACTTAGTTTTTCTTTCGAAATACAGACAAATTCTGCGCTCGTTCAAATAGATCAGTACAGTATCTTCCCGTTGGGCGCGCCAATACTATATTATCTCCCAATGAGAAGCCAGGAACACCTTTATAATTACAGAGCAGTATAGCATAGTTGCGTACCTTTGCCTATCCTACCAAGCACCCTACTACTTAGTATAAAGAATGTGACCATGCCGCGAATCGTTTCAGGGGGAGTTTTGCGCCACGTTGTTATGTTTATATATAGCACATTTGGCCTGCTCGCTTCAACTCGGCGGCCCTGTTTCTTGTATTGACGCAAACAAATTTATTAGGTGCAATTAATGCCAGTACTTTAATATGAGTACTTTGCTAGTTAAGCCGGTACGCACGTTATTTTGCCAAAGATAGGCTCGTGTACCTTCCTTTTCTCAGAAAAGTTGTAAATTTCTGACAAGGAATTCATGAATCTGGACGACTTCATTACAGAATTTCCGGCTTGAAAGCCCCCGCGATTCTATCCGGGGGATGAAGTGAGCAGAGAGATCATCCAGCAGTAGAGTGAGAGGCAAAGCAAACAATGAAGCGAGCCCGCGACGCCGAGCTTTTTGATCGAGTTGCCGCTCAAACTGGATTGGAGCCAGGAGCGCCATTTGCGTGCGCACCTGGAAGCTGCTCGGTGTCTCTACAACGCTCTGCTTTCTGAAGCAAACAAACGTCTTCGATGCATGCGCAACGATCCAGCATGGGCACAAGCCAGAGCTATCCCTCACTCTAAAAAGCAGGAACGCGCACAAGCATTCTCTGCCCTACGCAAGAAGTATCGCTTCTCGGAATACAAGCTACACGAGTATGCCAAGCTTGCCCGTATCTCGTGGATCGTTGATCACA
>DATAYF010000429.1:0-15190 GCA_036272735.1 Ktedonobacteraceae bacterium
ATTTTGTTCTATTTTGAAGGGCAGCGGGAGAGAAAAATTATGCAAAAATTCTTTAAATCTCTTATGGACACAAAAGGCAAAGAACGTATAGGGATCAAGGGGGCTGGTTATAGCGTCCCTCCTCACATTCGTTACAATGACGATCCTATTTTTAGAAATATCACCAGGACAGCGAATGCCCGAGGCGTTGCAGAAGCCGATCTTTTTACCGGCATGAAAGAACGGCGCTATCTGGCAGGCAATGAACAGCTCACAACGTTCATGGTCGAAGCTGCTCAACAGGCCCTTCGAGTGGCGAAAGTGGCTCCAGAGGATATTGATCGACTCTACGGCTATGCTTCTGTCCCCACGTTTTACACACCGAATGATTTGTATATGGTCCATCGAGGGCTCCGACTTCCTGAATATACGCTGGTGATTCCATTGAATAACGAGTTTAGTACCTTTTTGCTCGGCGTTATCCAGGCATGGGAGGCTATTACCACAGGGCATATGCGGCATGCCCTGATTGCCTGCGGCACCAACTGGACACACTACATGGACTATACTCAAGGTCATGCACTCAGCGTTGGCGATGGCGCCGGGGTTGCGGTTGTTGGGCCGAACGCTGATTTTACAGTGGTGGATTATGCCACACAGACCCTTAGTGACCAATATGGTGCGATGACCATGCATACGCATAATAGCTCACGGCCTACGTATAGGATTACGGAGGAGCAAGGGATTCATTCCTTTCAGGTATCAGCCATGCATGGAATACCAGATATGGTTCAATTTTTGTTAAAAAAACATGGTCTGGCAGGCAGCAACATTGCTCTGATCACACACCAGGCATCGCGCGTCCTCATGGACCACTGGGCGGAGCGTCTCCAACCAAAGGAATACCTTGATACGCTGAAGCAGTTTGGCAATTTGACGTTGGCATCGTATCCCGTCACGCTAGCTTATCATTATCCAACCATCACGGCTGACTATCTCGTGCTCGCAGCGGTCGGCGTGGGCTATCATCAAACCGCGCTCCTCTTACAACGATCCTGACGGTCAATGATCCTGACGGTTCTCCGTGCTACAATAGTGTGGAGAATCGATGGCTCTTCCACGCTTCTTTTCTCTCTCTGATGAGAAGGGAAAAATGTAATGCTCTGCCATGTTGCTTGTAACTTGAGATTTTTTGTATCGTATAGAGTAAGATGCGTCTATATAGTAGGGAAGATTTTTTCCTGGGTGCTTGGTTGAGAAGAAATAGCATTGATGATAAAGGATTTGCTTGAGTATGGGCTTGCCAGGTGCATCAACGCCAGGAACAATCATTGGGAGCCATTACATTATTGGCGATTTGATCAATAGTGGTGGCTTTGGTGCTGTCTATCGCGGTACAGATACCAGCGAAGGCAATCGCCCTTGTGCCATTAAAGAAATTTACAATGTCACTCCTACCGTGCGACGCCAGGCGTTGATGGAAACAAGCGTGTTGCTGACCGTGCGTAGTCCTCACCTGCCGGAGGTCTACGATGCTCTGGAGGCAAATGGTCGTTTCTACCTCATCATGGAGTTGATTGCAGGGCAAAATCTGTCGCAACTCTTGCAGAACCGCGTTCCAGGAGGAATCATTGGGGAGCAAGAACCCTTTCAGCAGAGCCAGGGACCATGCAGTGAGCAAGAGGTGCTGGACTGGTTGCTTCCCGTCATGGATATTCTGCAAGAGCTTCACAGTCGCAATCCTCCCATCATTCATCGCGATATTAAGCCGGGAAATATTATTTTGCGCCCGGATCAGACCGCCGTGCTGGTCGATTTTGGACTGACGAAGCTATATGATCCTGATCGTAATACACAATCGATGATTAAAGCGGTGTCGCAAGGTTTTAGTCCGATTGAACAATACATGGGGAAAACGGGTCCGCAATCGGACGTATATTCGATGGCAGCCACGATGTACCTGCTCTGGACGAATCGTCGTCCTCCCAGGGCCATAGATCGCGGCGTGCACGATACTCTTCTTCCTCCGCACCAATTCAATCCGGCTTTGTCGCAGCATATAGAACAGGTGTTGCTACAGGCGATGTCCCTACAGGCACAGGATCGCTATCAAAGCATGCGTGATTTTATGCACGCATTGCAGGATACTGGCTCTGGTCCTTATAATGAACCGACCCTCGCGGTTCCTCCCGTTGGTGGGTATACCTCCTCACCACAGCAACAGCCCTTACGTCTTCCTGCTCCGCCGCCAGCGCCGCCGATGTCAACGAGTGGCTACCCTCAGCCCGTATCATTTGGCTATAGGCCTGCGCAAACGGGCGTTCAGACACCGCCGCCCTATCCATACACTGGTTCGATACCACCACCGCCCCAAAGGGGGAAGAGATCTATGCAGCCAGGCTCTCAGGCACAACCTGTTCCCGGCTATGGTATGAGTATGGCTCCCCAGATGCTGGTCGCGCCTCCCACTGCTGTGCCCTCTGCTTTTAATCAAGGGTGTCTATGGGGTTTAGTGCAGGGTGTGCTGGCTGGTTTCCTGGTGGCTTTGACGCAAAATAGCACCAATTTTTACCTTGCTCTCATAATGGGCTTCCTGTTTTATGTGCTGGCGGGCTTCGTGACGGCGAGACGCGGCGGAAGCCCCTGGCGCAGTTTTTGGAGTGGCTTCTGGGCTGGTATTTTCAGTACCATCATTTTCTGGATTGTCTACTTTATCGGCGTTGCTATTCGCATTGTGCAGCGTCTCGCGCTGGTGAGTAAGCAAACGCCTGGTAGATCAGGTATGGTATTGTACAACGAGGCTATACAGCATATACACACCGCGTTGCCATCATCCCAGGCGGCTTCAGGACAGAATCTGCTGGTGCTCCTTGGCGGTGGTCTGTTGCTTGCCGCTTGTTTGGGCTGGGTTGGCGGATTGCTGGGAAAATCGGCGCGCAAAGCTGCATTCGTACAGAAGAAGCGACAGAGTGTGCATCCTTGACCATTTGTGGTACTATCTTTGTGCAAAACACCAGCAAACAAGAAGTGCTGCTCCGCTCCCATGGCTCCATCAGTTGTGATTACTTTGGCATGGCAGGGCTGTCATTTCTTTAATTATCTTGGAAAGTAGGCTACCAATTTGGCTACGCAAGAACAACATAACACTGTCTCTGCGACAACAATGGCCCCTGACGCGGAGGAGACCCTGTCGATCTCCGAGATTGCGCGAACGCTCAGTACAGAATTACAGGTGAGCGCGGCGCAGATCACGCGCACAATAGCGCTTTTGGATGAGGGGAACACCATTCCCTTTGTGGCGCGTTACCGCAAAGAAGTGACTGGCAGCCTTGACGAGGTACAGATTCAGGCGATTGCTGACCGTACCGGCGCACTGCGGGCTTTATTCGAGCGCAAGGTGGATGTGCGGCGCTTAATCGATGCTCAAGGGAAGTTGACGCCCGATCTTGTGGTCTCGCTCGCGGCCGCAACGACGCTGCAAGAAGTAGAAGATCTGTATCTACCCTACCGACCAAAACGCAAAACGCGTGCCAGTGTAGCGCGTGAAAAGGGACTGGCTCCGCTGGCCGAGATTATCTTACAGCAGCAAGAACTTTCGGGCGATATTGAGGCTATTTTAGAAGAACATGCGCGTCCTTTTCTTGGCGCGGAAAAAGGCGTTGATACCAGCCTGGAAGCGTATTCCGGGGCCTGTGATATCGTGGCTGAAGTGCTTGCCGAAGACGCGACTGTGCGTGGGAATGTGCGTTCGACCTTCTTTCGTGCCTCTGCTATGGGATCGAAGGCGGCTAACCCCGAAACCGTGGCGGAAAAAGACCCCACAGGTGTGTATCAACTATACTACGAGTTCAACGAGGGTGTTACCAGACTGGTGCCACACCGCATTCTTGCCATCAATCGTGGAGAGCACGAAGGTATCCTGCGCGTTGGCGTTACTTTACCATACGAGCAAGCGCAGGCGGATATTCAGCGGCAGTATCCCGTGAAGGCGACTTCTCCTTTTGCTGAGCTGCTTGCCGATGCGATGCAGGATAGCTACAAGCGCTTGCTAGCACCGGCGATGGAACGCGAGGTGCGTGTAGAGTTGACACGCCAGGCGGAGGAGCATGCTATCGATATCTTCGCCTCTAATTTGCGCAACCTCTTGCTACAACCTCCGCTGCGTGGGAAAAAAGTGCTTGGCATCGATCCTGGCTATCGTACCGGCTGCAAGCTTGCAGTTGTGGACGAAACAGGGAAATATATTACCTCCGATACCATCTACCTGCATCAGTCGGAGAAGGCTGAGAGACTGTTGCGCCAGATGATTACTGATTATGACATTACGATTATCGCCATTGGCAATGGAACAGCTTCGCGCGATACTGAGCAGTTGGTGGCGGCGCTCATTCATACGCTTGAACCGGAGCGGGCCGATGCCATCGGATATATGCTGGTGAACGAGGCGGGCGCTTCTGTGTATTCGGCTTCTGAGGCCGCGCGCGAAGAATTTCCCACCCTCGATGTTACGCAGCGTGGTACCATTTCGATAGCGCGCCGTTTACAAGATCCATTGGCGGAACTGGTCAAAATCGATCCCAAGGCGGTAGGTGTTGGGCTATACCAGCACGATGTTGACCAGAAAGCGCTGGCGGCTATGCTTGATCGCGTGGTAATCTCGTGTGTCAACTTCGCGGGCGTGGAGGTCAATTCGGCCTCGGCCGCTCTATTGAAGCATGTTTCTGGCATTACTGCGCGTGTCGCCAACGCTATCGTCAAATATCGTGAAGAGCACGGCTCTTTCACCTCACGGGCTGAGTTACAAAAGGTACCCGGCCTTGGTCCGGCAACGTTTGTGCAAGCGGCCGGTTTTCTCAAGATTGCCAACGGGCACGAGTCGTTGGATGCTACCTTTATCCATCCCGAAAGTTACCAGGCGACGCGGGCGTTCTTGCAGATGCTCCCTGGTGACGCGTCGACGAAGCCTGCCAGGCGTATCGCGCAGTTTCGGCAGCGTGCCACGTTGCAGAAAAGTTTTGGCAGCTTGAACCGCAGCCTCTCCCAGCAAACGCGCGAGAGCGAAAAAACATCCTGGGCTGATATTGCGAAGTCTATCGGCGTTGGCCTGCCCACGTTAGAAGATATTCTTGAGAACCTGGAAAAGCCCGGCCTGGACCCTCGTGATGCGCTGCCTGCTCCTCTATTGCGCCACGATGTGTTGAAGATGGAGGATTTGCAACCCGGCATGCTCTTGCAGGGCACGGTGCGCAACGTCGTCGATTTTGGCGCATTCGTTGATATTGGTGTCAAGCAAGATGGCCTGGTGCACATTTCCGAAATGGCGGATCATTTTGTGAAAGACCCCCTTACCGTGGTGGCTGTTGGGCAGGTTATTCCCGTGCGTGTGCTCAGCGTCGATACGAAAAGGGGTCGTGTACAATTGAGCATGCGCAACGCCCAGCAATAATAGTGCTCGCATGTGCACAATCTCATAAATTGCCTTATAATTCGAGGATACAAAAAGCAATGTTGAGGTGGCGGAAGGCATGGTGGCCTTCCGTTCTAGGTATTTGAGAGGGAGTTTTTGTGACAACAGAACACTATAGCTTTGAACGGTATCTCAATGTCCGCTCGGCGTCTGGGGCAAGCTTTTCTCCTGATGGGCAGCGCCTGAGTTTTCTGACAGACATTAGCGGGGTCGCTGAAGTATGGAACGTTGCCATTTCTGCGCAAGCAGCACGTCCATCCTGGCCTGAGCAATTGACGTTTCGCGGCGAACGTGTGTCGAGTGCCACGTATTCGCCCAAGGCTGATCTATTACTGGTAGCTGGCGACATCGGCGGGAATGAGCGTACGCAGCTTTTCTTAGCGCAGGGTGATGGCTCTACGGTTGATGCTCTGACCAACGATCTCACGTCCATGCACCTCTTTGGCGGCTGGTCCCCTGACGGCAATCGTATCGTCTATAGCAGCAACGAAAGAGATGCCCGCTTCTTCGACGTGTATGAACGTGATATTACCAATGGCGAACGAAAGCTTTTACTCTCTTCTGATGACACTAATTATGTTGGTTCGTATTCGCCAGATGGTCGCTACGTGCTGGTAGCGCGCCAGGAATCGAACACGCGCAATCAGTTGTTGCTCGTGGATACTTCGTCCAGCACTGTACAAAACCTCACCCCTGATCTCGGCACCGGTCCGGCTTTGCATCAGATGGCGGCCTGGTCTGCTGATCGGCGCGGCTTGTACCTGCTGAGTAACCGTAACCGACAGTTTCTCTCCCCTGCTTACCTCGATCTGGCAACCACCGAAATGACCTACCTGGACAATATTTCCTGGGATGATGAACTGCTGGCGGTGACCCCTGATGGTACCGCTATGGCCCTGGTGACCAACGAAGATGGGTATGGGCGTTTACAGCTTTTTGACGTTGCCAACGGTTGGGATGAGCGCCAGCAGCTCAATCAGCCAACACTTCCCAACGGCGTGATCTACGGTTTGAGCTGGTCACAGGATGGCTCGCGACTAGCAATTACCTTCGGTTCATCCGAGGATGCTACCGACGTCTGGGTGTGGGATCGTGACAACGGTGTGGTGTTGCGTGCCACGCAAAGTTCGTTAGGTGGTATTCCACGTGCCTCTCTCGTAGTTCCATCGCTCGTGCATTATCCCACGTTCGATGGCCGAGAAATTCCCGCGTTTCTCTATCTGCCTAAGGGTGAACGTAGTAAGTTGCCAGTAATTATTGATGTACATGGTGGCCCTGAAGGGCAATCGCGCCCCTTGTTTAATCCGGTGGCGCAATATTTTGTTGGACGCGGCTATGGGGTGCTCTCACCCAACGTACGTGGCAGTACGGGCTACGGTTATGAATACCAAAGCCTGGATGATGTGCAGTTGCGCATGGATTCCGTGAAGGATTTGCAACATGCCGCGCTGTGGTTGCGCGAGAGTGGTATTGCCGATCCGCAGCGCATCGTCGTCATGGGCGGCAGCTATGGTGGCTTTATGGTGCTGTCCGCGATTACCACGTATCCTGATCTATGGGCGGCAGCCGTAGATATTGTGGGTATCGCCAACTTTGTTACATTTTTGGAAAATACGGGCCCCTGGCGACGTAAGCTACGCGAGGCGGAGTATGGCAGCCTGGAAAACGACCGTAAGTTTCTGACACAGATCTCACCAATTCATCACGCAGATCGTATTACCGCACCGCTTTTCGTGGTGCATGGTGCGAATGATCCCCGTGTTCCTATCGGAGAGACGGAGCAGATTGTCGGAGCGTTACGGGCGCGCCACGTGCCTGTTGAATATCTCCGTTTTGAGGATGAGGGTCATGGCCTGGTGAAACGTACAAACCGCCTGGTCGCTTATCCTGCGATTGCCCGTTTCCTTGACGAGCATCTCTCTGTAAAAGGGTAAAATAAGCTGTATACAACTTGAACTCCATAGATGTACCTATATGTGTCCGGGACACATATAGGTACATCTATGGAGTTTCTCTATTTTTATGGCTAAGGAGAAACCGAGCAGACCTAGGGGAATATACGTGAAAGAAGTGTGTAGGATGTTATGTCTATAATAGACGATGAAAAATATATAGTACTATAAATTGTTTCAAGTTGTTTACTCATGTATAATGAGCATGATTACACCAGGTTTTAGCGCAATCGTTTTTGGGTGAGGTGAATTGGATGGATGATAAGCCGTGCCACCGTGGAAAAGTGGAGGCGCACCGACGGCGACCTCTGCGCTTCATGCATATACATGTTCAACCGAGATTTCGACGATTTATCCAAACATCTAAAAGTAAACTGATATGTAGTGCTTTGCTTGTGTTGATCGTTGGACTCGCGTTCGCTATTACCAGTCGTCTGCCAGCCCCTTACATCAACCCTGCTCCTGGCAATGAAACCGCTGTGAACTATAGTGCGTTTCTGCGACAGGTGAAGCTGGGGAATGTACGGGCTGTGATTATAAAAGGTTCTGGTCTGAATGCCTTGTTAGCGGAGCCTCTGGCTGCTACATCTGCTGCTGTCGTTCGCGATGAGAAGAGCAATAATTTTGCCACCACGTACGCGGTATGGCGTCAATCGCTGGGGGATGAGAGTACCCTGGTGGCTGATGGGAGTAGTGATGCTATCGATCCTGCTCAAGCGCTGTATACGCAACTGCCGACGCCGGGAGATGCCGCATTGCTACCATTGTTACTCGGTAAGCATGTGACCATAAGCACAATACCTGCGCCTCAGACCGCGTTCTGGCAGGGCCTGTTCATGCATTTGTTGCCATTTGCTTTTTTGCTGCTACTCCTGTTGTGCTGGCTGGCTTCGCGCAACGTGAGCCGTTTTTCTCGCCCTTCTGTGGACAACAAGATTACGCTACTTGGCAAGAATCGGGTGCGCCGTTTTGAGCGTACCAAAGAGACGAGTTCCGTATCACCCGCGAAAAGTCCCGCACAAGCTCATAATGGTGGTGGCGCACCTGGTCGAGTTGGGCGTATTGATCCTCCAGTGACGTTTGCTGATGTTGCTGGTATTGATGAAGTACGAAGCGAGCTAGAGGAAATCGTGCAATTTTTGCGTAGCCCCGAACGTTTTCGGCGTTTGGGAGCGCGTATTCCACGTGGGGCTTTGCTGGTTGGTGCTCCGGGCACTGGTAAAACCCTGCTGGCGAAGGCGGTTGCGGGCGAGGCTGACGTGCCATTTTTTAGTATCAGCGCGTCCGAGTTTGTGGAGATGTTTGTGGGCGTGGGTGCCAGCAGGGTGCGTGATCTCTTTAACCAGGCCCGGCAGTCTGCCCCGTGCGTTATTTTTATTGATGAGATTGATGCCGTTGGTCGCAAGCGCTCGATGCGCATTACCGGCAATGATGAGCGTGACCAAACTCTCAATCAGTTGCTGGTCGAGTTGGACGGCTTTGATGCTCGTCAGGCCGTTGTCGTGCTCGCCGCCACCAATCGTGTTGATATCCTTGATAATGCATTGTTGCGTCCGGGCCGCTTTGATCGATGCATCACGGTTTCACCTCCGACTCGACTTGGACGTGAGGCTATCCTGAGAGTGCATACCCGTAAGACGCCGTTGGCTTCGTGCGTATCTTTAGAGCGCTTGTCGCGCATGACCACCGGAATGACCGGCGCGGACCTGGCTAATCTGGTCAATGAAGCCGCGCTTTCAGCCGCGCGACGTAATTTAGAGGCGGTCACGCACGAGTGTTTTGAGGAGGCACTTGCACGCGTGCAGCTTGGTGCGCTGCGTCCCATTGTGATGAGCGAGCGTGAGCGCCGCATCATCGCCTATCACGAGGGTGGGCATGCCCTGGTCGCCTATCACTTGCCAGAAGCCGATACGGTGAACAGGGTCACGATTTTGCCGCGTGGACAAAGCCTGGGTGTGACGCAGTTTATCGCAGAAGAGGATCGCTACAATTATAGCCGTGAGACATTGATGGCTCGTATCGCCGTTGGCCTGGGTGGCCGTGTGGCCGAAGAACTCACCTTTGGCGCTCAGCGCGTGACCACCGGTGCCGAGAATGATCTCCAGGTGGTGACCGACCTGGCGCACCGTATGGTCACCCGTTGGGGCATGAGTAAGCAAGTGGGCGTCGTGTTTACCGATTACCGTGCTGAGGGGGGCTATAGCCTCAACATGCGTCGTGTGCAACCGGCGCAGTCGCACACACTTATTGTTGATGAGCAGGGGTATTTGCAGAGCAACGAAAGCGACCTCACCCATCAACAGGTGTCATCTGCCGTTGCTGCGGTTGCACAGCATACGGGAAGCGTGGCAATGGGCGCGTTGATCGATGCTGAAGTGCAGCACATTCTGCACGAGGGTTATGCGATGGCCCGTACGATTTTGATGGAGCATGCCGATCAACTCACGCTGCTTGCCACACAATTGCTCGAGCACGAGCAATTGGATCGTACGCAGTTTAGCGCGCTATTTGCGGAGAAGTAGCTATTTAATTGGTGTGTTCGGCTAAAAAGCAGAAGGTGCAAAAGAACGCCGTTCTTTTGCACCTTCTGCTTTTTAGCTAACCATGTCTTCGGTAAACCATATCTGGCCGGATGGATCGACGAACACTCCCACGCCAACTCGGTGCAGCGTGGTGCTGGTGAGGTGGATGAAATGCCAGCCGGTTGGGCCTTCGTGCATCATACCTTCTTGAATGTTGTACACACCCTGCCATGCCGTCGGATAGGGTCCTGCCTCGGCGATGTTCTCACCACAATCGCTGTAGCCAGCGAAGCCTTCGTTGGCGATACGTGTGCATTGTGGCACTCCGTCGGGGCAGGTGTGGCTAAAGCCGCAGTGGAACATGTTCCAACTGTGCAACCTGGCTCCCCCGGCCAGTGTTGCGTTCCATGTGAACGGGTAGAGTCCACGTGCAGCACGATCACTATTGATCAGTGCAAAGAGCTTTTGTGTGAGTTGTGTCTCTTCTGCAGTCATGCCAGGGGCCGCTCCATAGGGGGCTGGACCGATACCTTGACCAACAGCAACATTGGCGGGGGCAATTGCTAGTGCCGGTGTTGGTACAGGCGTGCTTGCCGGTGCAGGAGCAGGTTGGTGGGTTGCTACTACCACATGGGGAGGAATCTTCACTTGTGGTATCTGGGCCATGGGCTGTGTCGTGTGTATCGTAGCACGCAGGTGGGTGTTGGTATTGTTGCGTGCGGACGCTTTTGGTGCGCTATTGCTGGTCTGCTGTTGTGCTTGTGGCTGAGAACAGGCGCTGAGTAGGACCAGGCTTAACACTATCACCAGGAAAGACAATTTCTTACCCAAAACAATGTCGCTCCTCCCAATTAGTTTCTGAACATGATGTGAAACGTACTCTTAGGAGGGTAACATATTTATGTGGCAAGGCGAAACGCGCGGCTCTTTATTGGTACTTTTGGATATATGATGGATAAGACTACATCGAGGTCCATGCTGAATTGCGATTGCTTACTGCTAGAAACGGCAAGTAACGACAATTGCGCTCATATCATCCGGTTTGGCTCGTATGGTCGTGTCCAGGTCTTGATGTGAACGGCGCAGAGATTGCTCAACCAGTTGGTGTGCGGCAGTGGTACGTGGGGTACTACGTAGGGTGTGCTCAATCTCTTTATCGGTCAAATTATCGTGGATACCATCGGTGCATAGCAGGACGCGATCTCCTGGTTTCACCATAATTTGATCAAGGTGGATCGTGGGAGGAAGTGGGCCACCAAGCGCCTGTGTGATGCCGCCACGTAAGCGAAAGTAGCTATATTCAGCATCGCTCAATTGTGTGGACTGCATAGCTTGATCGATAGACATCGCCTCCGCCTCATTGACCAACTGTTTTTCGACCAGTACCGCGAGTAAGCCATCGTCGTTGGTGAGGCGTTGCAGTGGCTCTTGTTCGTGTAGCAGGTAAATGCGACTATCCCCAACGTGTCCATAAATGAGTTTATGGTTTTGGGTTTCCGTGTCTTTACATAGAGCCCCTAGAGCCACCGTTGTGGCTAGATCGTCTGTACCAGCGCGTATAGCACCATCATTGCGTACCGCTTCATCGGCCGCGGCTATTACGTCCTGCAGGATGCTACATAGGTCTACCTGGTCGCAATTTTCCAACGTACGACGTAGGCGTGCGTGTTTTTTCTGTGGTTGAAACAGGCGTTCCCAGGCACGCCGTGCCGCGTGGGCTGCTGTTTGAGACGCTATTTCTCCGGCAGCGCTACCCCCAACACCATCGAAGACAGCCGTCAAACCAGCGAGTTCATCGACAAGAACACGATCCTCGTTGCGGTTGGGATGACGCTCGTTCGCGATAGTATGATGAGCATAGGCAAAAGAAGAGTATGCTTGCACCCGAAGATATTTGCTTGAGCGAGAACGTCTTCGATTATGAGAACTCATTGTGTGTTGCGGCATCTTCTTTAAATGCAGCCTTTCGAAAGATGTTGTTACTATCATAGCGCGTTGCTTCATCCCATCAACTGTTTACATACTACTGCTCCGAACATCTGAGCGCGCAGCGCTAGCCACGCAGTGGCGTTGGATTCGGAATAAGGACATAATACGTACACCAATCACGTTTTGTGAGCGTACGGCTCAGCTATTTTGTTCGTGGCATATTCCAATAAAACTCGCATACGACATACGTCAGAACCCCTATATGGTTTAGATAAATAGGCTATGCATGGAAGTATAGCAGAAAGTGGGATAAAAAGAAAAGAGTTTGCACAATTTGGGGCATCGTTACGAAGAGTGTACGGGCAAGCTGCCAGTGAATTCGATAGCAACCTGCCAGTTATCTCCGGCGTCGAGAACAAGCGGCCAGGATAACAGCAGACAGCTTCCCTGGTGGGTGCGCTCAAAGCCAGCTTCAGAGCCGGTGACGGTATCTATGGAAATGCGCCACAGAGTTGCGGGTTTGCTCAATTCCACACCCATATCCTGCTGGAGCCAGGTATTGCCAATATGTAAGGTGCGCGCTTGCAGCACTGCCCCTGTGCTATCAAAGCTGCTATCTTCGAGCTGATGGCCTTCCACGTGATAATACGCTTGTTGATTGTGTCCACCACCGAGAAAATTGAAGTTCCATTCGCTGCCAAAAGTAGTGTGCAGGCGCGATTTCCCCTGATTTTCCAGCCTATAATCGATGGTAAGCTGCTCTTTGCCCCAGGGTACAAAGAGTTTTTTTGTGAGTAGTACAGGGATGGGACTCATGGCACCGGCGCGGCGCACATAGCCTGCACGCCTCATTATGACGGTAATGCCGTGCTCGTCCTGCTCTGCATGTGTCTCGTACGGTTGATGGGCGAAGTTCCCCAATTCTTCATAGCGCATCTGGGCAAAATTTTCTAACGGCAGGCCAGCGGGTAGGAAATGCTCGATAAAACTTGTACGCGGGTAGGGATCAACAATCAGGTACTGGTCAAGTCCTGTCTCTTTTGTTCGTATAGTCGTATGAGGTGAAGCAGGCGTACTTTTGGATTGTGCGGCAGGGTCGCCAGAGGTCATGATGCCATGCTCGGTCTCGGCACGTCGCCGCGCTTGCTCAAAGTCACGCAACGTTTGATGGTAGCTTTCCTCACGCCTTGTCATGATGCTGGTCACGTTGTGGGCGCTACGTCGCATATCCCACTCAAAAATACCACCGCCCTGCTGTGGCGCAATATAAAGGTTTTGCTGGTCGCTTTCGATGAGCAGTTCCGTAATCGTATCTTTATCAAAATCGGTGAACGTATATTGTTGCCAATGGCCTGGGCCGTGCAGCGCCAGGTCGGCGGCATTTTCGGCTTTGATCAAGTGATGGTAGATTGCCGAGCGCACATGGGTCATATAGATACCGCCAAAGAGACCATGCCAATAGGTGTCGTTGGCCTGGGCCTTGAGCAGTTGGATCAGCCCGTGCTCGTCTTTTCCGCCTGCCAGGCAAACCAACTCGTGGATGCGCTCCATTTTTTTGTGCTGATTGTTGACCTCGCTGTAGCGCACAAGGAAGTTGCGCCAGAAGCCCCCGCGCATAAATTGTAGCAGCTTATCCTGCTTTTTGTCCTCTAGCTGATGCAGCAGGTTTCCAAATACATAGGCTTTGTGTGGAGGAAGTGCCCATTCGGTCATTTCCACGTACGACGCACTCGGTATGTAGATGCGCCCCAGCGCCGCGTGCTGTGCCGCATATTCACCCAATGGTACGGTATGGAGCCAGGAGCTACTTTGCTCAAGGGCACTGAAAAACTCCTCGATCCAGCCAGAACGACCATCCTCGCCCCAGCAATATTTGCTCGTCTCCGGCCAACTGCCAAATTTTTCGCAATCATCCCCCATCACGATGATGCGCTCACCATCGAGCGTTGCCAGATCCCTCAATGTCTCGATGGTCTCGAAAACGGGACGCCAGGGGATGGTGTAGCGCAGGGCTTTACTGGTGGCGAAGATTTTGAGGGGGCCGCTTTGATCTTCGGTGGCGTAGTAGCCATACAAATTGTCATCTTCTAGCCCCACATTTTTGAAGTGAATATCATCAAGAATGGTCCATTCAATCCCCGCCTCGCGAATGAAGCGCGGCAAACTGGGTTCCCAGACGCGCTCGGCAATCCACATGCCGGTTGGGTGGACGCCAAAATCGCGCTGGATACGGTTGGTAAGACGACGAATTTGTATGACTTTGTCCTTGTCGGGAATAGAGGGCAGGATGGGTTCGTAGTAGCCACCGCTCACGATTTCGACCTGTTCGCGCTGGACTAGCACCTTGACCTGTTCTAGAAAAGCGGGGTGAGTCTCTTCTAACCAATCGAGCAGTGAACCGGTGTAGTGTAGTGATAGACGTACCTGGGGGTGCCGCTCTAATGCCTGAAGCATCGGCAAATAAGACTCCTCGTACACCTGCTGAAATACCCAGGGAAAGTTGCCAACCGGCTGGTGATTGTGGAGTACGAGTCCGAGCGCAATACTTTTTATATTCCCTATCATGATGCTGCCCCTTTTTGTGGTCTTATTGCGAGCGCCATTTTAGACGGATTTGTACGATAACTTGCAATCTACCATAAATCTATGTATATTTAAATTATACAAGCGTATGATTGTTCCTACAATAACTTCATTACGTTTGTTGGGTTCCTCTTTTACGTCCGCTCATTGTTTTGACAGGAGGTCTAGTCATGTGTGGATGCAATGCGCGACGTCGCGCACGTTTTCTCCCCAAACCGCTGCTCATTTGTATGGTGCTCGCTCTAGGCTTACTCGTTATTGCCCCCACAGCCACAGCGCACGCTGCCCAGAGACTGGTCGGTCCCAAAAAGGATTATCTGGCGGTAGGCAACTCGCTGACCTTTGGCTTTCAGCCCGACCTGGATTTCAATGATGGTTTCGTCAACGATTTTTACAGCAACTTGCAAGCACACGGCGTACAGGCTGATGCCAACATGGGGTGTCCAGGTGAAACAAGCGTCACGTTTATCCATGGAGGCTGTTCGTTCTCGTTCCTGCGCAAGTATCCTTACCTGGGGCCACAGCTCAACGCGGCATTAGTGTACCTGGCGGTGCACCGTGGTCAGGTCAGTCCTGTGACGTTGGATATTGGAGCCAATGATTTGTTGCCCGATATCAACGCGAAGACCTGCCAACTCAACACGACCAAATTTGCCAGTGACCTTGCTACGCTCGATACCAATCTTACGCAGGTGATTTTGCCACAGTTGCACGCGGCGTTGATAGTCAACGGCGTGCTGACCGGTGACCTCGTGATG
>DATAYF010000430.1:0-6834 GCA_036272735.1 Ktedonobacteraceae bacterium
TCTTCATTCTACACCTGTCTATTTACTAGACTAACACACCAAGCTGCGCTATTATAAGCTCGACACTTTACAAAAAGATGCCTTTTGCAGATATGGAGAATGCAGCATGCAGCAACAGCCCATCACTCAAAATACCTTATATTATGGAGACAACCTCAGAATTTTACGAGAGTATATCAGGGTGTCACGGTATTTGGGTCCTTCTGCGCGGCAAGAATGCAACACGAAGGACGAAGAGTGAACGTGAGGAGGTATTCATCGAGCAGACGAGGTGACGCCTCATTCACCCGTTTCCACAGGATGACCAGATCTTGATTTTCCCTTGCACGTGATGACTCTTTGTTCCATGTGGACCTTGAGGTTTCGTCTCCACCCTGCTATACTTGGTGTTAGGGAACTGTTCGGAGTATCCCTAACATCTGTCATGTTTCTCGCGGAGTGCTCTTTCATGGAGAAGATACCGCCAACCGCCGGAGCGGTTGGCAACGGCTGTTTGGTGTATGAACAGCAAGGTCAGAACGTCGTGATACTGGTTGATACCCCGTCCTGGTATGCCTGGCTGGAAACGGCCACCACTTTCACCTTTACCTGCGATGAGGGCACCTTTACGGCGCACAAAGCGCGGGCTGGCAATCGGCGGGGTGGGTGGTACTGGCGAGCCTATCGGCGCAAACGTGGACGACTTTCTCGCTGTTACCTGGGCGTCCCCACCAATCTCACGTTGGCGAGACTACGCGAGGCGGCCCGCTGCCTGGCAGCAGATGGTAAGGGCATGGAAAGCAGTCAAACCGATGAGGACGCGCCGCCTCCTGTGCCTGTCCCCCTCGCATCTCAAGGACTCACGTCGAGCGTGATCCTCCAGAGCAGCATTACTCTCCCGCGCCTGCCTGTGCAGCATGTGGCGCGCCCCCGCTTGCTCGCGCTCCTGGAGCAGGGCCTGCGAGGACCAGTGACACTGGTCTCGGCTCCTGCTGGCTCTGGCAAAACCACACTCCTGGCCGAATGGGCTGCCACGACCACGAGGCCAGTGGCCTGGCTGACCTTTGAGGAGGCAGAGAACGACCCGGCGCGCTTCCTTTCCTCGCTCATTGCGGCTCTGGCGCGTGTCGAGGCGCGCCTGGACATCGCGGCTCAGACTGACCGGCCCTGGTATCCCCCCGAGTACGAACAGATGCTAACCCGTCTCCTCAACGACCTTGAGCGCCTGCTCCAACACGATACGGTCTTGATCCTGGATGACGTCCATGACCTCACGACCGAGACGAGCCAGGCTCTGCTGCTGTTTCTGTTGAACCATCTCCCCTCGCGCCTGCATCTGCTGATCGGTACACGGGTGGACCCGCCGAGGCTTGCGCGCTTACGGGCACATCAGCAGATCGTTGAACTGCGCAGAGAGGCTCTGGGGTTTCTGTCTGCCGAAGTCGAGGTGTTTGCGCAGGCGATGGGACTCTCGCTCGACTCCGAGGCGATCCGCCTGCTGGAAGAGCGTACCGAGGGCTGGATTGCCGGGATTCAATTGGTGATACTGGCGCTGCGCGGGCATGCTGATGCCGCACGTGTGCTCCGGACAACGGGGGTGACTCATCGCTTTCTCCAGGACTACGTGCGCGAGGAAATCCTGCTGCGGCAACCACCGGAGATGCAGCGGTTTTTACTGCGGACAAGCCTCCTGGACCGACTCACCGGGCCGCTCTGCGAGAGCGTTACCGAAGAACCTGATGGACAGTTGAAGCTGGAGAGCCTGCTGCAGGCGAATCTCTTCGTCAGTGCGCTGGATGCTACTGGCACTTGGTATCGCTACCATCCCCTCTTTGCCGAAACGCTGCGCACCCTGCTCCAGCAGCAGGAGCCAGCGCTTGTGCCAGAGTTCTATCGTCGGGCCAGTCGTTGGTATGAACAGCACGGGTGGGCAGAGGACGCCTGTGAATACGCCTTGCGAGCTTCCGACCATCGCCACGCGGCACGCCTCCTGGAGGAGTTGGTGCCGTCCCTGGTGGAGCAAGGCAAGCTTGTGCGCCTCGGCCGCTGGCTGGATCAACTTCCCCAGGAGTTGATCTCAGCCTCGGCATATCTTTCTCTCGCCTGGATCTGGACCCGGCCCTTGCACACGTCGCAGTCGTTTGACCTGGAGAAGGTCATCGAGCGCCTCACGGTGCTGCTCAAGATGCATGAAAAGAATGATCCTGAGGCACAGGCCGATCTGCAACGGGAACTGGCGCTGCAACAGGCAACGCTGGCGTTGACCCGGGGTGATATTCCGCAGGTGCTGTCCCGCGCTGCGGAGATGACGCGTTCGCTCACGGGGCCCGAGACTGCCTGGAGTCAGTTCACCCTCTGGCGTCAGCGCGTGCTTCTCGGGGCCGCCTATCGTTTGGGTGGGGATCTCCTGGCTTCAGAGCAGACCTTGCGACAAGCTTTGCCTGCTGATGGAAGCAGTCCCAATCTTCTGGTCGTCATGAGCCTCGATGATTTATACGAGGAGCAGGGGCGATTACGTGAGCTGGGACGGATTTATGAGGATGTGTTGCGCTCGTTGCCTCAGCACCGCAATTCACCACCCCTACTTCTGGCACAAGCACATTGGCGCTATGGAGTCCTGTTGTACGAGTGGAATCGTCTGCAAGAAGCGGAGGCCGAGGCCCTGCAGCTCCTTGAACTTGCTCCACGCCTGGACCTTGCTCATCCCACCCCTGAACTGACCCTGCTCGGACTCGGGATACAGGCGCGCGTAGCCCTGGCGCAAGGCAACAGCGAGCAGACCAGACAGATCCTGGAGAGCGAAGCATTGGATGTGGCGCAGTTTCCGATTCCCCAGGCGAGGAAGGCCCCGCTGATTCTGGTTCCAGTTCG
The DNA here is from genome assembly GCA_036272735.1 of Ktedonobacteraceae bacterium. Classification (GTDB taxonomy): domain Bacteria; phylum Chloroflexota; class Ktedonobacteria; order Ktedonobacterales; family Ktedonobacteraceae; genus DATAYF01. Next base: position 2,851 of record DATAYF010000430.1, read on the forward strand.
CCTTGCCCTCGCCTGCGGTCAACTCGAACCGGCCTTGCAGTGGGCCGCGAGTTGTGGGTTACACTTTGACGACCTGCTCACGAGCCCGCTGGGGAAGAGTCGCTACGTGGGCTATGTCGCCCTGGCGCGGATCTTGATCGCGCGTGGACGCGGCCATCCGAATGCCCTGGCGCTCTCTCAGGCACAGATTCTCTTGGACCATTTGCTGGAGGTCGCCGTGAGGACAGATGCTCATGGTCGGCGCATTGAGATCCAGATGCTGCGTGCGCTGGCGCTCCTCGCCCAGGGCAAGACCAGGCAGGCGCTGGCTACCCTGGGACCAATCCTCGCCCAGGCCGAGCCAGAAGGCTATCTGCGCCTGTTTGCCGATGAGGGAGAAGTAATGGCACACCTGCTCGCGCAGATGGCCCCGTTTACCACCGCCTCGCCTGCCTACCTGCAGCGCATCCAGGCAGCGATTGCCCCCGTGCAGCAGGGCCGGCTCATTGCGATGACGAAACCCGCATCCCTCTCGTCACCCTTTGAGCCGCTGAGTACACGGGAATACGAGGTCCTCCAGTTCGTGGCCGAAGGTCTCTCCAACCAGCAAATCGCGCAGCACCTGGTGCTCAGCCTGCACACCGTTAAGCTCCATATCAAACATCTCCTGACCAAACTGGGCGCCACGAATCGTACCCAGGCCGTGGCCCATGCGCGTGCGTTGCACATCCTCCCCCGACCTTCGGAGGACATGAAATAACTCTTTCGAGGGAAGAGAGCCTGGCTGTTTTCTGGTAAACTCTTCACCAGAAGAGACAGAACAATATGCTCTGTCCACGATTGCATTTTGCAAGAGGCATGGAGGAAAGGATGGTGTATGCACGAACAAGGTACTCTGTGAAAGGCGAGGCATCGCTTTTATCTGGACATGGGGCGCGATCTTTGGAGTGATGCTGGGTCAAGGGCATGCAACCAGAGCCGGATTACATCTACCGCGCCAAAGAAGAGGAAACTGATATGGAAAGAAACGACACCATGAGGAATGCGCGTATTGCCAATGGAGAAATGCTACGTGGTGCATTCGGTAAAGAGAAAGGAGTTAGAACCAAGATATGACAACTATTTTCACCTGGCTCGCAGGCTCACACATCATACAAGGCATCATCGTCGGTGCTGTGCTGGCGTTTCTCACAGCCAACCTTATGATGAACGCGGCGATGAAAGCCATGACCACGACCGTCAACGGGTGGAGCACCACCACTAGATGCGGCCAGCCCGGCAATGGTCTCCTCTTGCGGGCCGCCTTTGCCAGAAGCCTACCCGCCGCCAATGTAGTGCAAGAGGCGGCCTACTGGACGACGACGGCCGACAGCGCGGGGCGGAGGCTCTCCGGCCAGCACGATTACGTCCTGCATGTTCCAGCGGGACAACTCCCGCCCAACGATGCCTTCTGGTCGCTGACCATCACCGACGTGGTCGGATACATGGTGAGTAACCCCATCGATCGCTCCAGCGTCGGCTCTCGCTCCGGCCTCGTGCCGAACGCCGATGGCTCACTCGACATTTATATACAGCGCACGGCTCCCGCGGGGCACGAGTCTACCTGGCTAGCCGCACCGGCAGGCAACTTCAAGCTGATGCTGCGCGCGTATCTGCCTGGTCGTGCTATCCTCGACGGCGAGTACCACGTGCCGCCAGTTATGAAAGTGCAATGAGATGAACAGGTTCATTCTAAAATACAAATACCCCATCACATTCGTCATCCTGGCCATCCTCGCGTGGGTCGTCTACAGGTATTTCCTAGCGGGGGGGAGCCAGCTCATTACGTTCATCGTCGTGGCAGTCATCGTCTGGGGACTCGGCACATTCGTGTTCCTGTATTTCTGGCCGTCTATCACATACCGTGCCTACAAAAGAGCAATCGTTCGGTATGGGCTCGGCGGCGACCCCATCCCCGTCAATACGCTGTACGCGGTACCCACGCTGGCTTCGCCCTCGGCGTCAACCTCCAGCCTACTCGCCACAGGGACCCGCGACGTGCTCTACATCGGCGGCTGGCTCGACCTCTCTAAAGGGCCGCAGGTGTTGCACGTACCGGACATGGCGGGTCGTTACTACAGCGTGCAGTTCACTGATCCCTCCAACGGCACGGATTTTGCCTACGTCGGCACACGCACCACGGGAACCGAGGCTGGCGATTACCTCATTAGCGGGCCGGGCTGGAAAGGAGCCGTGTCGCAGGCCATGACACCGATTGCTTCGCCGAACCATTCGGTGCTCGTTCTCGGTCGTGTCTTTGTCGAGAGCGACAGTGATCTACCGACCGCCTACGGGCTTGCGAAGCAGATACAGCTCACACCACTGAATAATTGGCAACCCAATCAGTAGCACTCTACACGGGTGTATTATGAGAGTTCAAAACTGCCTGTGGACAATCGAGATCTCGCAGTCGCTCGTCTTCGCACACCGCCCCTTTCCATCTCACACATGTTTTGCAAAGGATGTCCGGTGTTGCTCCTGTAGGCTGCTCCTAAGGCAGGTGGTCTGACGCCGCATGAGGAGATTGCGGCGGCACTGGCTCTCGTGTCCAGGGGAAAGCATGTGTTTCTGAAAGGCGTCAGCCATGCCTGATTGCACGATCAGCCTGAACAAGGGCGAAAAGCCATCGCAGACTTTCTTACAGCCGTCTGACCTCTCTCGATTTCGATATGCGGATTGCGCTTGCCGATTGCGTGGCCCAAACAGCAGGCACTAATCTGCGGGGTATACTTTGGTACGTCTCGGCTCTGGCGATCTCCTGGCCAATTGGTGAGCTGGAGCTCGAGGCGGCCCGGAGTCTCCAACGTGCGGGGCCAGGAATGATGGAAATGAGAGAGGCAATGGCGATGTCACTGATGGTGGCGTTGCCAGATCAACGTCAAGCGCGGAGATCAGCTCGACAGGAGCTTGTTCGGCAGGTGGGGCTTGGAGCAACTGCCTCAGAGGCACGGCGGCGCTGTCCTATTCCGATGCATCGCACGACCGTGTACCGACTCCTGAAGCGAGTCGAGCAGGAAGGTGAGCAAGCATTCTCAGAGAGGCGCCACGGCCACCCGGTCAAACTGCGTGGAGAGGTGCTCACCTGGCTTCTGGACTATTGCCAGAGCCACGCGTCTGTTTCCAGTTCGGAACTCCAGCACCTCATCGCCGAACGGTTCCATCTCGCGGTGAGTGTCAGTCAACTCAACCGTGTTCGTGCTGCTCACGGCGTGCGTGGTGTGCGTAAGAGGTCCTGACACAAAAATGGCGGTACCGCAAAGGGATCGCTGGTACCAGCAAGACTCGATGCACTGATAAGAGAATGAGACCGTCCACAACTTTTCACGATATCAGGGAGCAGCCAATCAGTAGAAACTGCCCCTACGCACATCTTGACCTTCTCGGAGAAGGCAATGGGCGCCGAGAAAATATCCGCCAGACCATAGGAATCGAGAGGACCAAAGCAAAGATCACCCCCACGCCCGGTCGTGAGCAACGAGATTCCGTCTCGTACTGCATGTTCAGCAATACTTTGCATCCACCTGAGCCCTGCATGTCCATAGGGATGTGGAAAACGCCAATCAAACGAGAGCGTGTCTGCTTCTGTTGTTGCGGGAATGAGGACCAGCGGAATGGAAAGAGCCCCGGCGGCCGCTACCGCACAGGCTGATTCATCAGCAGATGAATGCCCATGCTGGAGGTGGTATGCAATGACCCTCGCACCCTTCCGAACCAACGCCGCAGCCACCACTGCCGAGTCTATGCCTCCTGAAAACAGGATACCGATGGTTTCCCCGGTTTCCGCAAGAAAACCTGCCGCCTCCAGCATCGCCTCTCGCGTCAAGAGCGCTAATTCTGGCAAGGTGACGCGCTTTGACGGTACTTCGGCTTTCCTCTGCTCAAGGGGAGCAATCTGGACGGTGGTGGCGTCTATAATCACCACAGTGCCAGCAGCGATATGGTCGACCCCCTGATAGATGAAGACAT
>DATAYF010000431.1:0-2627 GCA_036272735.1 Ktedonobacteraceae bacterium
AGTTCTGTCCCGTGGTTGTCTTGATAGTGGTACTGTGCTGGCATCGGTGGTAAAGTGCTTTCGCCGCGCTTCGCATATATCTTTGCTGGCAGCTGAAACACCAGGCGAAAGCCGAGCGGTTGGACGACGGCGTGCACCTCGCTAGCCACAGGGCACTGCTTGCAAAAGGCTTCCAGGGCCGTGATGCGTACGGTTTGGGTCATAGGCGTTCTTTCCTTCCAAAAACAAGGCCCTTCTCGCTTCTGTGAGAAGGGCGAACCTGCAGACAGTTGATAAAGGTTGATCATTGAAACGAGAAGGACGAGGCTTGTTCATACCGTTCACGGTGAATACTGCGCGTGCTTCGCGCTGCGTCAAACCCATCAGGATAGCGTTTCCGTAACGTCTCGACATTGATCCGCATCATGTCATCAATGGGAGAGCCAATGGCGTGACACACGAGCCCGATAGACCAGAGAACATCCCCCTCACTCGCGTGCGAGATGGGCGGCATCAATCTCATGCCCCTGGAATACGGCTTTCTTGGCGCTGTCAGCGACTTCACCGGCTTCCCCGGTCAAATCGAGCGCACTCAAACAGCGTGGTTCTCTTTGGCTTTCTGAACCGGCAGAGGTGCGCAGTACTTCTGCGATAGAGGCTTCACTGTTCACTGTTGTTCTTCACTCCTTTCGCTCACTCCTACCAACTCCCGATGAGTTGGCACGAATGAAGGAAAGAAAAAGCCCTTCTAGCATTGCTAGAAGGGCCAAAGAACGGGAAGAAGAAAAAGCTTGCTCCATGAACTCCTTCCACGGAGATGGAAAAGATCTCCTCGGTGGTTTCTCACGCTCAAACGCATCTCCTGGCTTGGCGTGCTTTCCCTGGTCAGGCCTCCCTCTTCCTGGGAAAAGTCACCGTAAAGGTTGATCCTCTTCCCACTTCGCTGTCCACGGTGATCGTTCCCCCATGCTGCTTGACGATCTCGGCGACAATGTAGAGCCCCATGCCCAGACCAGGGATCGTTCTCTGCCTGGGACCAGTAGCCCGATAGAAGCGCTCAAAGATTTTGTCGCGCTGCTCTTGCGGGATGCCCAGGCCATGATCGCGGACGCGGACCGTGACCGCATCTTCTGAGGTGTCGAGGTCCATCTCGACCGTCTGGGCCCCGGGAGAATACTTGATGGCATTGCTGAGCAGGTTGGTGAAGACCTGTCCCAGCCGGTCCGGGTCCCCCATCAGGCTGGTCTGCCCCGTCTGTACTGCGCCACGCACCACCAGAGTATGGCTCGGATGGATTTGTTGCAGGGTGTCGGTGATCTCCCGCAGCAATGCGTCGAGATCCACTGGTTCCTGGGTATACTCCAACCTGCCCGCCTGGATCTTGGACACATCCAGTAACTCTCCAATCAATTGCTCTAATCGTTTGCCCTGCACCTGCATTCGGGAAAGCGCAGGAGCAGCGTCAGAGATGCCTTGCCTGGCCAGCTGCTTGGCCAGCAGTTGCGTTTGCAGCTGCAAAGAGGTGAGCGGGGTCTTCAGTTCATGGCTGGCCATGCTGATAAAGGCATCTTTGCGTTGTTCCAACTCCTTGCGCGCCGAATTATCCAGCATAAAGCCGATGATCTGGCGCGGATGGTCCTGGAAGGCGACGCCTCCCGCCAACACCGGCAGGCGACTGCCATCTTTACACACGATCTCTGTTTCAATGGGCGTGTGCTGTCCGCTTTCGGCAACCTCCTGAAGTGCGGACTGGAAGAGCGGTGCTTGTTCTGGGGAAGTAATCTTTATCCGGTTCAGCGTCCTGCTTCGCACATCCTCCTGGGTATAGCCGGTCATGTGTAGAAATGCCTCATTGGCTTCTACCAGCACTTCCTCCTCCCCTTCATTGGAAGTAATCCCAATGATATTGGAGTCGATGAGGGCGCGGATGCGCTCCTGGCTCTGGCGTAAGGCTTCCTCCGTCCGTTTCTGGTCCGCAATGTCGGTGCTGGTGCCAAACCATCTCACGATGTGGCCTGTTTCATCGCGTACCGGCATGGCGCGGGCTAAGAACCAGCGATACGTCCCTGTTTGACCATCCTTGAGGCGATATTCGATCTCATAGAGCTCCCCCGTCGCGTGCGCATGGCGCTGATGAGCCACAGTACGCTCATAGTCATCAGGATGCAGGAATTGACGCCACCCATCACCCAATGATTGTTCAGGGGAGGAACCACTATAGTCATACCATCGTTGATTTAAGTACTCCACAGATCCGTCTGGCCGTACTGTCAAGACGAACTGAGGCACCGTTTCAGCCAGCACCCGCCAGTTCTCCTCGCTTTCTTTGATTTTCTGTTCAGCTTGTTTCTGCTCCTCGATGTCCGTACAGGTGCCAACCCACTTGGTGATCTGACCTGCTTCATCGCGCACCGGATATGCGCGGGCCAAAAACCAGCGATACTCGTCTGTCTGACTATTCCTGAGACGATATTCGACCTCATAGAGTTCCTTCGTTGCGAGCGAACATTGCCGAAGAGCCTGTGTCCGCTCAAGATCTTCAGGATGCAAGAATTGACGCCATCCATAGTCCTGGAGATGCTCAAAATCAGCCTGTGTCATGTCACAAAAGCGCTGATTTACATAATCGGTCCGGCCATCGGGCCGCG
>DATAYF010000432.1:0-4291 GCA_036272735.1 Ktedonobacteraceae bacterium
GTTGGGATCGTCACTTGTTGTCCTTTCGGACTCCACATGGCTCGCAAGGTGGGAAACCAACTGAGATTGAATTCATCCGCATAATAAAAGACATCTCCAGCCGTTAAGCCATCCCTTGCGTCTTCAATCGTCTTTTTTTCCACAACAGCAAACTCGATCTGAACTGGGCATTCTTTTTCTCACGGCAAGGAAGTCCCAAGGCTATTTAATGCTCCCTTCGGCAGGGGCATTAAATAGCCCTGCATAAAATGCGCAGCACATTTGACAGCAGGCCGATGCTTGGGTTATAATCACTGGCGTGCTGTTCCGATTGCGAGAACATGCAGCCCAAGAGAACAAGAAGGAGGTACCTCGTCATGAATACAAGTGTGAGATATGCCGGGTTACGCTCTTTCGATCAGCTTTTCACACCATACGATCCTCCTGCAAAATCACCGCTCCTCATCATTTCCGGCAGTCCAGATTAAGTGAGATGCTCCCCTTTTCACTTCTCCGGGGGCACTCGTGGTACAGAGGCGCAAAGTAAGCCAAATCTCACTCGCACATGCTCTTCTTTTTGTCCATGAGCCAGACCCCAATTTCTCCGTAGAACTTTTTTCTTTGAAACAAAGGAGCTCTTTGTCATGTTTTTGCGCCATTCTGGACTCTGGCGACACGCAGACTTTCTGAAACTTTGGGCTGGCGAGACGATTTCGCTCATGGGGAGCCAGATCACCTTGCTGGCTTTGCCTCTTACCGCGATCCTAACTCTGCATGCTACCCCTATGCAGGTGGGCCTCCTTGGGGCAGCTGGGTATATCCCGATGCTCCTGGTAAGCCTTTTCGTAGGCGTATGGGTTGATCGGTTCCCTCGACGCACGCTGCTGCTCATCAGCGACCTTGGGCAGGCACTCTTGCTCAGTACGGTCCCGCTCATGGCACTGCTTGGGATCTTACAAATCGAGTACCTCTACGTGATCAATTTCCTGGTAGGTATCCTGACCGTCTTCTTCGGCGTGGCCTACCAATCTTACCTGCCAACGCTGATAGAAACAGAGGAGATGGTAGAGGGGAATAGTAAGCTAGAGGCCAGCGGGGCCTTCGCGGAAGTTGCAGGTCCGGGGATCGCGGGTACACTGGTTCAGGCAATGACTGCTCCTCTCGCTATCATGGCCGATGTGGTTTCTTTCCTGGTCTCAGCCCTGTGTTTGGGGCTCATTCGGCGAGGCGAACCAGCACTGTCCTCTGGAAAGGAGCAGGTGAGTATCTGGTCGCAAATCGGGGAAGGACTCCAGGTCGTTGGGCACAATCCCGTCCTACGCTCCATTGCCAGCTGCAATGCAAGCCTGAACTTCTTCAATATTCTGTCCTACACGGTCTTTACTCTCTACGCTATTCGCGAGCTGCATATGAGTCCAGCACTCCTGGGGCTGACAATAGCAGGGGGGAGCGTTGGAGCATTGGTTGGCTCGTTCGCGGCTACGCCGGCAGCCACATGGTTTGGCGTTGGACGCGCGATAGTGGGGGCCGTCTGCCTGGAAGGACTGGGTGCTCTGTTGATCCCGCTGGCTGGCGGTTCGCTGTGGCTTGTCATTCCCATGTTCATCGCTGGACGCTTTCTCATGGGAGGGATGGATCTCATCTACCATATTAACCAGCTGAGTCTGCGCCAGATCAGGACTCCAAACAACTTGCAAGGGCGGGTCAATGCCACCATACGTTTTATTGCTGGCGGTGTTGTCGCCTTTTCCTCCTTGCTAGGCGGTTTTCTCGGTACAGTCATTGGTCTACGCGCAACTCTCTTTCTTGGAGCTGGGGGCGTTTGCCTCTCCTGTTTATGGCTCATCTGTTCTCCCATTTGGAAAATAACAGACCTTCAACCAGCACGTAAGGGCGAATAGTTCGGTCAGAATCTGATTGTTCGTGTCTTTCCAGAAAAATGAGAGGCCAGTAAGCGTTGTCGTTGCCTGGCCTCTTTTTCGATGCAATTGCCCTATACAGGAGATTCGCTATGACCAGAAAGCAAGCGCGCCCTCAACCCATGCAGTCCGTCACTCTTGCCCCCCTTCAGACCACCTGTCGAACATGTGGCTGCCGCATGCGGATGGGGCATCATAGCCACCGGACCGTGACCACGTTACAAGGCGTGACCAGGTTGACCCTCAAAGTGTATCGCTGTCGCAATACGGAGTGCTCGCGCTTCCATCAGCCAACGCGACCGGAAGAGGAAGGTGGATGGGCCTTGCCTCATGGAGAATTTGGTCTCGATGTGATCGCCTTAGTGGGAGCACTGCGCTACCAGCAGCAGCGCAGTATTCCGCAGATCCACGAAGAATTGCAGCGATGGGGACTCCATGTGGCCGAGCGCACCGTTACGAACCAGCTCTATCGCTATGAAGAGTTGCTCGCGTTGCACCTGGCTGATGAAGCACGGCTGCGCCAGAGGTTGAAAGAACACAAGCAGGTGATTCTGGCACTCGATGGGTTGCAGCCCGATGTCGGACACGAGGTCTTGTGGGTGCTGCGCGATTGTTGGGCGGCGAGAAGTGTTGGTGGCGCGGAGTTTGCTCGGAGCGACAGAGAAGGATCTGGTTCCGCTCTTAGAAGAGGCTGCCAAGCTGTGTCGAACATTGGAGATTCCGATTAAAGGAGTGATTACGGATGGGCAACATTCTATCCGCAAGGCGGTGGCGAGCGCATTGCCAGACATTCCTCACCAACTCTGTCATTTCCATTACTTGCGTGAGGCCGCCAAACCCATCGCCGATGCTGACCGTCATGCCAAAAAGGAACTTAAAAAACACGTACGTGGGGTGCGCCCGATCGAGCGGTCCTTGGAAAGACGAACGGATGAGGAAGCTGAGACCGTGCGCGGCTATTGCTTGGCGATGAGAAGCGCCCTCACTGATGATGGACGACCGCCGCTCGATGCCGATGGATTGAAGCTCAAAAAACGCCTTCAGGATATTTCCGACTCCATCGCTCGTGTGGAACAAAAAAGGAAGCTGCCCGACGAACTCAGCCGTCTTCAACAGCTTGTGCAAGCAGGGTTGACCGCAACAGAGCACCTCTGGCCAGCCGTTGAGCAAGCTTATACATGGGTCCACCAGGCAGCTCATCTGCTCACCAATGCCGACCAGCGCGATGTCGACATGCTGAAACGGGACTATCAACAGCTCTTATCTACCATGGTGCAGCAGCAAGATCAGCTCGGAACCCTGGCTCCTGCGGTCGCACATTTCCGAAAAGTCACGGCCAGCTATTGGGATGGTCTCTTTCGGTGCTACCAGGTGAACGATCTGCCTCGCACCAACAATGACCTGGAACACTTCTTTGGCACTGCCCGCCATGTTGAGCGGCGTGCCACCGGACGCAAGCGGGCCTTACCAACGCTCGTGGTGCGTGGCTCGGTGCGCGTGGTTGCCGCAGGCGCCAGCCGAATCTCGTCCGTTTCGGCAGCGGATCTTCGCCCCTCTAATGTGACCGTTTGGCGGGCACTTCGCCAAACCCTGGACTATCGTCAGGAAAGCCGTCGTCGCCAACTTCGCTTCCGCCGTGATCCGCAGACCTATCTCACCTCGCTGGAAGAACGCCTTTGCAGATCAGGTTTGCCGTCGTAGAAAAAAATGAATCGGTGAGCACGTCTCTTTCATCGTAAATTGCCTTATCCGGCTTTGGAGTTGGGACTCCACAGGTTGATTGCGTACGGCAAGATGGCCTTCGGTCGTGCCTTCGATCATCGATGCTGCTGAGCGCGACCCTGACATGGCCCAGATTCACAGCATCATTCAAAGGGGACATGCCGCGCCATTGCAAGAGATATCACCCGCGTGCAATGGCGAAATGCCGAGAAGCACCAATCCGTCTACCATGATCGCAGTCCGTCTCGGCCCTCTCTTCTATCGCCGTTGGTTCTCTCGCGAATCTCTTGACGCTACATTCGTGAAAGCCGTTGTCCGAAATGTCATCAGTCAGCTATGAAAGACCAGGTCGGTGACCAAAACCTACCTCTACTACACTGTAAGAGACGCTGGAAACGACAGCGCAGGTCATCAGTTGGGCCATCTTCGGTCCCGCAGTGCAGTGGAGCCGGGGAGACCAGACCATCACGAAAGACGTGATGGCTCATCACGTTTTGGCAGTCGTGATTGCTGGCTTGTCACCTGTCGTCACTGTTACTTGACCGGTGTTCTAGATACTCAGCAACGCGTGTTAAGCGTTGCCGGTCGAGCAGCGCAAAGGCGTATTCTTGCACGCTCCCAAACGGCGTGTGGTGTTCATACTCAGTAGTAAAGAGCTTGAGCACTTCCCC
>DATAYF010000433.1:0-2783 GCA_036272735.1 Ktedonobacteraceae bacterium
ATACAAAATGAGGAAGTATGCTTCTGGGTTGAGACCAATGCTCTTTAAAGTGAACCTCGCTGATTGGTTCTGTCTTCTTCAGGCTATCGTGTGGTGGTATTTTGCAGCAACCTTTCCTCAGTTCGCTTGCTCCTCATTTTTATGGCTGCTGCAGTGCAAACCAAGATGCTGCAGTGCAAAGACCGCATCGCTGCAGTGCAAAGTCAACGGTCACATTTACTCCACAAAATACATTATCGGAGTCATTTGTTCGTGGGAATAACCGGCAAAATCAACGCCGAAGGATGCTCGGCATCGTGATAGATCTGCTGGTCCGCGCTCACATACTCGCTGGTCACGCCCAGAGCCGCGCCAGTATTCAAGTTGCGGTCATATTTGGGGAACGCGCTCGACGAGACCTCCAGCCCAATGTAATGCCCTGCCTTGAAAACCTGCGCGGTATCCCAACACGCGATGTCGTAGCGATAGACGTGGCCGGGTTCGATCAGCGTGGGCTTGTCCATGCCATCGCGGAAACGGGCGCGTGCCATACCGTCGCAGATGCGTTGCCGAAAACCATCAGGCCAGACATCCACGAGCTTGGCGGTAAAGTCGGTATCCAACGCCGAAGACGAGGCGTAGAGTTCCAGGCGCACCGGCCCGGTCACCTCAACGTCCTCGTGCAGCGGCTCGGTGACGTAGACGAGCACATCCTTGCGACGTTCAACCTCCGCGTAATCGTCAGGGCCGCCAATCTGCGACGAGGTAGGCTCAGAGATGAATGGCACGGGCTGCGCTGGATCGTAACGATAGGCATCAACCGGCTCCTCATCTTTCGTGACCTGTGTAGAGAGCGCCCCATCACCCAACAGGCTGTTGGCATTACCATTGCTGTGCAGGTAGTAGTGCGTCCATTGCGTACGCGCCAGCGGCCATTCCTGCTCATCACGCCAGGCATTCTCGCCCATGATAAAAATACGTGCCGGAGCATCATTCTGGCTTGCCGGTTGGCCTTTCAGCCAACGATCAAACCAGCGCAACTCTTCGCCAGGCAGGTCGATCAACGCGTCATCACCAAAATCGACAGCGCCAAGCTTGCGTGTGGTATTGACCGCGTGCCCCCACGGTCCCATCAATAAGCGCTGGCTGGCCCTGGCTTCTGGGGTCGCCGCGTTGGTCGTCATGCCGTGAAAATTGAGCGGTGTGCCGATCTCTTCGTCGTCGTACCAACCCGAAATGTGCAGTGTGGGAACGTTGACGCGGTCGAACTTCTGCTGGTAGCACATTGGCTCCCAATATTCGTCGAGTTGGGCATGCTCGATCTGTTCACGCCAATCCCGATGCGGGCGACCGGCGCGCTCGTCCATCGTCAACATTGGCAAATGCTGATATACTTCGGCCCAATCTACCGCCTCCATAAGCTGGTTCACTTTGCCACTGACGTAGTGCAACCAGCATAAATGCATCGGCGAGGGCACGCCGGTTGGCGTTTCAACAAAAGGATCGGAGGGCGACACGCCCACGATCATTGCCCGCAAATGCGGCGGTGCTTGCAAGGCCGTCAGCCACTGGATGCGGCCAGGGTAGGAACTACCAATCGTACCAACCGCGCCGCTCGACCAGGGCTGTGCCGCCAGCCATTCAATGGTATCATAGCCATCGATGCCATCGTTGAAGTATGGCACGAACTCACCGGCGGAGTCACCGCGCCCGCGCACGTCCATTCCGACAAAGACGTAGCCATGCCGCACATACTCTTTGGCACGCTCCAACATCGCTGCATTCGCTTTCACATAGGGGGTGCGCATGAGCACGACGGGCCAGCGCTGTTCGTTGGTTGTGGGAAAATAGATATCGGCGGAGAGCGTCACCCCATCACGCATGGGCACACGCTGATCGAACGCAATCCTGACATTAGAGGTCATGCTGGTTTTTCTTCTTTCTACACTACGCAACCCAAAAAACTAAATCCTTATTCCGAAAACCAACGCCACTGCCGTGGCTAGTGCGACACACTCAGGTTTTTGGAGAAATAGTAAGTAAGAGCCTTCCTACCAGGCTGCTACACTGATCAGTCTACTTGCCGCTCGAGAAGAAGTCAATGGAGGGAATGAATTCTCATCGACAATTTCAGTCAGGCATGCATGGGATGTTTTTATGCCATTGGGTTGCTTGCTCAAATGCTTGCGCTACGCTCAATACAGTGCTCTCGCCCCATCTCGGCCCAACAATTTGTAAACCTATCGGCAACCCATTTTCGCTGAACCCGCATGGGATGCTAATTGCCGGGAGACTATAATAATTACAGTCATCCGAGCGCGAAAGCCCCTGTGTTTCAACCGGGGGATGAAGCGCCGTTCCTTGTGTGAGAGGGGCGCGAGGCCCTGGATCGCTTGAAATCGAGGGAAACGCTTGACACGTGCTCCTCGATCCGTTATCATTAGAACAGATGTTTCTCGATCAGAAAGGCAGACGGATGGCACGGCAGCACCCCAAGCGCACGAAGCATACCACTCCCAGGCAGGAGACCGGGAAGCAAAGCCAGCAGACCCCGACCTTTCTGCTCGCATTGCCTCTGGTCGTCGACGAAGGGCAGGCCAAACGCCTGCGTGCCCACCTGGAAGCCGGCAGACAGCTCTACAATGCGCTGCTTTCCGAAGGGCAAAAACGGCTCCGTCGCATGCGGGCCGATCCGGCGTGGCAAGCTGCTCGCGCCATCCCCCGTTCCCACAAGCAGGAGCGACAGGCCGTCTTCGCGGCGTTGCGGCAAAAGTCAGGCTTCTCTGCATATACGTTCCACTCCT
>DATAYF010000434.1:0-2338 GCA_036272735.1 Ktedonobacteraceae bacterium
ACAAGGATAGAAGCCACTTCTACGTTCTTTACTCTAAGACATGGTTCAAAATGAGCTCAGATCAATGTGACAACTTTGAACAACCCACATTGTGAAAAATAAATCCTGAGATGGCCTCCTGAGCGGCTTCAGGATTTATTTTGGGGTGATTCCATCGTTCACAACTGTCACATCCGTTTGAACCATGCCTAAAGATAAAATTGGACAAACCGATTGGCAAACCACATAGATTATGAACGAAAAGGTGGAAAATGAACATGAATCATGGAAAGGAGGGCGAATACATACGTGGGTGACACCAGAGGCAAGATAGTCGCGAGTGCTGGCAAAAAAAGATGGCTTTCTGTCAGCAGTACCTTCCCTCTGGGTCTTTCCCTCCACGACGAGTACAAAAAGGAGACGTTAAACTGCCTTGGCTTGGAGGCGTTGTTTCGTGAGTTGTGCCACCAGGCGCACAACCTGGCCTCGTGGAAAAAAGCGCGATAAATTGGCGCTCAGCGCATTTTGCCTGCCGGATATTACTGAAGGACGTCCCTGCTCAAGCGCTCGTAATGCAACCTGCACGACTTTTTCTGGCGTCTCCGCATTGCCAAGAGGGGTATCATACCCGTTGCCAACCACCTGAAAGAATTCGGTGGCCGTTTCCCCTGGACAGAGTGCTAAAACGCGTATCCCCTTTGTCCGATATTCTCCCCAGAGCGCCTCACTGAATGACAGCACAAATGCCTTCGTGGCCCCATACACAGCCATGTAGGGTGTCGGTTGAAATGCGGCAAGTGACGCGACATTGATAATGGCCCCCTGACGACGTGCTACCATCACGGGTAAAAAGCGGTGGGTGAGATCGACCAGCGCGGCGACATTCAGCAGAATTTCCTGCTGCTCACGCTGTGCGTCAATCGTATCGAACTGACCATACGTCCCAAAGCCTGCATTGTTGATCAGGATATCAACGGCCAGGCCACGCTTCTGCGTCTCCTCGAACACGGTGCGTGCAGCTCCTACACGACTCAGATCAGCGACAATGACCTCAGCACGAATAGCATGCTGGTCCGCTAGTTGGCTGGCGAGGGCGCGCAATTTCTCCTCCGAACGTGCGACGAGAATAAGATGGGTGCCCGCAGCCGCCAACCTGGTAGCGAATGCAGCACCAATACCCGTCGAGGCACCGGTAATGAGCGCGGTTTTCTCTGTATAAAGATCCATGACTCTTTCCTTCTCTCTATGAACGATGACTGGTTCTGGACTCTTGTTCTCCCAATATGGACACTGTCAACATATAACTATGATATACTCAAATATGGACACTGTCAATATGAGAAAGAGGTGTGTGATGAAGCAAGGAGGAAATCGCCCCTATCATCATGGTGATCTCCGGCGTACGTTACTAGATGCGGCATTACAACTCGTAGCCGAGCGCGGCATCCCTGATTTTACCTTACGTGAGGTGGCGCGGCAGGCTGGTGTGAGCCATAATGCGCCGTATAACCATTTCGCGGACAAGGCCGAACTCGTCGTCGCCCTGACCGTTGAAGGGTTTCAAACGCTGGAACGGGCAGTGCGCTCGGCCTATGAGCAGACCGCAGGAACCCCTTTAGAGCGAACTCTGGCGATCAGCGGTGCCTATCTCCGCTTTGCCCTCGAAAATCCGACGGCGTTTCGCCTGATGTTTCGTCCAGAATTACGTCAAACATCCCACGATGCGCGGGAATGCGATGAGGCAGTGAAAAGTGCTGCGGATGCCACGTTTCAGATCTTACTGGATGGTATTGCTGCCTCACAACAAGCAGGTGAACTTCTGCCAGAGCCGTCAGGAGAAATGCTGGCCCTGGCACTTGGGTCAGCGACGCATGGCCTGACGGTAATGCTTTTAGACAATCTCTGGGTTAAGGAAAAAGCTGTCTCTTCTCTCGAGGGGGCTGAGCAGCTTATGTCGCACGTGATGCATATGGTGACGCAGGGGCTTGTGGTCCCATCGTGAAGAACTATGAAGAATTGTTTTGGCCTTTCTACAGTTTCCCCTCGTCGCGTCTTGCTGCTCGGCATCGTTCCAGCGCGTCATGGTTTTTATTTACAATATCCAATGCCAGTACACCGGATGTGGAGCGGTTTCTTTAATAGGAACTTTTCAAAGAGCATTAGCAGATGTGTTTGATTGCTTTGCAACAGAACCACATAGCCTTACCCGCGACCAATGAAAGGCATCCTGGTTGCCATCACGGTGACAAACGGGACATTGACATCGAGTGGCAGGCTCGCCATATAGAGCACCGCCCGCGCAACATGATCGGCATCCATCGTCGGTTCGACAGCAACTGTGCCATTGGCTTGGAGCACC
>DATAYF010000435.1:0-6705 GCA_036272735.1 Ktedonobacteraceae bacterium
CAACCGCACAGATGAACTGTGTGATTGCCGCCTGTTCCGCTAGCGCGTCCTTGCGTTGCTAGCCTGCGGGCATCCTGCTATTTGCGCTTACCATGCGAACCTGTCAGAACCAGGAGAGAGAAGGCTAGAGAAGGCTCTCGAGTAAGAACGGATACTGTTGCTAAATTGTCCGTCATTCTTAAGCAGCCTTAAGCGCAGCAAAATGTGCGATGCGTGTTTTCGCCTGCGGAACGCCAGCTTTCCAAGCCGCACAACGGACGAGATTGATGGCACTCGCCGTCAAAACGTGCTGTAGATGCGTTCTAGCCTCGCCGATGGAACAAGAGCAGCGCAACTGTCCTCGCTCCTCCCCGTTGCGGCGCCTGGCAGTGAGTCTGGAAGACCGTACAGGAGAAGTGGTCGCCCTTGACGAGATCATCTGGGGCGCGGAAAATGATCTCAAAGAGGCAACACAGCTGGCTCGTCACATCGTCGCCGAATGGGGATGGGTGAGCAAACTGGTCCGGTTGTTTAGACCTGGACGGACAAAACGCTTTCCCTGGCTGGCAGCAGCTGGGAAAAGGCCGAGCTGGATGTATTCTGAGGCGACGGACAGGTGGATGTGGAGGTGGAACAGCTGCATGAACAGGCTCACCAACACGCAAGCCCGTATCCTGCTCGTGGTACATCGGACAGCACAGGAACAGCTGGAGCAAGCGCTGTTCCAGGAGGAAGTGGTGAAGCACGATCAGGTTCTTCCCATGGTTGTCCATGTACACCATGTACACCATGTACACCATGTACACATGGACAGAGGAGTGCAAACGTTCAGTGTCCTGAAGGCACGTCATGCGTAAGCGTTAAGCATGAAATAACCTGTAGAGTAATCCTACTGTGGCAGCTTCAATTTGATTGGCTCTACAAGCCAATTGGCTAACACAGCTTTTTGGCAGCGAATGAAATAGCAATGAGCTTGTCAACAGGCTTGAGCCACAACTGCCTCTGGGAAACGACCACAGGAGGATGAAGAAGAAGGATTAACACAGCCGTTCTGCTGCTACCGATCCCAACAAGCAATACATAATACCTATGCAAGCAGGAGAAAAAGAGCAAAAACCATGGATATTGAGCACGGTACCGAACACGTATCCTGGCGTATTGAACCAGAGATCGAGCACGCACGCCAGGAGCAACTGACCCGTTGTCTTGCAACAGCCGTTGACTCGAAACAAAGTATCTATCCCTTCAAAGGGATGAAACTGAGCCGGGCCGATATCGAATGGTTGCTGGCAACGCACGAAAAAAGGTGTGAACCCAGATCACGTCGTAGCAAGCAAAGGCACTGTTGGAGTGTAGATGTGCGGGGAGCGGATCTGCGCAATGTGGATCTGCATGCGCTTCCGTTGACGGGTCTTTGCGGGAGCCTGACCCGTGAGGAATGGGACGAAGCAACCGCAGAGCAGCATGACGCCGCTACTGTTTTGCTCGCCGGCGCCGATCTGAGCGAGGCCCATCTGGAGCAGGCAGAACTCAGCGGGGTTCACCTGGAAAAAGTCTCCCTCCGCGACGCCCACCTGGAGAACGCTACCTTTGCCTCTGCTCATCTGGAGCGGGCATTCCTCGCCAGAGCACGGCTCAAAGGAGCTGATTTGAGTGAGGCCCATCTGGAGAAAGCCGATTTGAGCGAGGCCCATCTGGAGCAGGCAGAACTCAGATCGGCTCATCTGGAGCAGGCATATCTCAACGGCGCACACCTTGAGAAAGTGAATCTGAGCAGAGCTCATTTGGAAAAAGCGTACTTGAGTGAAGCGCATCTGGAAAAAGCGATCCTCCGTGAAGCGCACCTGGAAGAAAGCTATCTGAATAGTGCCTCTCTTCAGGAGGCGGATCTGAGCGAGGGACATCTGGAGGGAGCATACCTCAACGAGGCATACCTCAAAGGGACCTTCCTCTACAAGGCCTATCTGGAGCGAGCGTTTCTGTACAAGGCTCACCTCGAAGGCGCCAAGCTCAGCAGCCTCCCTGCTGAATCCATTACCCTGGAACAGGCTCTGGAAAGTGGTGAACAGCACATTGGTCCGTCGCTGGCTGATGCGCAGTGGGGTGATGTCAACCTCGCAGTAGTGCCATGGTCGCAGATAGACATGCTTGGCGATGAATACGAGGCGCGGCAGGCGACACGCGCTGGGCGGAGAAAAGAGGACGTGACTCGCCTGGAAGAGTATGAGGCAGCGGTGCGGGCCAATCGCCAGCTCGCGGTCGCATTGCGGGCTCAGGGGCTCGATGAAGAAGCTGCGCGCTTTGCCTACCAGGCGCAACTGTTACAACGAGTCGTCTTCTGGCAGCAAGGCAAGGTTGGCTCATGTCTGTTCTCCACTTGCTTGGATCTCTTGGCCGGCTATGGATACAAACCAGGCAGGAGTCTGATCGCCTACCTCGTGGTGATCTTTGGCTTTATGGGACTGTATCTGCTGAATGCATACGGAAACGTAGCTCATCTGAATTGGGATGAAGCACTCGTTTTGAGCGTGAGTAGCTTTCACGGACGTGGGTTCTTTCTCCAGGGAATGACGCTTGGAAATGTCTTTGCGCAACTGGCAGCTCTGGAAGCGGTGCTCGGTCTGCTGATCGAAGTCAGCTTTATTGCCACGTTTACTCAGCGTTTCTTTGGACGATGAGGAAAAGGAGGATACGTTTCAACTTGTTCACGAAACCTTCCGCCATCCCGTTCGAGTAGATCTCAGTGAGACCAGCAAGCACAGCCTCCTTATCTCGTCCAAGCCATTTGACAAATCGCTGGATTTTGGGAAGGTCGCTCTCTGCCACTTGCTGCGTGCAGTCTGATAAAAGATGGCCTTGCCGTTTTCGTACCATTTGCCCAAATGACTGCGAAGAAACGGGGAACCGGGTGAGCGCACAGCGCAAAGACTATAAGAAATTCAGAGGGGATGAGAGCAGAAGAGCGCGGAGACAGATCACGCCCTTTCGTCATCAGCTCCTCTCTTCTCCAGCAAGCAGGATATAGTTGTAATGCTAGTATGATAATAATAGCTGAAACAGAGTGGATCGCAAGAGAATGTCATGCAGCTGCAGACCCATTCTGTATAGCCTGTGCGTAAAAAGAGTATGTAATGGATATGCTCATACGTCAGCATAAAAAGGAGAAACAGTATGTCGATGATGTTAAGAGAACCCTTTGAAGCGATCACGCCGCTGCGTGACGTGATGAACCGTCTGGTAGAGGAGAGCGTTGTCTGGCCAGAACGCTTTGATGTGTCTGCTGCTCGCGCGTTCCCCTTGGATATCCGCGAGTCGGACGATAAGCAGCAGTACATCCTTGAGGCAAACCTGGCAGGTTTCAAACCAGAAGAGATCGAGATCACCGCGTCGGGGAACACTATCACGATCCACGGCGTGAAAAAGGCTGAAGAGAAGACAGAGAAGAGGGGATATGTACGACGCGAGCGCTACGTGGGCGAGATGAGCCGCACGGTGACGTTACCCAGCCACATTGATGCGGACAAAATTCAAGCAAGCTACGAGCAAGGTGTTCTGATGCTGCGTATCCCCAAAGCCGAGGGGGCAAAGACAAAGCAAATTCCTATTAAAGCACAGGGACACTAAGAAACAGCTGATGCAGGCACACAGCGAGATGAGAGGAGAACTGCTGCCGGGGCAGCAGCACACCTCTCATCTCGCTCGTGCTGATTGGAAAAGAGCATTTAACAGCAAGTCCATACTCCTCATGATCCTGAGGTGGTCACACACGCCGTCAGCAAGAGCAGAGGATCCGGAAATTCGTGTCTGAAAGAACAGAATAAGCAAAAGAGTGCTCTCCTTCTCTTGTTTTTCCTGAGGAAACTGCTTGCTTCAGTGATTTACATTCTGCAAAGACGAGAGAAATAAGCATTGACCTTTTTGATATCATCGCAGATGGTGCGCCTTTTTGCCTCATCCTTGCTTCAGTTGGTGCGTAGGGTGCGTAGGGTGCGTAGAGGGAAATGGAACGACCCCGATTTTCCCCAATAGCATTCGGGCAGCAGTTGTGACCTCCCTTGTTGCTGATGCGCCCGATCGTAGCACATGCAAACTGTACTGCATCATAGCGTGGTGTCGTCAGCAGCAACAACCACCGCTGCTCATAGCCCGCATTCGCTCCATCAATAGCGACATTCGGCGTCGTCACCTCAATCGTCGCTGAAGCATCACCGTCAACGGGTTTCGCAGCTCCCTCAAGCACCTGGGAGACGAAACGCGTTCGCGAAGCCTCGGGTCGGTTGAGCATTTTGAAGAATGGGAAGGCCGCGATAAAGATCGCCACTGGGGTTCAAGAGCCCCCGGACATTGACTACGATCAGATCTCTGTAAGAGCAAACCGACCGAGGCTAATCGATTTCGATGGGACCAAAGCAACGGTCAAATTGTGTGATTGTGAGTCCATGATCTATCTTCCTGTATCTCTACTCTTGCTCGGGATAATTCGACTCACTGTGTAGGACTTCGCGCTCCAGGGATGTTTGTAGCACAGCTGAGACGCACCGTTGCAAAAACTGGCGGCACCCTGCAGGAAGTCTCAACGTGAGAGAGCAAACTGAGCCAGTATTGCCACGGCTGTAAGCAGTATGTGAAGAAGCCGCGCTCGAAGCTTTGGCATCACTGCAGTTGTGGCATCGGACCGGTCCAGCGCGACTTGTATAGTGCCTGTCTGCTGGCCTTTCTGGACCCGAAAGACACCATTCTCTCCATCTCCCCGAATGCGTGGGAGGGCGCGGAGGCGCGCCTGCGAGCCGAGATGGAGCGACAGAATCAACGTGTGAATGAGGGGCAGGTCTGCCTCGAAGCTTTGGCATTCCCCGAGCAAGAGCGCGTCGGCTCGAACGTCTTGAACACCCACGACAAGAGCTTGTCCACCCGTAGAGGAGGGACAAGAAGCGTCGGAGGGGTCACAAGAACCCCTGCCACCAAATGGCAAGGAGTCTCAGTGTAAGGCAAGTACCTTGCAAAGTAAGATCTCTCGTGAGTCAATTCGTACCCACTATACTGGTGCTGCTGGTGCTCGTTCGCGAAATTGAAAGGCGCGCACAATTAACAGGACACCGAAAATGATTGCATAAATGCCAATGGCCCAGACGAGACCCAGCAGGCCGACGATGGGCTGTAGGGCCAGGAAGACGCCCAGTGCAATCGAGAGAATGCCGGCAACGATCAGCGTCCACTCCATCGGGATGACGCGCCTTACCGAGAAGGCCGATACCAGCTCTATAACTCCTGTGACAATGGCCCAAAGCGCGATCAGGTAGAGCAGTGCCAGGGCAGTAATGCCGGGCCAGACGAAGGTGAGCACCCCAATAATAATACCGGCGAGACCCTCCAGGAAGAGTATCCACCAGTGCGAATTGGTATCGTGTTCTCGTATCGCTCCAATAACCGCCGTGATCCCGTCGATCAAGACATACGCCCCAAAAAGGGCTACGAGCACAAGCAGCGTCAGGTGGGGCCAGAACAGCGCACCCAGCCCAAAGATTATGGCGGCAATGCCGCGAATCAAAAGTCCCCACCAGTGCCGTTGTCGGGGTAGGAATTCTAAATGAGTTCTTTGAAATGTGAACATTGTTCCCCCTTTCTGGACACCTGTTGCTCTTGTATTGAAGGTAAGGTGCCACGTATTCGGTTCAGAATAGTGGCACCTCACGTAGGCTACCTGCCAACAATCTCACCAATGGCTTTGGCCACATCGTTGGTTTATGAAACGTCTCGGAGGGGAGTTTCTGAAGGATATCACACACCTGCTGCGTCTCCTGCTTCACATATTTGACCAGGTCGTCCTTCTTTGCAGGATAATCCACTCCTTTGAGAAACTTCTCGACTTCGGCTGGACTCACTTTACCCGTAGCCATATTTTGCTCCTTTTGTTTGAACTCTTCTTTCGCGTGACTATGACGTTCCCTCGGAAACCTTAATACAAGGTTCCATCTGTACACGGGTCCCCTTGTGTGCATGTAACAGGTGCCGCCAACCCGCGAAGGTGGCAGACTCCAGCCGCACAATGCCTCTTGACCATTTTTGATGACGAGTGAGCTTATCCAGGAGACTAAATGACAAAGATCAGCTTAAAGATTCCTCCTAGAAGCTCATCAGTATCCCGATTCACTAAACCTGGCCAAGAGGTACATAATTTCAAAATTCACAGATACCCTCTAGCAAAACTGGCAAGATGACTAGTACATCGAGGCAAAGAAATACCCATGATAGAATAGGAGGAAGAAAGACGTTTGTTGTCGGAGAAAGGAGGGACATATGCGGACGATAAGAGTGTGTTTTGGAAATTAGGTAGAAATAGCTTTGCAAAACACACTCAAAAAGGAAGACAGAGGTTAATCGATGCGAAGCGGCCCTCGTTCGATGGCCTTACGCATGCCCTGCGTTTCGGATAGAGGAATACCTTCCATCCACCAAGTTGCTCCCGCTTCTTCAAGTGCCTTGATCAGAGATCTTTCCCGCTCCCAATCTGTTCCGCGTTCCAATCCACCAAGGGCCAAGTCAAAAGGTGCAGATGAGCTCCGTTGTGCCTTGATAGTTGCTTTGAGTACTTGTACCTCTTCTGACCTCAGATGCCGACCACCTTCTTGGAGTGGAATGGGAACAGGCAAGAATCCATCCCAGCGTGCTGCACGTTGTACAGGTCCTCTCTTTTGGGAACTTCCCCCCACCCAAATGGGAATGCGG
>DATAYF010000436.1:0-4346 GCA_036272735.1 Ktedonobacteraceae bacterium
AGCTGATGCCCAACCCTCTTACATCAAGCAATGAAGCGATTCTCCCTCAGTTCCCGACCATCTCTTATTACTTGTCTTGTAGCATTCCCTAAACAGGTACTGTACATTCTTTTCCTGTATCCTGTCGGAGTTTCGAGATTCCTCAGTTTCCTGGGAGGAGATTGATCCTTTTGCCCCAATGGGAAGGACCAACCCCTTCAAACTCGACATCTATGTATGGCCATTACGGATGGAAGCGATGCACGGAGCCGGGAAAGTGCTGACACGTGCACCATTGCAAGTATAACCTGTGTACCACGAGGATAGATCATTCAGGGAGGGAATTTTCACGCCACTACCCGCTGTTTGATTGTCTCATAGAACATGCGATTGAGGGCAACCAGTCAGCAATGAATGGTCACGAAATTCCCTCCTTTGATTTTTCTTGTTGATTGGTTCTGTCTTCTTCAGGATATCGTGAGGTGGTATTTTGCAGCAACCTTTCCTCAGTCCGCTTGCTCCTCATTTTTCTGGCTGCTGCAGTGCAAACCCAGACGCAGCAGTGCAAAGACCACACTGCTGCAGTGCAAAGTCAACAGTCACAATCACAGATGGACGTTACACACCACTATACGCGGCAAACCCTCCATCAATCGGCACCACAATACCGGTTACGAACGCTGAGGCTGGACTCACCAACCAGAGCAAGGTACCCTGTAAATCTTCGGGTGCACCCATGCGACCTGCCGGTGTGTGGGCAATAACCGCCTGTCCTCGCGGTGTTAATTCACCTGTCTGGGCATCGGTCATCAAAAAGCGATTTTGTTCGGTCAAGAAAAAGCCGGGGGCGATTGCATTGACGCGAATGTTTGAACCATATTCCTGTGCCATATGCACAGCCAGCCATTGCGTAAAATTCACAATCGCAGCCTTAGCGGCGGCGTACGAAACGACACGCGTCAACGGACGCAGCGCAGCCATCGAGGCCACGTTGATAATACATCCCTGCCCACGTTCCGCCATGCCACGCCCGAATACCTGACACGCCTGGAGGGTGCCATTGAAGTTGAGGTTAAAAACGTGCTCAACGCCCTGGGGATTGAGTTCAAAAAACGACTGCGTAGGCGAGGTCGAGGCTTGTGGATGATTCCCGCCCGCCGCATTGACCAGGATATCCACCGGCCCAAAAGCTGTCGTCACCTGCGCCAGCGCCTCTTCAAGTGAGGCTCGGTTGGTCACATCACAGGCCACGCCAATCGCCTGGCCTCCATTGTCTGTAATCTCCTGCGCCACAGCCTGGCAAGCTTCGGCTCGTCTGCTCACAATCGCGACCAGTGCTCCGGCCTGTGCCAAAATATGCGCCATTGCCTTCCCCAACTCACCACTGCCACCCGTTACAATGGCCGTTTGCCCCTGCACACCAAATAATCTTTGTATACCTACATGTTCGCTCATACTTATTTAGCTCTTTCTATGCTTGCTCATTCACTAGAAGCGTGTAATATTTGTAGGGACCGATTTATCATGTCCGCCGAAACCCATCGACCAACGTGCCCCGCAACCGCAAAGTTGCAAGACGTTGGATTGGTTGATCAACACCGTTTGACGGACACAATAAATCGGTCCCTACCGGTATTCCATGCGTCCTCATCACCATTTTTCCTTGAAGTTCGCACCTCTATTGTAGCACCTGGTAATTACCTGACCTTACGAAAAAAATAGGGATTTTTCCCAATAGGCAAAAGGCATTATTTGCTTTATAGTTTTCTCAAGAGAATATGTATAGTCGCAGTCTGTCGCAGTCTTACATACGTTCATCGCGACCTTGAAAGGATAAGACGCCTTCATGTTATTATCACAGAAACGCCTACGCCTGATTATCGGGCTGTTGTGGCTCCTCGATGGTCTGCTCCAGTTGCAGCCACAGATGTTTACCATGAACATGGTGAACGGGGTCATGGTACCAATAATCAACAATCAGCCCGCCCCGATTGCCGCTAGCCTCCACTGGATCGTCGCCGTTACCACGCAAAATCTCACGCTGGTTAACCTGCTCATTGCAGTGGTGCAGATCGCTATCGGCATCCTCTTGCTGACGGGATTTCGGGTGCGCGCAACGGTAATTGCCTCGATTATCTGGGCGTTGGTTGTCTGGTATGGTGGTGAGGGGTTGAGCATGTTACTCACCGGACAAGCCAGTATTTTAACGGGCGCGCCAGGAGCGGTGTTACTCTACCCACTGTTGGGCCTATTGATCTACCCACGAGCGGGCGAGGATGCCGAACATGGCTTGCTGCCACGTTCAACTTTCCGCTGGTTTCTTGCTGGCTTCTGGTTTCTGGCCGCGCTGCTCCAACTACAACCGTACTGGTGGCAATCGGGCCAAATCTCGCAGGCCATTAGCGGTATGGTCGGGCAGGGTGGGCTCAACACATTCCTGGTGGACCCCGTTTTGAATGGTCTCTCAGGCGCGACAGCCACTATCGAGATTCCGCTGAATATTGTGCTGATCGTGATCTGCCTGGCGCTAGGTCTGGCCCTGGTATTCGTCAAAGAAGAACGCTTGCGCCCTGTACTGATCGCTTCTATCGTGGTCAGCGTCATCATCTGGTATGGTGCTGAAGCCCTGGGCATGATCTTCACCGGCATGGCAACAGATTTCAACTCAGGCTTGTTGCTGGTAGCAATGGCGCTGGCCTGCTGGCCGCGCGCGCAGTTCATACACGCAACGCAGAACCAGCCCACTCGCAGTACACAGTCGACAAAAGGTTCCGCACAGCCCGCGTGATTAACGATAAAGAGAATGCAACTGTTTCCACAAAGGTGGGAAAAAGGGCTCAACCGTGGGCAAGGCGCCACGCTTTCGGGCTTCTAGACAGATGAGGACCCTTGTTCTCTATTTAAGAAAACATCAGGCAGGAGAAAGAGCAGAACCGCATGATTCGCGCCCATAAGATCAGACTGCATCCCACCTCAGAACAGGCCAACTCCTTTGCACGCACCGCAGGGGTAGCCCGCTTCGTGTGGAATTGGGCGCTGGCCGAGTGGAATCGGCACTATGAAGCCGGGGAGAAACCGACAGCCCTCAAGCTCAAGAAGCAATTTAACGCGATCCGACGGCAGCAATTCCCCTGGACCTGGGATGTGACCAAGAACGCCTCTGATCAGCCCTTTCTCGATCTGGGCAAAGCCTTTACGGCGTTCTTCGAGGGGAAGGCTCGCCGTCCGAAGTTCAAGAGCAAAAAACGGAGCAAGCCGAGCTTCTATCTCGCCAACGACCAATTCGAGGTCGGGGATCATCGCCTCTGGGTTCCCAAGCTCGGATGGGTCAATATGGCCGAGAAGCTCCGCTTGCAGGGAAAAGTGATCGGTGCACGCATCACCACAACAGCAGATTGGTGGTTCGTGTCCATCCAGGTCGAACTCCCTGACGAGATCCCGGTGAAGAAAGCGGCAGCGGTGGGCATCGATGTCGGATTGAACCGCCTGGCGACCTTGAGTACGGGAGAGCAAGTCGAGAACCAAGTCTTTCTCAAAACCGCGCTCAAGAAGCTGCGCCAGACCAACAAACGCCTGCATCGCAGAAAACCAGGATCGAAGAATCGGGAAAAAGCGCGCAGGCAGGTGGCACGCCTGCACTACCAGATTGTGTGCTTGCGCCAGGATGTCCTTCAGAAGCTCTCGACCAGGCTGGCGGACAGTTATGGAATCATCGGGGTGGAGAACCTGCATCTCAAGGGACTGCTCAAAAACCGACGCCTGGCCCGCGCGTTCTCCGACGCCTCGCTGGGCACTCTGGTGCGCCTGCTGGAAGTCAAGGCCACCCAACGGGGTGGGCAGGTGATCAAGGTAGACCGTTTCTTTCCTTCCAGTAAGACCTGCCACTGCTGTGGGTGGACATGGGATCAGATGACCCTCAAGGATCGCATCTTTGTGTGCCAGAATCCCTCCTGCCCGTATTTTCAATTTCCCC
This sequence comes from Ktedonobacteraceae bacterium, assembly GCA_036272735.1. GTDB lineage: Bacteria > Chloroflexota > Ktedonobacteria > Ktedonobacterales > Ktedonobacteraceae > DATAYF01. The sequence continues at coordinate 3,953 of DATAYF010000436.1, forward strand.
AGGATCGCGACCACAATGCTGGTCACAATGTCCTGCGGGAAGCCCTGCGCTTGATCGGGCTCGTTGATCAAGCCGTCTCCGGTACTGGCTCGGACGAAGACGGAAACTGGGCTGTGGACGCGGGGTAAGACCAAAAAGACCAGCTGGTCTTGAGGCACCTACGGATGAAGCAGCAACAACGAAAGACGCAGGAAGACGATGCTTGCATACGTTTTCCTACATTAATCGGAGCAGGGAACAGCAAGAAAGAGGAAGAAGAAACCACATGCGTGATCCCAGTGAAATTTGGACTGGCGAAGCCAGCAAGTACGATCGAATGCGCCCCACGCCACCACCAGCTTTGCTCGATCTGCTCACACAGTTGATTCACACGCCGCATCCCGCTCTGGTGGTG
>DATAYF010000437.1:0-4385 GCA_036272735.1 Ktedonobacteraceae bacterium
CACCACCAGAGCGGGATGCGGCGTGTGAATCAACTGTGTGAGCAGATCGAGCAAAGCTGGTGGTGGCGTGGGGCGCATTCGATCGTACTTGCTGGCTTCGCCAGTCCAAATTTCACTGGGATCACGCATGTGGTTTCTTCTCCCTCTTTCTTGCTGTTCCCTCTTTATAGGGAATCCCGACATTTTTCTTGCATATGCATCAATATACCCCATGCGTTAAGTGGAGCAGATGATGAGACATTGGAATTTGAGGAAGGTTTCACCCAGGCGCTTGGAGCGCTAGCAGACCACGTGATGAAACTGAAGCATGCATAGCAATATATGACACCGACTTCCATGAGTGGTGACACATATTGATCACTTTTGTTGCGATAAAAGCGGCGTGCCCTACAATTTTTATCTCCTGCCACCTCTGGTGGATGTCACCCTTACTCCAGCGCCCGCCGCCCAGTTGGCCTATTGGTGTTTTCCTTGTTGCCGTAGGGAGCCATAAGTGGGAGAAGTGGTCCCCTTGCTTTAGGCTCATCACATCAGCAAGCGCAGCAAATGGCTATAAGCATTCCTGCAGGGCACTTGCTTTTTGCGCGCACATCAGGTATACTTGATAGGTAAGCTTTTTGAGAGACCCAGAGAGGTCTCTCTTTTTTGTCCAGTTTCCCAGATCATTCCCGATCCAAATTCCCACGACAACGGCTCTCCTGCAAAGTCACACACCACACCTGCTGGTACCTGTTTTGATGCGATGCCTCATGCCCACATTTGGGATAAACAGTCTGCTTGCTCTGCTCGACATACCTCGAAGAATGAGCGCAGCAAGCAGATAGTGATAGAAAGCGCTTTGCAGGCCGGCCTAAAGGTTCACCTATTGAAGAAATCATTGGGAATAGACGTCAATACGTCAGATAATTATCAAAAAACTGCGCCTTCTCATAAAAACATGGACACTACGATCCTGACGAAAATGTGCATGAGCAGACCTTTTTTCCAAAATCTCATGAGGCAAGAACATCTTTCGCGTACTTTATTCAGAGTTAGCGCTCTTTTGGATACCATTGGGTACCTAAAAACAATGATACAATACAGCAGAAATAGTCGCCTGTAAGAGGAGATTCCCGATATTTCCTCCACGATCTTCAATACCATTTTGAGCATCGCTTACGACTGACTGATTTTACTTTGGTACAGATTACAGCCTTCCCGCGTGCTGTCACGCAAAAGGAGATACTTACCGTGAGTACGCTTGTGCGCTTCACACAGCCACATCCGACGTACATAAGGCCAGTCCTGCTTTGTGTTTGGCAGAAGAAGGAGCGGCTCCTTCGACCTGTGTACCCTTGACGGGTACAAAACCCATGCCAGCGCCAGTTGAAAAAAGTTGGCGAATGTCCAGAAGGCTTCGGCCTGTTTAATCGAAAGGAGAGGCGGCATTCCTCCCACACCTCAAGGAGTGGGGATCCTGCCGCAACGATCATGAAAACCAGAGCTGCTGTTCAATATGCCCCCGGTGAGCCGATTCGTGTGGAAGAGATCGAACTTGATCCGCCAGGCGTCCATGAAGTGCAGGTGCGCATGGTCGCGGCTGGCGTGTGCCATTCGGATTATCACGTGGTGACGGGAGAATTACCCTCGTATTTGCCGATGGCGCTGGGACACGAGGGCGCTGGTATTATCGAGGCGCTCGGGCCTGGCGTGACGAATTATCACGTGGGGGATCATGTCGTGCTGAGCTTTATGCCTTCTTGCGGCATCTGCCCGGCCTGTACCTCTGGTCACGCGAATCTCTGCGATCGTGGCACTGCCCGTGTACCGGGTGCGCTGCTGGAGGGGACCTATCGGATGCATAATCAGGCTGGCACGAACGTGGGCCAGTTTTGCTTTGTCTCAACCTTTAGCGAGCACACGGTGGTGCCCGATATTTCCCTGGTGCCGATCCATGAACACTATGCGCTCAACCGGGCTGTCCTGGTCGGTTGCGGAGTGCTGACCGGCGTTGGCGCGGCCATCCACCGCGCGCGTGTCCAGCCAGGCAGCACCGTCGCGATCGTCGGCGTGGGTGGCGTCGGGACGAATATCGTCCAGGGCGCGGCTCTGGCGGGCGCGCGTACGATTATCGCCGTAGATATCCACGATTTCAAGCTGCAGAAAGCCCTGGAACTGGGTGCCACCCACACGGTGAACTCGCGCACGACCGATCCGGTCCGGGAAATTCGCACCATGACTGACGGTCTGGGCGTCGATTATGCCTTCGATGCCATCGCGCTCTCGGAAACGACGTCCCAGGCGTATAAAGCCCTCGCGAAAAATGGCGTCCTGGTCATCGTCGGCCTGGCTCCGGCCACGCAGCTTGCGCTCCCAATCGCGCCCCTCAACCTGGTGCTCACGCAGAAAACCATTATGGGCGTGCTCTATGGCGATGCCCGCCCGCGCAACGATATCCCGACCATGCTCAAAATGTACGAGAGCGGCAAACTGAAACTCGACGAACTGGTCACACGCACGTACACCCTTGACCAGATCAACGAAGCCTACGCCGACATGGTCGCCGGAAAAATCATTCGCGGCGTCATCGAATTTTAACGTGCTGCGATCTGCCGAAAGGCTTTCCTGAAGTCAGTGACCCCACGAGTAAACATATCAAAAGGTGACTTTTACTATGTTTACTCGTGGGGGCTTGCCTCTCAACTCCACCGCAATTGTGAGTACCGGCGAAGGCGCTCAGCTTTGGCTTCTTTGTCGGAGGTATCAGGGGCAACTGACAGGTGCCCCGTCTTCCTCCAGTCTTGCCGGAGGAAGAGCGTTCTCATGACCACATTACCGTTCGCGGCGGAAGGCCCCTGCATTCATGCAGGGGGATGGAAGCCGCACCGCCGGCAGGCGGAGAAAACACTTGACAGGAAGAGCCCTGGATGGTACAATTGTTCTAACAAGGCTCCATAAGTCCATAAGGGGAAAAGACTCATGGCAGGAGAACCTCTCTCTTCTCTTCGTTGGTGTCGCCTGGAGGCGGGCGCAAGTCGCAACGAAGAGTAGCAACCAACGGAAGAGGAGGCCTTCTGGCACTCCTCACGGTCATGTCCTCTCCCGTTCGAGTTGGTCGGCTTGAAATGCTCTCGGTCTCCGACAAGAGCCTCTCGCAAGAGAGGAAGCGTTGGAACGACGGGAGCACCCCTCGGCTTTTAGCCGCAGGGAGTCTCAGTAGTTCATTGCCTTCCCAGCTGGTAAATGCCCTACGAAGTGAGCAGGTCTGGTCCTCAAATGTGAGAAATTGCCCCGAATGTTGAGCACAGGTACGAACGTGCCAGGGCAAACCGCTCTACATCTGGGATATCTGCAGAGCATGTTGTAAATAACCCGCTTGCGACGAGTGCCTGATACAATCGGAAGCCAGACAAGAAGAGCATGTGCGTTCATTTTCGCACGTGCTCAACAGGTTGCATCCCCTAGAAGTACTTGTTCGCGGGCTATTCTGTTCGAGAAGGATCTACGATGATGCAATGGTATCAATGAAGGACACCTCGTAGAGATGGGGTTCGAAGCTTGTCGCAAGCTGCGAGGCGGCTCTCATATGGACGACCGCTTCTGGATGGTTCTGCATGGCCTCGAAATCTGCTTGACTACGCCACTGGGCATAGTTGGTCACTCTGGTTCCATCCAAACTCTTATGGATATTGGCCGAAATGTAGCCAGGCAGATGTCTCATGATCTGTTGGGTTGCTTCGACGAGGTGATCGACCAGGCGTTGCTGATTTTCAGGGGCAACCGTGAAGACATTGATCAAGGTGATCAGGTTCTTCTCAGTGGTAATGGTTGTCATGGCTTCTCTTCTCCTTCTTCAATGGATAATCAACGTTCTGTCTGAAGTATAGCAGGGTGGTGTGACAACGGTAAGGCAGTAGTATTTCCTTGATCAGAAGAACGCATGTGAGAAACAGCATCAGCGAGCCTGCGGAAGAACCTACAATTCTGACAAAGTACATTGATCCATCTCATTGGTCTTTCCAACATTTTTTGAAGAGAGCTAACGCAAGCCTTTCTTTTTCTCCCTCCAACATATCATGCGCCGTAGGCACGCCACCCAGTATAAATGACGTTTCTCAGATAAAACGGTTCTTACACACTCGCGGTGAAGCACGCTTGCTTGTTACTTACTCGCGCGTCGATCCATCGTTCTACAAAAAGAAAAAGACCCTTGTAGAAGGATGATCCGAATATGCTAGAAATGCAGCAAGTGTTAGGTTTGCCAAAAGAGTTAGAAATTGTTGATATCACCATGGTGGATGAGGTCCTGACCGTCTCTACGGTTTCCACTCAGGTGTCTCCTTGCTGCCCACTCTGTGGTGTGCATGCATCACGGATCCACAGCTCTTACCGCCGCCAAATGGCTG
>DATAYF010000438.1:0-8496 GCA_036272735.1 Ktedonobacteraceae bacterium
ATCGTTATCTGCGTGACCTCATTCACGTAGGTAAGGCCAAGCCTTCGTTCGTCGTTTCGCATAATCTACCACTGAGCGATGCACCGGAGGGCTACAAGCATTTCGATGCGCGCGACAACGGCTGGACCAAGGTCATACTCCATCCGGCTGCCTAAAGTTGTATCACAAATAACGCATACACAGGTCTTTATGGTTTCGCGAAACCTGTGTATGCGTTCCGAGAACATGGAGCAACTTCGATGTAGGCGTAACGTATAAAGGAACGTTCATGGTTTCGCGAAACCATGAACGTTCCTTTATACGTTATTTGGGCTTATTTGGCGATTGATTGCGTCTTTTGATATACCACTGCGTGGCGAAATCGACTGCCGCTCGTTGGGGGAAGAGACGGGTGTGAGCCGAGCCAACTTTGCCTATCATCACAAGCCCGGTCTGTTCGAATTCCGCGCCAATGTCAGGGAAGATCTCCGAGTTCAAGTCGATCTCCTGGTAGGTTTTCCATACCCGTTGGCCCTGCTCATACATCGGGGCGCTTTGCTGTACGACCTTTGTCCCTGGCGCGCGATATTCGGCGAGATGGAGTGAAGTGCAGCTATCGTAGCCCACACCGAGCAAGAGCACCTGGCCTTCGAGGTCATAGAGGCGAGCCAGCGGTGATTGTTCACCGAGCCCATACGCCAGTGATTGATTGTCGATAATGGTTCGAGCATGTTTTCCCCAGGCGGCGAACGAGAGCAGGGGATGGTTGCTGCGTAGCGTACCGGGCCAGGTGCGAAAGGTCTCTACAATGCGTCCCATGTGATAGGAAGGCGTAATGCGCGGATCGAACGCGGGCATTTGCTCGTAGATGAAGGGGAGCCATTCCTGGGGCACGGGCGGGTTATTCCATTGTACCGGATCGGTATAGTCGCCGGTTTGCGTTGGCATGACCAGCGTCCCCTCGGTGGTGAGCACATCCATTAATGTCTGTACGACTGCTACCGGACCTCCACAAACCCAGCCGAGCGAGCTTAAAGAAGAGTGGGTGATGACCGTCATGCCGGGTTTCAGGCCGATTTGGCGCAGATCCTCGATCAGGCCGGCACGCGTACGTGGAAGTGGTGTATTTTGTACCACTGACTTTTCTCCCATTGAAGCGGACCTTTCTCATTTTTGTCGACTATCCATTGTACACCGAAGACAGAAAAAATGTGAAACAGGAAAGGCGGTAGAATTACAGGTAGAAAGAAGATGGTATCTTTGGGATCACGCACTCTTTGATATTTGCCGAGAAGTTTGGTATAATGCTGAGGTAAGGGTGTAAAATCGAGACAATGGGCGGATAGTGAGCGTTTATATATAAGAATAATTGATAGAGTACGAAGCAATCTGGGTGGAAGTGCTCAATAAAATGTACAGTGTATCGCGAGCACAAAAGGAAGAAATGGGGCATAATATGGCACAAACACCTTCTATTCTGATTATAGATGATAGCGCGACTTCTTGTCACCTCATGGAATCTGCCCTTACCAAAGAAGGATGTATAGTACGTACAGCAGGGAATGGACGTGAAGGGCTGGCTATGCTGCTACGTGAATGCCCTCACTGTGTTGTGCTCGATGTTGTCCTACCTGGCATAAGTGGTTATGAAATTTGTCGTTTATTGCGCTCGAAACCGATCCTACAACGCTTACCCGTGATCATGGTGAGCACGAAAAATACGCTTTTGGATAAAACCTGGGCGCTGCGCCAGGGAGCCACCAACTACCTGATCAAGCCGTTTCAGAATGCTGAGTTTATCAATACCATTAAAACAGCTATTGCCAACTACACCCCACCCACAATCTCTGCCATGCAAGCGGCGTTGCAGCAGCACCCGGTTGCAGCACCAGAGCCTGTTGCTGATCCACGCAGAGCGGCTCCGCAAATGGTTCATGAGAACGTTACTCAGCCCTATATTCCTTCGGCGCATGCTTCCTCTTCCTTGACGACCGGCGCAATCCCCTCTGGAGACCGTGAGTCGTTGGCGCAAAATGGACCGTATTCACCCGCGCAATTGATCCCCGTGCGCGATCAAGGTCAGAATCATATGTGGGAGCGCAATTCCCAGACTTTGCTTACTGGAAACCTCCACGTACGCAGGCTGTACGAGGCCATCGATGATCAACGCAACCTTGAGACGTTATGTATGGTGACGCGCATGAGCCGCGAGGAGGTGATACGGGCGTTGCGTAGCCTGCTGGCTCAGCACCTTGTTCACCTGTGTGAGCCGAGTGGAAAAATTGTAGCCAATAACTGATCTTATGAATAAAGGATGAGACAGCACTGCAGGTCCTGCCTCATCCTGAAATTGAGATGGCTCGGTTCTTTGCTACTAATGGCGTTGTGCCCATCTTTCGGCGTAATCACCCGCAATCGGGATCTTTACCTTGACGCCGCGATACGCTTGCACGATCAGGAAGATCCAGAGCACAATTGCGACAAACGTGATCATACCAGCTATAAGGCCGAATATTGGGCCTAAGAAGAAACCAATAATCGGCAGTCCTCCGATGAGGCGCAGCACAGTTGTGATGATAAAAGCCGAGCCAAAGATGATGGTGGATTGTGCCGCACAGAAACGTATGAATTGATTCCTGCGCTCGGTCAGTAAAAAAAAGATGCCGGTAACAAAAATGCCAATGTAGCTAATCGCGGCGGGGACGTTTGAGCCCGTGTTGGTCGAAGTCGAACTATAACCACGACGCGTGGCGCTCTGTGGCGGCTGATAGGCATCATATTGTTGTTGCTGTTGTTGCTGCTGTTGCTGTTGACGATATTGTTGTTGCTGGCCATATTGATAATTCGGATCGCCCTCCGTGCCATAGTTGTATGGTTGTGCCGGGTTATTTTGCGGTGTATAGCCAGAGTAGCCACCGTATTGATTCGATCGATCGGAGTTCTGATCCTGGTACGGATTGGTTCCCATAATTCTTCCTTTTACTTCAGAGCGTACAGGTCTCTACCTTTATCATACGCATGCGCCATCGAAAAGTTCTATTTTCTGCTGATTTCTCCAATCGCGACGCAAAGTACAGAAACGTAGCCTGTTTTTCGACTTTTTGTAGTAAGAAGTTTACAAAGGCACAATATTACACAAAAAAGTAATGATCTTGTCATCCAACTTGTTTTCTTGCGCGTATTGAGAAGTAGATACCCTTTGATACAAAGAGAACTACCCTGATAACATCCATAATCTTTCAAGGAGGAGATAACAATGGATCCCAAAGAGGCTCGTGAGTGGCTACGTTCGACTGGCTTTTCGTCGCGTGAGATTACACGCTTACTCAAGTTGCGTCAAAAGTGTTCCTCTAGTGAAAGCCCCAATCTGGTAGCCGCTCATCGCCGTCTTGAATTTGCCCGTTGGCTATTTGTATCTGGTAAGTTGAGTGAATGAAAAGTAGACCCGACGCAGACTACCCGTGTCCTTGCTGGGCCGTGTAGGCAGCATAAGCGATTAGATTACGGACGCGCTCTCCAAAGACGGCAAACCGTTCATCCTGTGTTTGCCCGCGCTTCCAACGCACGTAAATTTGTTGGATGATGACCGCTAGTTTGAAATACGCGAAGGTCAGATAGAAGTGCATGGAAGAGAGGTCGCGTCTACTTTTGTGTGCATACCTTTCCATAAACTCCGCGCGGCTGATGAAGCCCGGCATAGTGGTGACCGTCGGCAATACTGCTTGCAACTCCTCGGTATCGTCGCTTGTGACCCAGTAGGTAAGCGAGACCGCCAGGTCGAAGAGCGGATCGCCGATGGTAGACATCTCCCAATCCAACACCGCTGTGACGCGCGTTAGATCCTCTTCATGCAGCAGCATATTGTTCAATTTGAAATCGTTGTGGATCAATGTTGGCTGTGGACTCGTGGGTACATGCTCTGAAAGCCAGCGTGTGAGTGACTCAACCTGCGGGATTTCATCGGTTTGTGCGCGAACGTAGCGCTCGATCCAGCTTTTCACCTGGCGTGCCAGAAAACCCTCAGGATGCCCGAAACTGCTCAACCCGGCCTGTTGCCAGTCGATGGCATGAATCTGAGCCAGTGTATCGACGACGGTATAGGAGATCTGTTGACAAAGCTCCGGTGTTGGCTGTATGGCTGCTGGGAACGAGTCGTTGAGAACGATGCCTGTGCGCCGTTCCATCACGTAAAAAGGAGCACCAAGCATACTGAGGTCAGCACAAAATACATAGGGTTTGGGGGCCAGTGGGAAGACAGGATGGATCTTAGCGAGCAAACCAGCCTCGCGTTCCATATCATGCGCCTTAGGTGGAACTGGTCCCAGCGGCGGGCGGCGCAACACCCCTTCCCAGGTGTCGCCGCGTAACAAATAGGTCAAGTTCGATGCTCCGGCGGGAAATTGGCGTACCTCTAGTGGCTGCTTACCTAACGCTGGAATGTGCTCGTGCAGGTAGTGGGTGACGTTTGTCACATCAAAATTTTCCCCGGCACGAGTGATGATGGTATCCTCATTGACGCCCATAAAAAACTCCTCAAAGCAGAAATAAAAGCATAACTTGTGGCAATTGTATCATATCCTTTGCCGTAGGTGGCCTCTTTTACAAGGAACCGTCCAGGTGTCTATAATAAAAGTGATACTTGACGGATACGACGATGTATTCATGTATGTCGAAATATGACGACAAAGTCATATTTTTGCATGCATTGATGGTACAAGTGGAAATTCTCAGAGTGAAATTTTAAGAGGGAGATTTCAATGTCCGTACCTTTTCAATCGACCCACGAGCGTACGAGCGACCAGTACGCTCCACAGAAAGCAGATAAGTTCACCTTTGGCCTCTGGACCATTGGTAATATTGGTCGCGATCCCTTTGGCGATGCCGTGCGTTCTGCGATTGACCCTACCTATTCGGTCAAAAAGTTGGCGGAACTGGGCGCGTGGGGCATCAACTTCCATGACAACGACCTGGTGCCCTTTGGCGCATCTCTTCAGGAGCGCGACCGCATCGTGCGCGATTTCAAGCAGGCGTTAAATGATCACGGCATGGTGGTACCAATGGCGACCACCAATCTCTTCTACCATCCTATTTTTAAAGATGGAGCCTTTACAGCGGTCGATGCAAATGTGCGTGCGTTTGCGCTACAGAAGACGATGAAGGCTATCGACCTGGGTGCGGAAGTTGGTGCGACCACGTACGTCTTTTGGGGCGGGCGCGAGGGCGTTGACGTCGAGGCTAGTAAAGACCCCATCACGGCGCTCAAGCGTATGCGCGACGCCATCAATTTCCTGTCGGAATACGCTATCGACCAGGGCTACAATATGCGTTTCGCGCTTGAGCCTAAGCCCAACGAACCACGTTCCGATACCTATTTCGCTACGGTTGGTCATATGCTGGCCTTTATCTACACGCTTGACCATCCCGACATGATGGGCGTCAATCCTGAAGTTGCCCACGAATACATGTCTGGACTCAACTTCGTGCATGGTGTCGCGCAGGCGCTTGAGGCAGGAAAGCTCTTCCATATCGACCTGAACGATCAGAAAGGGCCACGTTTTGACCAGGATCTGCGCTTTGGCAGCGAGAATGTGAAGAATCTTTTCTTCCTGGTTCGCCTGCTAGAAAGCGCTGGTTACGAGGGACCGCGTCACTTCGATGCGCACGCCTATCGCACCGAGGATGAGCAGGGCGTGTGGGATTTCGCGCTCGGCTGTATGCGTACCTACAATATGTTCAAGGTCAAGGCACGCCACTTTGACGCTGATCCTGAGGTGCAGCAGTTGCTTCAGGAGGTCAACGGCAGTGGCTCACCGTACGATATCTTGCTGAGTAGCGGCTATAGCAAAGAGAACGCCGCCCGACTCAAAGAGGCGTCGTTCGATGTCGATGCGTTGGGCAAGCGTGGCTATCGCTACGAGAAGCTTGACCAGCTTGTTATCGAGCACCTTCTTGGTGTGCGCTAATATCACTCGCTAGACATACAATACACCAGACGAGCAGAGTGGCCATCGCGGTTGCTCTGCTCGTCTGGTGTATGATAGTGCTCCGTGCGTTTAAGCGTAGTATTCCGGCGCCTTTTTGAGCGTCGGCCACTGCTTTCCATCATGTCCAAAAATAACCAGCCCGACATGTTCGCGTTCAATCAGGTCTAGCAACTTGCGCGTGCTGGCGCGTAACTGCTCCTCGTCCACGTCTAACGGACCAGCTTTACGCTCAGCAGTAAAGGCGTGTTGTACGGGGACTGCGTCGATAGCTAGCAGTACTGGACCCGTTTCGGGGAGGCGTACGAGCACTGATTGGTGACCGGGAACGTGCCCGCTCGTTTCAATCAATTCGAGGCCGGGAAGTAGCTCTGTATTGCCATCTACGGTCCGATAGCGTAGTTCTGGATGATCCCAATGCGAGCGTATGGACGCGAAACGTGAATAACCATTACGCGCCAGGTCATAGTGTTGGCGCTGCACGACCAGTTCCGCATTCTTGAACAGGTCGTGACCGCCAGCGTGATCAACGTCGAAGTGTGTGCAGATGAGCATATCAATATCTTTCGGTTTCAGGCCCAGTATGGCCAATTGCTCAACCACACTTTTGCCAAATTCCGGTATGGGTCGACCCTCTGGAAGCCGAAAATTGGCAGGAAGACCGCTATCGATCAGAATGTTTTTACCATCGGTAGTCTGAATCAAATAGCAAGGAACTGGTGCGCCCGTTGGTGGGAGTGTTGCGACCTGTATAAGATAGAGGCGTTGTGGAGTATATATACTAGTTGCCACTTTGTCACCTTTCTTTGTGACTTTACGTCAGTTTTTCTTATACATTCTATAACAGGCCGACGCCAGGTTGCTACTTTTACAGAGGTCGAGGCGAGAAGGCCCCGGTCATTGATGCCGGGGATGAATCGCCACTCCCGTGCATGAGAAAGGGAACAGGAGAAAACATGCCAAAAGAACTTGTGTTCCTCTTGTCTTTCTGGTAGAATAGAAGCAATTCTATTGAGCACATGTGCATGTTTGAAGGAGGAGTGGAGATGTCGAAGATACGCCAGAAACCGTGCAAGCAGAAGGAGCAGCAGGAGAAGCGACCTGCAACCCCTACCTTTCTGCTTGAACTGCCTCTGGTGGTCGGTCCAGGACAAGCCGCCCGCTTGCGCGCCCATCTGGAAGCGGCCCGCCAGCTCTACAATGCCATCCTCTCCGAAGGCCAGAAGCGTTTGAGGCGCATGCGAGCTGCTTCCGCCTGGCAAGAGGCCTGTGCCATTCCTCGCACCCAGAAGGCTGAACGAGCCGCGGCCTTCTCCGCCTTGCGCAAGACGTATGGCTTCTCCGAAGCCGCCCTGCATGAAGCGGTCAAAGGACTGCGCGTGGGCTGGATTGCGGAACATATCGAGGCGGTTCTGGCGCAAACCCTGACCACCCGCGCCTATCGTGCTCTGAACCGCGTCTGCCTGGGCAAAGCCAAACGCGTGCGCTTCAAGAGCCGAGGACGCGGCTTCTCCAGCATCGAGAACAAGCGCAACGATACCAGCCTCCGGTTTGTCCTCCAGCCACCCGAAGCCGGAAATGCAGGCTTTCTCCTCTGGAATGGAGACCACCTGCCCGCCCTCATCGACTGGAAGGATGAGGTGGTGACCCATGGCTTGAAGCACCGCATCAAGTATGCTCGCCTCATCCAACGTCCCGCAAGTCACCCCAGAGCGGCCGGGGCCGATGCACAGGGCTCTCGCTACGTGGTCCAACTGGCGCTGGAAGGCAAGCCCCACCACAAACCCAAGCACAAGGTTGGACAAGGGACTGTCGGGGGTGATCTGGGACCCTCCACGCTGGCTCTCTTTCCTAAGGTTGGGGAGGCGCGTCTGGAGGTGTTCTGCGCGGAGCTGGCTCCGGATGCCAGGGCCATTCGTCGAGTGCAACGGCAGATGGATCGGCAGAGGCGAGCGGGCAATCCTGAGCACTACGAGCGATATGGGGCGCATCAAAAAGCAGGGCAAAAAGACGCTGCGATGGAAGCAGAGCAAGCGCTACCAGGCGACGCGACGACGCAAAGCAACCAAAGAGCGCAAGCTCACGGCGCATCGCAAGAGCCTGCATGGTCGCAAGGTGCATGAGGTGCTTGCGCTGGGCAACACCATCATCATCGAAAAGATTTCCTATAAAGCGTGGCAAAAAACGTTTGGCAAGAGTGTGGGACTGCGAGCCCCAGGGATGTTTGTAGCATGGTTGAAACGCACCGGGGCCACGCACGGGCGGCACCCTGGTAGAAGTTCCCACACGCACGACCGCGCTGAGCCAATGGTGTCATGGCTGTGGCAAGCGGGTGAAGAAGCCGCTCTCGCAGCGTTGGCATCAGTGTGCCTGTGGCGTGGGTCCCATCCAACGCGACCTGTATTCGGCGTATCTTGCTGCCTACCTTGATCCAGCAGACCCCATTCCCTCGTGTGCCCGATACCAGGGGTATTGGGAAGGTGCGGAGGCGCGCCTGTTGGCAGCACACGAGTGTCTTCAACAACGCGCGAAAGAG
>DATAYF010000439.1:0-7797 GCA_036272735.1 Ktedonobacteraceae bacterium
ACCAAGCTCTCGCGCGACTTTGTCATTACAGACGCCGACGTGTCCTCGCCAGTCATCTACACCTGTAGGACTACGGGAAGCACTAAGTAACTATCTCAAAATAGACAAACGATGCATCCGGCGATACCATAAGAGAGCACAGGCGAATTGAATGAGAGCGAGGAAGTTTTCAGATTTTTTGTCGTAACGGATGAGCAATGCACGACATTTACTTAACCAGGCGAGCGTTCTTTCCACCACCTACCGACGCGCAGGATAGCGTTTTTCTTTGTTTACATCCCATTTCTCCTCACCAATGCGGCGAATATGCGAGACATATTTCTGGTTCTCGACTGTTCTATGCCCGGTAGGATTATCATACCCTTTGTCTAAACATAAGTGTTGCGGATCATCTGACGTAGGTGGAGGCCGATCCACGACAAAGGCCTCAATGGTTGGTTCTAACAATTTTGTGTCATGGACATTTGCACCAGCAATCACTACGGCAAGCGGTCCGCCACTGGCTTCCACGAGAATGCTCCGTTTTGTTCCCTTCTTTCCGCGATCTGTTGGATTGGGGCCAATGAGATCTCCCCCAAAGCGTGCTTTGCCCATCGCTCCATCAGCCGCTTGCCATTCCCAGTTCAGGTCGCCCAGTTCAGCACATGCCTCGATCAGCAGGGCCCAGATTCGGGTAAATACTCCTCGTCGGACCCAGCGTTGAAACGTGCGATGGACAGAACTGTCATCAGGAAATTCGCTGGGCAAATGATTCCATTGGCACCCACTCCGCAATCGAAAGATGATCGCATCCAATGCAGCACGCGAATCGATCCGTTTGCGTCCTCTGAGAGCGGGAGGATCGAGTAGAGCCAGGAGAGGAGCGATGTGTTCCCAGAGAAGATCTGGTATACGCCAAATTGTTAGGATGTCTTTCAAAATGGTTCTGTTCCCTTGCCTTTTTCCTGTTCTGTCGGTGTTCCTTCCAGAACTTCGTCTGTCGTCATCACTTGGGCAAATTCTCCGTGGATACTGGTTAGGCTGATCGTATGAATATCCTCTGCCCGGTGGAGCCTCCCATCGGGTCCCATTCGATCAAAGGTTGCGGTCGCGTCACTCACCAGATAGGTGAGGAAGCCTAAATTTCCTGCCATACGAACGGTCGTTTCGACACAATGATTGGTTGTTAATCCAGTCACCACAAGCGTCGTAATCTGTTGCTGCCGCAACAGCGTTTCAAGCGATGTCCCGATGAAAGCACTGTTCACCTGCTTGGTAATCAGCGTTTCACCTGGAAGAGGGTGTACCTGTGCTTTCAGAGCATATCCCGGGTTTGTAGGGTGTAAGGGTGAACCAGCAAAGCGGGATTGATGTTGGACATGAATGATTGGCCACTGCTGATCGCGCCATGCTTCCAGAAGGCGAACAATGTTGGCCTCCGCCAGGGGGTTGTTCCGTCTCCCCCAGATAGAATCATCAAATCCCTGTTGCACATCGATGATGAGTAAGGCTGCGTTGACGAATGAGGGCGCCATAGTGAGAACTCCTTTTCCTTCAATAGTTTCCAGGAGAAGTATATACTACTTCCAGGCCATTTCTGCTATACTCTCTTTGGAAAAAGAAAAGAATATCCCAAGATATGATGGAGAAAAGTCATGGCCGCAAAAGAATCTTCACTTGAGCTTGATGACATCGATTGGTGTCTTCTCGACCTCTTGCGCAAGAACGCTCGCTTGACCTTTGCCGAACTCGGTCGCCAAGTCCACCTCACGTTAGCCGCAGCAGCTGAACGCGTGCGAAAATTGGAAGAGCACGGGATCATTAGCGGGTATCATGTCGCGCTCAATGCGCATCGCCTTGGATTTAACCGTTCAAGCCTTTTTGCGCGTCACTTCCACGAAGGAAAACTGTGCACGAGTTGTCGCGCTCGCACAAACGTTACCTGAAGTGCGTGAGGCTTATCGAGTGACAGGGAGCGAATCCTATCTGTTGAAAGTGTACACGGTATCCATAGCACACTTAGAAGAACTCATCGATCAATTTCTCGCCGTTGCTGATGTCACGACTTCCCTTATTCTCTCCACTCCCGTTCAAAAGCCTGCTCTTGAGCGAATTACGGAAATGGCATACAGTTCCAAAGAAACATGCTGAGTCGAGAGAAGTTCTATTTTGGCCCTTGAGTATGAACAGCAGGGAAAGAACACAGCGGAGATAATCTCTACTGCTGCATCGCAGGTGGTAAGCAGACAATTTGCCTGTATTATGTTCCTCTGCTTGTCTGCTTGTCTGCTTGGGATCAGCGCTTGCTTTGGGCAACCATTATGCGCTCTGAACCCGCGCGGGCAGGACGGCAAAGGATCAGGAAGAGTAGAAGGGTCGCCAGACTGAACGCGGCAATGGAACCGGCCATAGGCAGAGCGCTCGCGGTACCACCCAGGCCCACCAGCGGGGCGACGACGGCTCCAATGGCGAACTGCAAGACTCCTAGAAGGCCCGACGCACTGCCCGCGGCGCGGGTTGTAGCCAGTGCCAGCGTTGTAGCGTTCGGCATGATCAAGCCCAGGCTGGCGGCGAGCAAGAAAAACGAGGGCAAGATACCCACCAGGCCAATACCAGCCAGGATAGCCACGAGCAAGGTCACACCCCCCAGAAGCAGCATACCATACCCGAAGGTCAGCAGCGTTTGCGACGAGACACGCCCAACCAGCCGACTATTCACCTGGGCTATGATGACAATCCCCAGGGCGTTAGCACCGAAAATCCAGCCCAGCGTCTGGGGCGAGACACCATAGATGACCTGCAAGACGAAAGGTGAAATGGAGATGTAGATAATGCAGGCCGTGAAGGCGAAGCCGCAGGAGAGGGCATAGCCAACGAAACGGCGATCCATCAATAGATCACGAAAATCCTTCAGCGAAGCAGAGAGACCACCATGCTGGCGCTGGCTCACCGGAAGAGTTTCGCCGAGCCCAAACAGAGAGCCCGCGAACACGACCATGCCGCTGAGAGCGATGGTCGCAAAGACCCCGTGCCAGGAAGTAAACCTGAGTAACTGGCCACCGATCACGGGTGCGATCATGGGCGCGAGACCGTTAATCTGCATCAGCAAAGAGAAGAAACGCGCTCGTGTCAGGCCCTGGTAGAGGTCACTGACAATCGCGAGAGCCAGTGCAACCCCTGCGGCTCCGGCAATACCCTGGATAAAACGCAGTGCGATTAGCAGGTAGATCGAAGGCGCGACCGCGCACAGCAGAGAGGTCAGGGCAAAGGCCGCGACGCCGATGAGCAGAGGGCGGCGCCGTCCCAGCGCGTCACTAATAGGCCCGGCAACCACCTGACCCAGCGCCAGGCCGAGAATAAAAGCGCTCAAGGTCATCTGCGTCTGCGAAGCCGCAGCTACCAGATCGTGACCCAGAGCCGGCAGCGAGGGCACATACATATCATTCGCCAGCGGTCCCAGCGCCCCCAATCCTCCCAGAATGAGCACATGGCTCATGTGAATCTTACCACCACTTCCCCCACTGACCGGCGCTAACTGTTCAGTTTCTACGACAACAGCCTCTACCGCTGCTTTTTGTTTACTTTGTTGCATTGTTAAAGATTTCCTTTTGAATACAATATCTTCGATAATTCGCCTGGCAGGATGTTATGATTCTTTCCTGTATTCTTGCGATGGGAAAGTAAACACACGCTGCGGCTCAACAAAGATGGCAACTCGCTCCTCTCCTGGCATGCGCTCGTCGGCGGCGACATCTCGCTTGAGGTACTTTTGCGACATCGCGTTGCTGAAACGGTAATCGGGATCTTCTTCGATGCGCGCAACCGTGCCGCGGATCTCTAGCGAACGATAAGGATTGGCGGAATCGGCCAGTGCGATCGCAATCCGCGGCTCGCGCAGGAGGTTGCGATGCTTCTGGCGAATTTTGTTCATGCTAAAAATGAGATGGGTGCCATCCCAGTTGAACCAGACGGGACTGACTTGCGGCTCCCCCTTCGGTCCAATGGTCGCTATATATGCCGTGGTGGTAGATTGCAGAATATCGAGAAAGTTCTCTGGAATAATTGACATGGTAACCCGCTCTTCCTTGTTTCTTT
The DNA here is from genome assembly GCA_036272735.1 of Ktedonobacteraceae bacterium. Classification (GTDB taxonomy): domain Bacteria; phylum Chloroflexota; class Ktedonobacteria; order Ktedonobacterales; family Ktedonobacteraceae; genus DATAYF01. The sequence goes on from DATAYF010000439.1 coordinate 4,075, forward strand.
CCTGTATCAGACAGGACTATGCCTGGCTTTGTGCTGGTCAGAAATCTTTCTGACTTCATTTGCCAGGAGTATACCTGATCTGGTACAATGAACGCAAATCATGTTTATCATGTCCTCATGAAAGGTGTGCATATGAATTTTTCACAATTCCAGAGCCTGGTAGCGCTGGAGGAGACGGGTAGTTTCACGGAGGCAGCTTTTGCGATTGATCTGACGCAATCGGCGGTCAGCCATGCTCTGGCGGCCCTGGAAAAGGAACTCGGTGTGACGCTGCTTGAACGCAATCGCACAGGCGTGGTGGCGCTGACCAGCATTGGAGAGAAGGTCATTCCACATATGCGCTCCATCCTGGCCTCGGCTGCGGCTATTGAACAGGAGGCAAAGGCCGCGCGAGGACTGGCGGCTGGAAAAGTACGCGTGGGCAGCATGGAATCGATCGTTCCTCCCCATCTGCTGGCGAGTATCTTAACCCGTTTTCAGACCGCGTACCCGGAGATAGAGGTGGTTCTGTTTGAAGGCGCGATGTTCGAGGTGGGAGAATGGATTGAAAAGAGCGTGATCGATGTCGGTTTTGTGATTATGCCCGCGCCAGGGATTAACAACACGTTGATCACCACTGATGAGATGTGCCTGCTCGTTCCAGCCGGACACCACCTGCACACCAGGAAGGCTGTTACGCCCGCTGAACTGCGCGAAGAGGGTTTTGTGATGGAAAAAAACCAGTGTTCCTTGCGCTTGATGCAGCGAGCGGGCCTGGTGCCAAACAAAAGCAAGCCGTCGATTCGCTATCAGGCCAGTGACAGCGCGACTATCCTTGCGATGGTCCGCGAGGGACTTGGCATCACTCTGATACCGCGCGCCATCTTGCCGCCAAAACTGGAAGGGCTAGTAGCTCTCCCGCTCGACCCGTCATTTCATTTCCAGCTCGGCCTCGCAGTCAAGGCCCAAGAGACTGCCACGCCCGCCGCAAAGCTGTTCGTCCAGACGGCTGTGGAATGCGCCCAAAAGCAGAGTGCTGGCATGGCTGCTTGACAGCCGGGCAGGGGCACGGTTTATCATATACTCATCAGAGACCCCACGCGTGAACGCGGGGCTTGCGCAAGCAGGCCTGATCCTGACCAGACTCAGTGACTCGTCTTCAGACGGAGAAAACGCCGTTAATACTCAAGGGACATTTTGAGATAGTTACTAAGAGGTACAACAGCTCCAGCACGAGAAACAGGGACGCAGCTTTGCCCTCGCCGAAGCTATCCAGGCCATTGAACGGCTGCAGGAGCACGCCAAAGAGCCTTTGTGAGAGGCATACGCTCGAACCGGTGTGCTCTCTCAGCGATGTTCGCCAGCATCCTGACCCTCCCTCTTGTAGCCATGCTCACGAAAGGAGAGGTTTCTTCTGTTCCCAGTACCCACGGGAGAGGCTCATTTTTACAGCCAATGACGGCCTGTAACTGCCTGTAACTGCCAAACACGAAGTTGCCAATTTTCTACACTCTGCTGAGGCCTCTTGTTTGGCCTATTCACGAGGAGTGTGATACACCTCGGCAATATGACAGAAGGTGTCATGTAGTTGCGTGTATCCTTTGCATGAAGCAAAATGCAATTCATGGAGGGTACACGCAATGCAATTTGGACTTGATATCCCCACCAGCGGAGACTACGCTGATGCGCGTACGCTGGCACAACTGGCCGCCGAAGCTGAGCAAGCAGGATGGGATGGCTTCTTCATCTGGGATTGCCTCTCATTACCAGCAGAGCGCCACGACGATACGCAGGCATTTATTACAGCATTGACGACACCAGGGGAACAGGCGCCTATCCTGCTCGCAAACGAGCCTTTGATCGAACCCTGGATGGCGCTGGCGGCTATCGCGATGAGCACGCAATGTATCAAGATCGGAGCAATGGTCACACCCTTGTCGCGCAGGCGACCCTGGCAAGTCGCGCGGCAGACCGTGGCGCTGGATCATCTTTCTAATGGACGCCTGATCTTCGCAGCCGGATTGGGTTTTCAAGACGTGGATTTCACACCATTCGGTGAAAAGTATGACGCGAAGATTCGGGCGGAACGGCTCGACGAGGGCCTGGAAATCTTAAACGGGCTGTGGTCAGGTGAGCCGTTTAGCTTTCATGGCAAGCACTACCAGGTCGATAATGTGACGTTTCTGCCGCGCCCCGTGCAGCAACCACGCATCCCCGTCTGGACGGCGGGTGGTTGGCCGCGCCGCAAGCCGTTTCGCAGGGCAGCACGCTGGGATGGCGTCTATGTTATGACGTATCATCAAACAGAGAACCGCCCCCTCACGCCCGGCGAAGTGCACGAGATCGTTGCATATATTCAAGCGATGCGTACCAGCCCTGTGCCTTGCGAGGTCGCAGTCAATGGTATCACCAACGGGAACACACACGAGGATAGCGAGATCGTGCGCCCCTATGCCGAGGCAGGCGCCACGTGGTGGATAGAATACGCTGCCGAACGCGAAACCTTCGCCGAGTATCGACAACGTATACTGCAAGGCCCACCACGTGTGTGAATGAAGTGGCATCCTGAATGGATGCCACTCTTCTCCCAGACTCAAACCTTACGCAATTATCTTTGCCAGAAGTGCGATCAAAGGTTTCAGCATTGGGTCACTCGCTTGCATAGCACTTAGGGACGCCAGCAATAGTTTCTCCCCCTCGGATAAAAATGTTGCTTACCCACCCATATCCTGCCTGGCCGTTTACGAGAACACGCGACCACCAGTTATTCGTTATGCCGTCATAGGTGACAGATTGACCCGTGGCCTGGCATTCATCCGAGACATACTGCTGAGAGAATTGCCCAACAACAGCACAGGACTCAGATGGATAAGTAAGGCACTGCCCCCCCTCGCCCCAGTGCACATTGACGTTGGTTGCCCATATATAGACGCTGACGTCGTTAGGAGAAAGAGTTTGCATAGGACGTGCAAGCGTCATGGATGATTGGTGGGTAGTGGTAGCGGGAGACGTTGCCGCATGTGCAGAACTGCTGCTTCCCATCATGAGACCAAAACTCACCAGGAAGACGAAGGTTAGAAGCGCAAGTGCTTTCAAAGGATAGCGAAGTGTCATGAAAAATCCTTTCTGTAAGTGAAGTCCCTCAAAACGACGATCTGTGACGATCTGTTTAGAGTATAAATGAAGGAATGTTCCATTCAATGGTGCATTTCGATCCCCCAAAAATATTCCATACCAACGAAGGGGATTGGTGTAATATTCCGGTCAGAGACGTTGGAAAATTACAATAGACGGGCAAGAAAGCCCCGAGCATTCATGCCGGGGATGCATTGCCCGTTCCTTCTGGGGGGCAGAGACGGAGGGGCTTTCCTACCAGAGGAAGCGTGAAACACTTGACAAGGGTTCCTGCGTCTGCTAGCAGTAGAACACGCATTCTATTGACGGAAAGGCAGAGGCATGGCACCGATGCGGACCAGGAAGCAACGAGCAACGCCAACGTCCAAGACGCCGACCGGGCGGAGCAGGAGGACGCCCACGTTCCTGTTGGAACTGCCCCTTAAGGTCGAGGCAGGCCAGGCCAGGCGCCTGCGTGCCCATTTTGAAGCAGGCCGCCAGTTCTACAATGCCGTGCTGTCTGAGGGGCAGAAGCGTTTGCGACAGATGCGGGCCGATCCTGCCTGGGCTGCTGCCCGCGCCATCCCCCGCACCCAGCAGCCAGCACGCAATACGGCCTTTTCGGCGTTG
>DATAYF010000440.1:0-6061 GCA_036272735.1 Ktedonobacteraceae bacterium
GTGAAAAAACCTCGTGGCAGGAGAACCGCTCTGTTCTCTTCGTTGGTGTCGCCTGGAGGCGGGCGCACGTCGCAACGAAGAGGAGCAACCCACGGAAGGGGGGCCTTCTGGCACTCCTCACGGTCCTGTCCTCTCCCGTTCGAGTTGGTCGGCTTGAAATGCTCTCGGTCTCCGACAAGAGCCTCTCGCAAGAGAGGAAGCGTTGGAACGACGGGAGCACCCCGTTGGCCCTGGCAGTGATACGGGTTTTGTGCCCTGTACAGGGGGTAGCGCCTGCATTTCTGAGGGTGGCACGTTCACGATCAGTGCGAATGGTACGGTGAGCGCTACCGTCAAGAATGTGTATCCCGATGGGAAGGTCGTGGTATGGCCCACCACCGGCAACACCTACACAGCGACCCAGACCGATCCCGTGGTCATGCACAACTTTCAGCTCGGCAATATTAGCTGCGACGGGGATAACGATGCAGACGACCATCTGACGGGCACGCCAAGCAGCCATTGCGACAATAAAAATGATTAGCAGAGGATGGATGATGCGGGGTTCAGCACGCCACCTGAACCCTTTTCTTATCCTGCTGGTTCTGCTTGTCAAAAAGCACATAACAAGATACTATGATAGCATCTAATGTACAGAGTGCAGCAAGGAGCTTGGTAATGGCATTACCTGAATACCCGTTTATGGATATTGAAGACTATTTGCTGCTCGAACGTCATAGCCACAATGCACGCTACGAGTACTTCGATGGAGAACTGCGCATGCTCGCAGGAGGAAGTCTTGCGTACTCTCTCATAAAAACAAACCTGACAAGCATCATACATGGCCTGCTACGCGGAAGCTCTTGCACTATCTATGATTCAGACGCACGCGTCAAACTTTCCGCGAGCCGCTACGTATATCCTGATGCGACCATCAGTTGCGACCCGCGAGATCAAGAGCAAGACGAAGAAATACGTTATCCTCGTGTCATTGTTGAAGTACTCTCGCCGACCACAGAGCCCATTGATCGTGGGAGAAATTTCACGTACTATCGAGAGTGTCCAACGCTGCAAGAATACGTTATGATCGATACGCGCAGTATGCATATAGAAGTGTACCGCCGCGAAGAAAGAGGATGGATGCTTTACACCTTTGGGCCACAGAGTGAAATAGAGCTACAAGGCATCAATATCCGATTTTCGATAGAGGATGTGTACGAAAGAATAAAGCTTTAGTGTGCGCGGCGATTAGCCCTATGGTGCTGACGTCTCTTTGTGCAGCGTTCCGTTGACGACATGATACACGTGTGCTCGTTCGGTGATCTCGGTGGGAAAGACGGAAAGATCGTTGGCCGTCAATAGCACCTGCGTATGCTGTAATACTTGCTGAAGCAGGTGCTCGCGCCGCTGGTGATCGAGTTCGCTAAAGACATCGTCGAGCAGGAGAATCGGCTCATCACCTGTGCTCGTTTTCATATAGGCTAGCTCTGCCAGCTTTACAGCCAGCGCCACCGTGCGCTGTTGACCACGTGATCCGTAGGTCTGGATGTTCATGCCGTTGACCACAAATTCCAGGTCATCGCGATGCGGGCCGAGCAGGCATACTCCTTGTATCAACTCCTTACGTCGCGCTGCTTTGAGCTGCTCAAGGTAGTGTTGTTGTGCCTCGACGGTGCTCCATGCAGGATCGACGTGCAATGATGGGCGATACACGATATCTAGTTGCTCGTTGCCGCCGCTGATGATGTTCTGATAGTGCTGTGCCTGCTGCTTGAGCGCTTCTACCATGCGTTGGCGTTCAAAGATGATCTGGTTGGCGAGCGAGGTGAGTTGCTCATCCAGATAATCGAGCATGCGCGGATCTTCTTCGTTATCGCGTACGCGCTTCAGCAAAGCGGATCGTTGCGTCACCACTTTGCGGTAGCGCACCAGGGATTGACAATAACGGGGCTGCACCTGGCACAGCGAGCGATCCAGAAAGCGCCGCCGCTCCTCTGGCGAACCATCCACAAGGTGCAGGTCGGTCGGGGAAAACACCACCACCTTCATTTGTCCGATCACATCCATCGTACGCCTTGGCGCACCGTTCAATTTGTAACGCTTGCGTGGCGTATTGGCGGGCATCTCAACGTTATGTCGTGAGGGTAATCCCTCAGCTTGCACATCGGGTGGTGTGGGATCGTAAAAGGTAATCTCCACCTGTACTTCGCCCTCGTCGCGTTCCGCCGTTCCAAGCAAACGAGCGACATGTTCGGGCGCAGACCAGTTGACCACCTCGCGATCACTGGACGCGTGAAACGAGGTTGCCGTAGCTAACATGCTGACGGCTTCTAGCAGGTTCGTTTTGCCCTGAGCGTTATCTCCATAAAAGACAAAAAGACCGGCTCCCAAAGCGAGATCAAGCTGTTTATAATTCCGAAATTCGCTCAATGTGAGTTGAGAAAGATACATGTGCCTCTAGCTTAGTAGGGGAGAGATGCCACGAGGTATGCGTCTTTGTCGCATACCTCATGAAAAAGCTAACGATTGCTACTCATTGGCATGATAACATAGGTGTAATTTTCCTGGCTAACGGGTCTGATGACGCCAGGACGAGCGGCGGAAGACAACTCCAGGGCCACCTCAGGCGTGCCGACCGCGTTGAGAATATCCGAAAGGTAGCGCACATTGAAGATAATTTCCTGTTCGGGGCCATCGATGGTGGCATTAATTGTGCTTACGTTGCTGCCCACATCTTCGGTCGTTGCCTCCAACGTCAGCGTGCCGGGCTCAGAGCCTTCGCCGCCAGCAATCTTGATGCGTGTGATGTTCGAGCTATCGCGGGCGAAGGGGACCACAGATTTTACCGCTGCCGCGAACTCTTTGGTTTCGACAACGGCACGCGTGGTGTGTTCTTTCGGGATCACACCGCGAAAGTTCGGGAATGTTCCTTCGATCAGGCGCGAAACCAGGTCAATCTCCTCGGTGTGGAACAAAACCTGGCTGCGGTTAGGGGTCACAATCATCTGCACCGCGCCTTCGGGCGGCAGGATGCGTGCCAATTCTTCGAGCGTGCGCGCGGGAATCAGCATTGGATCGTGTGATGTCTCGTGTCCTGGCAAGCCGACGACGCGCATCGCCACGCGGAATGCATCCGCTGCCGCAAACGTCACCTGCTGGTCGGCAATCTCCACGTAGACGCTGGTCAACACCGGGCGCGAGTCGTCTTCTGCCGCTGCGAACGACACTTCGTTGATGGCTCCTTTTAATTCTGCGGCATCCAGAATAACCGGAAGTTCATCACCTTCCGCGGTGGGTATCGTTGGATATTCGGAAGGGTCCATCCCCTTAATATTTGCGCTACTGCGCAGACCCTTGATGTTCAAGGCATGATCTTCGCCCGACACAGCGATTTCAATGGACGACTGCGGCAGGCTACTCACCAGATCGGTTAACAATTTCGCCGGTGCTGTGGTCATACCCTCCTCTTGTATCTCGGCATCGACCCAGCAATTGATGCCGATTTCCAGATTGGTGGCCGACAGTTTCAAGCGTCCATTCTCGGTGGTTAGTAAAATATTGGCGAGAATAGGAAGAGTGCTACGGCTTGAGACAGCATGGCTGACAACAGAAAGCCCCCGGTTCAAGTCCTGTTGCTTGCATGAGATTTTCACTGACGATTTCCTCCAAACACAACCAAAAAACACAAACGAATTTCCAAGCTAGTATAGCCCATTAGCGGTGGACTGTAAACCGGATACCAAGCGTTTTATGGCTTTATGCTTGTCGCCTTGATTATAGCTGTTCTGGCCTGCTCCTGTTAGGAATGCTGCATTGCGAGATTGCGCAAGGGTTGCATTACCTCGCATAAGTCACCTGAGAGATACACGCCAGGGATTTGTGGGATGGTCTGTTCGCATTCATAGAAGCCCTGTCCTCCGAAGGCCAGGGTTGGCGGAAGGGGGCTTGACTGCTGAATATGGTGGGCAAGCTCTATAAAGGTTGCGAGATAGGTAGGCACGGTTAACGAAACACATAGTAATACTGGCTTCAATTGCCGAATAGTTTTTATCAGATCCCCGGTCTCGATTTTTTGCCCCAGGTACGCTACGTGCACACCGCTACGCCGCAAGAAGAGCGCCAGCATGAGCGAGGCCAATTCGTGCGGCTCCTCGGGCGCACAACATACCAGCGTTAATGGATCGTCGCGTGGCGATGTGGTGATATGAAAAAGATGGGAGAGCATCGCCCGAAAAAAACTGCTGGCAAAATGTTCGACTGATACCGTCAAGTTACCCTCAGCCCAACACTGCCCTATACACCACATCGTCGGCGTAATGATTTCAAGGCATACTTGCTCGACTGAATACGTCGTCAGCAAGGTACCCATCAGCATGTTGGCTGCGTTCTCATCGAATTGTCGAAACGCGTCGATCAAACGATTTTGCATTTGCTCTGCATCTTGAATGACCGGATGTGTAGTGTGTTCACGATAGAACCATTGTGGGTTGGGAGTGATTGCGTGCGACTGGTCCTCTTTCACATAGGTTTTGAACAGTGCAACTGCCTGGCTGATCGACAAGCCGCCCCCAACGCGCTCTTTCAGCCAGCGGATCAGTGCGATATCGCGTTCTGAATACAGGCGATAGGCATTGTTCGCTCGCTCCGGCGATAGCAGGGTATAACGGCGTTCCCAGGCTCGCAATGTAGGAGCTGGAATGCCTGTTTGTTGCACTACGACTTTGGTATTATACATAGGGATAGTAGAGCAACGCTCTAGATGCGGCCGTAATTTCTCGCGTTCGATCATTTATTTTCTCGATTCAGATTACCGCAGACGGATGGATGCGCAAGAAGTTATATATTGTGCTCAGGCTACGCTAGTACGATGTTCGAAAGTGTGATGATGGGTAAACAAACGGCCCCCGGAAGGGGGGCGGGTGTTACTTGACAAACTGTACCGCCGTTGCTATTATATCCTGGCTACCGTATGCCCACGGCGTCATTGTGTGCGCTGTGGTGACTCCCCTGTGCCGTGAGGGCGCTGTGTTATAGAACACGCTGCGCACCGATGCAGTAGTTTAGTATGTATCTATTGAATTGCCATAAGCAATACAAAGTTGTCCGGGAAACAGAACTGTGCGGATGGTTCGCCACCCACGCCACCCACGTATCTACCCGGACCCGGCACGGGGGCAACGTTAAGGAGAACCAAAAGAAGTATGTTTGCGATTATTAAAAGTGGTGGACGCCAGTACAAAGTTTCCGTGGGCGAAAAACTCGAAGTCAATCGTCTTCCTGTCGAAGCAGGCCAACAAGTCGAATTTGGCGAAGTCTTGCTGATTTCGGATGCCGATAACTCGACGGTTGGCGCGCCCTTCATCGAAAACGCTAAGGTGGTTGCGACCGTCGATACGCAGGCTCGCGGTCCCAAGCTGATCATCTTTAAGTACAAGTCCAAGAAGCGCTATCGCCATCGTCGCGGTCATCGCCAGGAGCTCACGCTCTTGACCATCGACGATATTCTGACGAATGGGAAAAGCTTAATCACCGGCGAGGCTCCTAAAGCGAAAGAAACTCCCACGGCTCCGGTTGCCGAGACCAGCGAAGCGGCCACCCCTAAAGAAGAGGCAGCGGAGTTGAAGCCCAAAGAAAGCACGCCACGCCGCCGCCGCACCAGCAAAAAAGTGACGGAAGCGGAAAGCAGCACGGAGGAATAAATCATGGCACATAAAAAAGGCATGGGTAGCTCGCGCAATGGTCGCGATAGCAAACCTAAGATGCTTGGTGTGAAGCGCTACGATGGCGAACTGGTCACGGCTGGTAGCATTATCGTGCGCCAGCGCGGCACAAAAATTCGCCCCGGCGAGCATGTCGGCCTTGGTCGCGATCACACCCTGTTCGCGTTGACGCATGGGTATGTGAAGTTCGGTCATGCTACACGCGAACGCCGCTCGGTAAGCATTGTTAGCGAGTTCCCCAACCGGCCATCGATTGCTGAGCTTCTCGGACAAGAAGAGCCCTCGGCCGTCGCCGGTTCCTAGTTCATCATACAAATGAGCCGTTAACGAAACGCAGTAAACAAAGAGCAGCGGCGTGGTAC
>DATAYF010000441.1:0-14474 GCA_036272735.1 Ktedonobacteraceae bacterium
TCACGAAGGACCCTCACGCGGTCCAGCGCCTGGAAATGGGCCGCGTGCACTGGGTGAGCCTTCCCAGTGCACTGGGAAGGCTCACCCAGTGCACGCGGCCCATTTCCAGGCGCTGGACCGCGTGAGGGTCCTTCGTGAGGGTCCTTCGTGAGGGTCCTTGCTGGCAGTCAGTGCAAAAGAGCCTCGCAAACCCGGCAATACATTGTAACGGCTTCTGGAAACGCTTTGCCGATCAGACGGACGATTATTTTCCACCGCCTGCCTTCTGGGAAACCGAGAGAATCGCACAGGTCCCAAAAAAATCGACGGACATCCGGCGTTATTCAGCCTCCGGTGCACGCGACTGCCGTTTTGCATATGTATCGTCAGGCGCAAGATGTTGAGCAGTCCCGGTCCTTCCTGGCTGAGGCATTTCCGCATTTGAAAGTCTGGCATGCGTATCTGTACCGTGAACGTGATCCACAAGGTCAAGGGCTGGTCTTTATCCGCCATCCCTGGGAGTCTCAGGATAACTCGCCGATCTGGGATCCGATCTATCAGCGTATGCAGTTGAAGCCAGAAGATATTCCGGCGTATACACGTGTTGATACCAAAAAGGTGCATGCTGATCTGCGGCCGCGCAATGCAGACTATGATCGCTATGCCTATCTGGTCAAGTTGTTTGCTACTCACGACTATAATGAGGCGAACATTGCGCTTGACTGCCCATTCCTGGTGCAGGACGTGCTCTTCAATGCCTTGCTTTGCCAGGGCAACCGGGATCTGGCGGAGGTTGCCCGGATTCTGGGAGAGGACCCCATCCCCTTCGAGCAGCTGGCAGAACGCACCGCTCAGGCTATCAATCAAAAGCTTTGGGATGAGGAGCATGGCATCTATATCGGTTTTGATCTGGTGGCTGGCGAATCTATCCATACTCATGCTGCAGCCGGCTTCCTGCCACTGTTTGCGGGTATTCCTGATGTGGATCGTGCCAGGCGCAAGTATCGCTATCTGAACTCGAGTTGCTTCTGTCGTGTGGATGAAGATACCTATCCAGTCCCCACCTACGATAGACACGCATCTGATTTTGAACCATCCCGCTACTGGCGTGGTCCGATCTGGATGAATATCGATTGGTTGCTCTATCATGGGCTCCAGCGCTACGGGTTCATTGAATATGCCAAGCGTATCCAGCAATCGATGATAGATCTGGTTCAGCAGCACGGTTTTTACGAATACTACAACCCTCTGAGTGGTGAGGGACATGGAACCGATCAGTTTTCGTGGACGGCTGCTCTCCTCATAGATCTGCTTTCTTAACCTGGCCTAGTGCAAGATCAGAAGACCTATTGTGTAAGAGATAGAGCGTTCCTCATGCTGGTTGAGCAGAGGAACATTGGTTCCCATTACACAACAGGTCTTTGGATTCTGCATTAGAGCGCCGGTTGAGAAATCAAGCTGCATCGTGAAGATCAGCTTGGAGCAACCGGAAACGGGCCAGGACGTGCAGCTTGTGGACGACCGCACAGCGACGCAGGTCGAAGGGATTCTTGCATAGGCCACGATAGCGCGCTCGCCATCCCTGCCATCGGCCAATATGGGCAAGAGTATGCTCAACTGCCACTCGCTCACGCAGTTAGGCGCAGCCTTGTTGGGTCTGTTGGGTCTGTTGACGCTCTGCTAACTCGATAAGTAAGGCTTCATCGGCATGAATACTCACGCTGCGCCCTTTGGCACTGGTTGTGCATTAGGCTTTCAAAGGACACTGAACGCAAACGTCTTTGGAAAAATGAACGAGGTCACCGGGTACAAAGAGCATTTCTTGTTCAGCGGGACAACGGATCAGCTGTCGATCTCAATCCAAAGTGAACGCCTGCTTAGAAAAGCGCTTCCCCTCGTGAACGGGCACACACGAGCGGGAATGAATAGAACAGCCTATAAAGCTGATCGATGAGCATTACGGAGCATTGATAAAATAGCTCTCCTGCACTTCATCTCAGCTTCGCGCATATCATCCCTACGAGCAAATAGCGGCGTATTGAGGAAGTGCTGGGCATGCTCACCGACACCGATATCCTGGTGGTCACGGAACTTTCCCGTCTGGGGCGGAGCACCGTTGAAGTTATCACCCTTGTCAATGAACTCGTTATTCGCAATATTCGCGTAATCATTCTCAAACAACACCTGGATATCAGCCAACATGACATGAACTCCAAAATAATGATCACACTCTTTTCTCTGTTTGCAGAATTGGAACGCGATCTCATTAGCCTGCGAACCAAAGAAGCCCTGGCTGCGAAAAAGCAACAAGGTATCACGTTGGGAAAACCAATCAGCGTTGCTACTAACGTTTAAGCCGTTCACATGGCCCTCGAAGCTCGAAGGTCGAGCCTTTTTGCAAGCAAGAGCTTTCAAGATGTGAGCGCAAACGTAGGATAGAACTGCAGTTCTATCCTACGTGCGACCTTTTTCGTCAGGCCGATAGGCCAAGAGGGAATAAACTCTTCCACCTGCTTTCTTTTAGCGCGACTTTGTGCCTTCAGCTATGCGCTTCCCCAGTTCATGACCAATTTTCGCGAGCTTTTTGTCTGCGGCTTCCTCTTGCAGCTTGTTCTCTTCCAAAAGAGGCACCACTTGCACAAGCCCCAGATTGTTCGCATCATCGATCAGACCGGCATACTTTGCTGTTTCTATAGCTTCGCTCTCACGAGCAGAACACAGATCGTACTTGGTAAGCATCGCGGGTGCTGGCTGCTGCTGGACAAACATCTCATGGTCCTGGATCAGCCCCTTCACGGTCTGGCAGTCTACGATCTTAGGCTGGTCGCCCAACATCTGGAAGCACTGCTCAAGGTTACGAGCGTGCTGGCGCGTCTCCTGTTCATGTTCCGTGAGAGCGGTCTTCGCTTCCTGGTTATCTACCTCTTTGGCTAAAATAGGGAGAACCTTCACAAGTTTCTGTTCAACGTCATACATCTCCGCAAGTTTGTGAAGGAATAGCTCCTGAGGATCTCGAATTGCCATGGTCTGGTTCCTTTCTCAAGGCCCAATACATACAATGATGCTATTGGGCCGCTCTATCACCCATCGTATTTTTCGTTCCCTGGCTCATTTATTCAGGGAACCAAGCTCCTCATCTCGCCCAACCATAGAGCATCAAGAGGTGGCTCACAAATAGTATAAAGACCGGGCGAAGGGAAAGGTGGCAAGAGCATCAAGACACACCGTTCCAATTGTGCACACCTGAACCTTACGGCTGTTTAACTGGTACTGATCCTTTTGTTTCTCTTTCAGGACCTCTGGCAGAGAAGTAAATAGCCCTGCTTTGCGTGTGCGCTCCCGCGTTCACGAGGTGATTGCGCATGCACTGTCTTCCTCGTAGTCAGACGGGGAGTGCCGCAGGACGGAGCGTCCCGTCCTGCGGTAGTTTCTCCTCCTTTCTTCCGCCAGGAGCGATCTCTAGGCAAACTGACCAATAGCTTTGGCGACGTCCGTTGGCTTATTGAACGTCTCATCGGGCATCCGTTTGATGGTGTCAAGCACCTCCTGTGGGGCGTTATTCTGCTCGGCACGTTTGATCAGATCTTGTTTTCTCGCCGGATAATCGACTCCTGCGAGATACTTCTCCACCTCTTTTGGACTCACTGCCATGATCTGTTTCTCCTTTTGAAACGCACTTTTCGTGATCACGCCTACCGCGATACCTCATTCGTACTTACAGGTGATACCTCATTCGTACTTACAGGTAATGGACTCCGAGAAGGAGACCCCGTAAGGGACACGAACCATGCAGGATGACCGTGACAACATGATTGGTGCTCTGGAAAGGAGGAGTATGGGGCTTTTCCCACTGAAGGGGGTGCCTTTGCCCCAGGATGAAAAGCCGGGTGAAGAGCACCCGGCGAGCAATGCATCAGCGTAAGACCCTCCTCTCAACACCCTCACAGAACAGGGAGAACTTCTAGGGAGTGCCTGGGAACCTAGCACAGGGCGGTCTCCGCCTCGCTCTTCAAAGCGAACGGAAGAGATGCTGTGCAGAAAGGAAGAAGGGCTTCCTGGCTCGTTTGTGAGGCCCGGATGAGGCCCGGATGAGGAGCATGTGAGAGCACGTGGAGCACGTGAACAAGACGAGGAGAATGAGGAGAACCACTCAGAACCACGATGCGCTAGCAGGCGGGGACAGATTCCGCGATGAGCATGGGTTCAGTGCCACCGGGGCCACAACACAGAGAGTGAAGGGTCCACACGGGTCCACACGAGTCCACACGAGTCCACACGGGTGTGCACCTATTGTGCACCTATCTAGAACAGTGGCCGCAGCGGCCGGAGTAGGCGTTCGAGGATCTTCCACCATTGTGGGCGGTGCTGCCATTGGGCCAGGGTCATTTCCTGGCAGTGGATCGTATCTTCGGTAAAAATGGCTTCCATCTGCTGGGCTAGCGCCTCATCGCACACGACTACATTGACCTCAAAATTGTTGCGCAGACTTTGGCAATCCAAGTTGGCGGTGCCGATGGTCGACCAGCGCCCATCTATTGTGGCGGTCTTGGCATGCAGCACGGTTGGCTGATAGAGCAGCACGCGGATGCCTGCCTGCAGGCAGCGCGTATAGTAGGCACGGGCGAGCCAGTCGGCAATCATATGGTTAGAGGCTGCGGGTAAGAGGAGACGGACATCAACGCCACGCCACGCCGCAGAGAGCAGGGCACGAAAGAGCTCGTAGTCGGGAATGAAATACGCCTGGGTCAGATAGATATGGGAGCGAGCCTGGGCAATGGCTTCCAGGTAACTGCTGCGAATAGAGGAGCGCAGGAGTGGGGGGTCGTTCCACTGGAGGTGAAGGACTGTAGGCCACGTGTGCTGGTCGAGATCGGGGAGGATTGAGAGAGCTGGCAGGGTGCTATGGTGATAGGTATTCCAGAAATCGATGAAGAAGTTTTCCAGTTGTCCGGCGTCGGGCCCGGTGATGCCCACATGCGTATCGCGCCAGGTGCTTGCATAGGAAACCCCCAGGTTATAGCCGCCAACAAAAGCATGCTGCCCGTCCACGACCAGCAGCTTGTGATGATCCCGCGGGCAGCACAGGACCCTCCACAGTGGCCACGGCGGCCACGGGTGGATACGTAGGGGATACGCCAGCACCGCGATGGAGGAGGGAAACCGTTTAAAGGACCGGGGAACCACCAGATTCGCGAAGCGGTCGTAGATGATCCAGACGCTGATCCCGCGTTCCGCCGCGCGCTGGAGTTCCTGCTTCACGAGGAGACCGGCGGCATCGGCTTTCCAAATGAAGGTATCCAGGAGAATGCGCGCCCTGGCCTGCCGAATCGCCTGAAGCATGGCAGGATAGAGCTCGTGGCCATGGGTATACAGGTGGACCTCTGAGTCTCCTACCTGGATGGCGCGAGGAGAGGGACCAGTGGTACTGGGAACGCCACTCGCCACACGGGCGCGTTTTCGCCCACGGGCGTGGGCGATCAGGATGCTCCTGATCAGACCCAGCAGTGCCAGGCACGCCAGCACCCACCATTTGTGGGGAGGTCGCTGCATCATCCCATCTCCTCTCGGACCACTATCTCCTAGGAAGCACGTCACGTGCCTGCTGGAGGGCGCGGAGATACTGCAGCACGAAGGTTGGAAAAAGAAAATGCTGTCGCACCTGTTCATGGGCCTGCTTCCCCAGTTCCCTGCCAGTCACGGGATCCTCCAACAGGTTCAAGGTCATACGCGCACACGCGGCGGTGTCGTCGGCAACGTAGCCGTTCTTCCCGTGGGTAATTTGGAGGCTTAAGCCCGTGGCCGAAGTACCGACGACGGGCTGGTATTTCCACATGGCTTCGGTGGTGGTCAGGCCAAAGCCTTCGCGGGCGGAACGTTGCAGGATCACGGACGCCAGACGCTGAAAAGCATTGACCTCCCGTTGTGTGATCAGGTGGGGATCGGCGAGTACATGAATATCAGGATCGGTGCTAGCATCGTGCTGTAGATCGCGAAAGACCGCTGCCGCTTCAATATCATCTGAGGCTTCCATAGCACCAATCAGCGCGACTTGCACCGCAGGGTGACGTTGCTTCACCAGGCGATAGACATCGATCACCTGCCAGGGATTTTTCCAGGTGCTCAAGCGCGAAACTTGCGCGATGAGCGGTCGGTGGGGATCGACGCCGCACTGCAGCAAGATTCTTCTCCCCTCACTGATGGCAAGACTGCGGTTTTTGGGGCTGAACGGATTGATGGCTGGCGTGATGATAGGAGTCTGTGCTGGCGGGAGGCCACTGAAGACCGAGCGTGCGGTGGTAAACCCACAGAGGGTATACCCACCCAGAAATGGAGTAATGTACGCCTGCCCTGGGCGCTAGGAGCAGCAGTATCGAGGTGACTCATCCAGAGGGCCGGCCGCATCCAGGGAAAACAGTTGGCCAGCGGGGCCAGTTGAAAATCATGGATATAGTAGAGATCAGCGTGGTGCTTGTGGATCTGCTGCATCACCGGAGCACCACGCAGCGTCTCCAGGAACCACTGCTGGTCTTCTTCAGCCAGGGTTCCTGATCGCATGCCTTGCAGCGCGAGAGCAAGCTGGGCGGTAAAGTGCTGCGCAGGCCCAGGTAAGGGAAGGATGGTCCAGGTATGGGGGATTCCAAGCTCTGCCATGAGCGGAAGCAGTGGCTGCAACAGCTCAGCCACACCTCCCCCTCGCGCCGTGGTATTGATGTGCAGCACACGCAATCCTACCAGCGTTTCGGCGGCGCGATACACCTGCGACAGGACCTCTTCTCCCACCAGAGGGAGATAGCGATCTAAGCGGAGAGATCTTCTCATGAGAGCACTGGTCCCTTTCTTTGCTTGCTCCTGTGTCTCGCGTTCAGCTGTTCAGCCAGGAAATGTATTTCCGGCGCGACAACTTGCCCTTCCATTGCTTGCTCACGGGTCTCACGTTCATCCGTTCAGCCAGAGGATGAAGCAGCCCTGGGAGCAAGGGACCCTGGCACGCTTTCTCCCACCGCACCAGCATTACGAGAGGTGCCCACCTCTCATCAGGCCGAGAATGCTGAGGTTGCCCCTGGCATCTCGGGTATCTCGGCGTCGTCCCTCACGCCACCTAGTGTGGCTTTGCTTTTCGTGATGACGTTGTGGTAGACCTGCAGGTAGCGTTCAGCCATGTGCCGTGCCGAGAAATGATCCTCCACATGTCGGCGCGCGCGCTCACGGTCAATCTCATCAATCCGCGCCATCGATTGGACCATTTCCTCGAGCGTGTGCACCAGAAAGCCGGTCGTGCCGTGGATGATCACCTCGCGAGCAGCACCGCGGTCAAAAGCGATCACCGGACAGCCGGAGTGCATGGCTTCCACCATCACCATGCCAAAGGGTTCCTCCCATTCAATCGGGTTCAAGAGGCCACGCGCCTGACGCAAGAGCTCGCGCTTTTGCTGCCGGTTGACTGGTCCAATATACCTGATCTGTTCCGTATCAAGGTGGGGGGCAATCATCTCCTGGAAGTAGCATCGTGAGCTCAGGACCGCCTGATCAATGGTGCCAGCGAGAATCAACGGCACGCCTGCGTGTTGTGCCGCGGCAATGGCAAGGTGAGCCCCTTTCTCACGAAAGAAGCGTCCCAGCCAGACGAAAAACGCTGCCCGCGGCTGACTTCGCGAAGCCGGAGCCAGGTGGTCAATGTCAAGCCCATTGTGGACCGTGCCGACAAAATCGAGCGGAAACGGGACGCGCGCCCGTGCACTTTCGCTGATTGCCACCATCGGCACAGAGGAAGCCCAATCCATATAATAGCCGTCAGCATCGCCCAGCCAGCCATCAGGCGTTTGATCAAAGGGAAAGCCACTGTGCAGCGTCGTGACGTGCGGCGTGGTCAATCTGGCAGTGAGCGGGAAAAGAGAGAGATCAGCGCTACAGGAAAGGTGCGTGTGGACCATATCAAAGGCGTGCGTCTGGATCTGTTCCAACGCCTTGTATAAATGATACAAGGCTTTCAGATGCATAGTCCACGGGATACCTTCCTGGCGCAGAGATCGGGGGAAAAAGGAGACGAGCCTGGCAGATGTTTTCGCATCCCCAGGGGCGAACAGGGTGACGTCATGCCCCTGGGCAACCTGTTGTTCCACCAGGTCAAAGAGCACCTGTTCCGTTCCTCCATAGGTTTCTGGTGGCAGCGGCAGCCATGGGGGCGCAATCTGAGCTATTTTCACGGTTTCCTCCTTATTGCCTAGTTTTTCTGCAAACATGAGCACGGTGCTTGATGGGAGCTGTCAGCATGGTCCACACTGGTCATCGCGTTTGCCTGGGTGGTCGGCGGCAACGGTCGTTTTTCCGCTCTAAATTCATCTCTGGCGAAGGCTGTTTTGTTGCACCTCAATAGCTGAAATGCAAAAACGATCGATGACCTGCGCCTCGCCCGAGCATTGTGAGGGAGGGCACTTCATGCTCATGGGCAATGCGCAGGGATCGATTGGGACACGAGACCCTGCCAAGGCACTCCTTGGCCAGGATCGAGATTCGTGTGAACTCCCTGGACTCCCCCATTCTATACTGGGAGGCAAGCACAGGCGCGCCTGAACCTCCCACTGTCGCCTGTTGCGCCCTCCACAACGAGGCAACCCATACAACCCATACGCCCCCCTCATAGTGGTTCAACGCACAGGTTCCTGGGCGCATGCCATCGCTCTTGAGCCTGTTGGCACGCGTCGATGTGGCTTATCGGTGGGCATCTTCAACAAGAGCAGGGAAGGGGGAGCGTGCTCTTCCTCCCCGGTGTCCTGGAGCGAGATGAGAATAGCGAAGCAAGCGTGACTACGCGTCAAGAAAGGTGATCTGCGCATGGGGATCGCCGTGATGCGCCGTGAGACAGGCAGGACGACCGCGAATCCAGATGCGTTCGACCTTGATGCCTTGCCACCCGCTGGGCATGACCACGCGATGCTCATACCAGCTTTCCGGATCTCCTGATCCCAGCCGTAAGCCAGGGAGCCCATACAGACAACTCATCAGAAAGCCACCCTGGTTGGTAATGAAGGGACCAACCAGGGGCCGATCAGGAGGTCGGGTCGGGGAATGCAGCCCGATCTCCTCGGTCATGCAGAAGGGATCGAAGACGAAGTCGGCATAGCCTCGTTCAAACAGACGCGCACTAAGATCGCGATCACCCAGCCGTGCCGCGTAGACACCAAAGAACGGTGAGAGCATCGGGGCACCCACATAATACTTCTCGGCCAATGGGAGATAATAGGCCAGGGTAGCCTTCTCGATCTGTTTTTCCACCCGATAGCCCACCGGGAACAACCCTGCGAGCGCCTCTGGTGTGGCACGTTCACTCTCTTTTTCCTTGGAAATGTCCCCCTCGTGGTTGAGAATGATATGGCGGCACTGATCGATGGGAATGACCAGGTGGTCGGCGATCTCTTCCCAATACCTGGAGGCTTGCCGTCCAAGATGGCGGGCCAGCGCACAGGCTTCACGCAGGATCACCGAGGCGAGCATATTCGTGTAGGCGTTATTGTTGACCGCTCTGCCGGTTTCGGCAATCCCAGTAACCCGCAGCAGTTCATAGCCGCGTGGTGTTCTGATAACCCGACTTTCCAGCCATTGGGCCGCCCCTTTCAGGACCGGCCAGGCCTGCTGACGCTGAAACTCTTCATCTCCGGTCATATGAGCATACTGCGCAAAGGCAAAGGCTACATCCAGGGTCACATGGTCTTCAAACACATTGCCAGGTGACCAGGGAGGGGCTACCTCGTCACCAGTGAGTGGGCTGCTCTCCCAGGGAAATTGGAGGCCCTGGTAGCCCTGCAGTTTCGCATGCGCCCGCGCCGCTGGAAGGTGATCACTCCGATAGGTTAACATAGCATGGACAGCATCGGGCGCGGTGAACAGCAAGGGAGGCACGACAAAGGTCTCCAGATCCCACATGACATGTCCATAATAGTAGTGATAGTTGAGCCAGCGAGCCAGGCCAAAGGGCGTGGTACTGCTCGGAGAGGAGTGATGAATAGACGTATGCAGGTAGAAAAAAGCGGCATCCGCCATTGCCTGCCAGCGTTGCTCTGCCCCTAGCAAACAGACGCGCCCTTTCCAGAGTTCTGCCCAGGCCGCGCGATTTTCCTCACGAAGTACCTCGAAGCCTCGTTCTTTGCCCAGGTAGGTCAGGCGCGTGGCCTGCCAGTCGGGTTCATGGTGATAGCAACTGGGGACCAGGCTGGCAATTTGGCGCAACAGATAGGGGCGACCAACATCGGCGTGAAAGACATACGCGGTGCTCAGCGGAATCTGATCGCCCCACTCATCGAGATCGCGCCGGGACCCATCACTGCCAAGCAGTTCGGTGATGTAGGCCACGCCACAGCTAGAGAGGTTCCCACGCATCTCCAGGCGGCCTGATCCGTCCACTCCGGCTCCAGGCAGGCGTGAGGCCCGTGCGTGCCAGGTTCCATCAATCCCCGTCGGATTGACGGTCGCTCGCAGCGTCAGATCACAGGGCTGATCGACCTGCACCCGGATTTCCTGTAGGACCAGGCTGGGAATGGAACGGCTACAAAAGGTCAGGATTTCGACCTGAGCAGTCACTGCGTTGACCAGAAAGCGAAAGCGTGTGTGGAGTTCTCCGCACGCAAAGTCATAGCGCTGCTCTTCGTAGATGATCTGCTGGGGCGCATCAGAGAGCCAGGTGTGCTCTAGACGAAGGTCTCCACTGAGCGGATAGGGGACAAAAGGTGTGCTATCAATATGGATGAGAGGATGGTCACCTACGCACCCATTTAAAATGGCGACCCCCGACTGCAGAGGGATCTGGCGCACGCGTAATCCGATCAGCCCATTGGAAAGGTAGGCTGGAAGCGCGTCCGGGCAAAATGACGTCACTGAAGGTGGGCTGATAGGACTGGTCAAAGTCGTGGCCTCCTGTATCATTGACTGCGCACGCTGGTACGCGGGAGATTCCCCTCATTATCTCCCTGCCTACGAGACGTGTTCCTGGGAACGTTTCTTTCTGCGGGTAGCACGAATGCGACGAAGCAATAGTTCCATTGCCTGCGTGCGTACCGCAATATGACGAGAATCCATTTCGCATTTGGAAATACATCTTTTTTTCTCGCGCTCTAAACTTACCTGCCCAGGCGAGCACGCGCGTCTCCACGCGCACTCGCCTCGCCTGGCGAACACCCACGGGCGAATGCAGGCGAACCGGTGGTGAGAGCGAAGGGGACCTACCCGTTCCCATCCCGCACACGGAAGTCAAGCCCTTCTGCGCCTAGACGCACTCGTCGAAAGATGGCCCATAATGGGATCATAATATTTTTACCCAGCAAATTTCCCGCTAAGCAGATAACGTTTGGTGCAGTAGGGGTAAAATACGCATCATGACCTCTCAATCAGTCGCGAAGGTTGGCTCACATCCCAGATAGTAGGATGAGGAGTCATCTTTCCGCGTCGCTGGCTGCTCACGGACCTCGATCGAATGCAGCTTCTCCATGAGAATAGTGCTATTGTCTGCTATTTCTCTCTTTGCTTGGCGGGAAATTTGCTGGGTAAAAATATTATGACCCCGACACTGCGCCATTCTCACTTCATCCTTTGAGCAACCAGAAACGGAGCACACCGATCACGGCTCCTGCCAGGATCAGCCACACCGAATTCAGTTTGAAACGCAGCAGGATCACAAAGGCAAGCAAGGCAATCACCCAGGTCAGGACATCGGTAAGCGCGTGCTGTCCAAGTTGGATGAGCACGCCGGTCATGAGTGCTAGCGAGGCGGCATTGACACCATCCAAGAGCGTACCCGTCCAGGCCGCCTGGCGTAAACGCGAAGCCACGGGATGAATGAGGGCAATTAACACAAACGAGGGCAGAAACATGGCCAGCGTTGCCAGCAACGCTGCCGGCCAGCCCCCAATGACATAGCCAATGAAGGTTGCCGTCGTAAAGACCGGCCCTGGCGTAAATTGCCCAATCGAGACAGCATCCAGCAGTTGCTTGTCAGTTAGCCAGTGCAGATTCTGCACCAGATCGGTGCGCAGAAATGCCAGCAAGGTGTACCCGCTGCCATAGACGACCGATCCCAGTTTGAGAAAGGTCAGAAAGACCAACCCCAAACTGATCGGTGCCGTCGCTACGACAGCTCCGGCACCAATCTTGGCAATGAGCGGTTCCAGGGAAGCTCGTAGGTCAGCCAAAAGCAACGGAGCCGCAAAACTGGTGACGGACGTTTTTTTGCTCCTGTGCGAGATGAACAGACGCAGCACCCCGTAAAGCGCTGCTCCACCGAAGAGTAAGATCAGCACATTGACGCCCAGAAAATAGCAGACCAACACGAGGAAGGCGAGGCCCACCGCGAGTGGTCCTTTGAAGATCGTTCGCCCCAGATTCCAGATGGCTTGCGCGATAATCGCGACGACAACCGGTTGTATGCCATAAAAGAGCCAGTCGATCTGGGGCAGTGCTCCATAGGTCACATAGGCCCAGGCGAGTGCCAGCACAATGAGCATCGCTGGACCAATAAAGCAGATTCCGGCCACGAGCAATCCGAGCCAGCCAGCACGCAGATAGCCCAGATAGATTGCCAGTTCCGTGGAGGAGGGGCCGGGAATGAGATTGGTAATCCCCATCAGATCGACAAAGCGTGCTGAACTTACCCAGCGGCGGCGCTCCACCACCTCGGTGCGCATCAAGGCAATATGGGCGGCTGGACCTCCAAAGGCCGTGAAGCCGAGACGGAGAAACAGCCCGATTACTTCAGCAAGATGGCGAGGCGAAGCAGCATGTTGCTCCTCGCTGTCAGCCTCCTTCTCGCTCCTGACTGGCACATCTTCCTGGGAATGGTTGGTCTGGTTATGAGGCGTCATGGTCTATCCTTCCTGTCTGGAGAGGGTTTTCGTCCACGTTCGGAGGCTCTGTCTCTTCTTCCACTGGCTCAGGCAAAGAAGAGGGTTCCTGCCCTTCCAGCACTTCGCTGATCAGCTCGCGCAGCTTGGGCCGGGTCTCTTCAAGCAGGAGACGCCCTTGCTCAGTCGCACGGTAGTATTTGCGCACTTTGCCCTTCACGACCTGTGTGCTCACGCTCAGGTACCCTGCTTCCTCCATCATATGCAACACGGGATAGAGCGTCCCAGGGCTCAGATCATAGCCGTGACGTTTGAGTTCAGCGATCATCGCTGCCCCATAGATAGGTTCCTGTGTAGCATGATGCAAAATATGAATCTGGATAAATCCGAGAAAAAAAGCACGTAACATTGAAACGAACCTCGATATCGTATCGTGATCCTATCATAGCATCATTGGAAATGTGATAGCAAGCGATGGACGGACCTGTTGTATGCGAAAAGGGACGGCAAGCGGTTCTTACCTCGCTCAAGCAGAGTCTCATCCCTCGTCTTTCCTGAGACGAAGCGTGACATCCATGTGAATGCGAGGGCCGTAGAACAGCAAGTAGATGGTTCAATTTCCTCTACCGAGCCGTGAAGAGATCTG
This sequence comes from Ktedonobacteraceae bacterium, assembly GCA_036272735.1. Classification (GTDB taxonomy): domain Bacteria; phylum Chloroflexota; class Ktedonobacteria; order Ktedonobacterales; family Ktedonobacteraceae; genus DATAYF01. The sequence continues at coordinate 13,453 of DATAYF010000441.1, forward strand.
ACGCTACCGCACATTACAGAGGCGTGGGATCGACGTGAGCGTGCAGTGTTCACGCACAACTGGAGCGTACTGTTCCGGTTGTGCAAAGGAGCAAGACGATGAAAAGATGGCTAAGCCTTGTTGTGGTCGTCAGTTTCATCTCATTATTGTCCGCATGTGGTGAGTCTTCGACCCCTACCAAGGTACAGTACATACCACAATCGCGTTCCTTTACCATTGTGACCGTTCCGCTACTCACCAAAGAACAGCAGTCAACCTACCCCTTCTTGCAAAAAGACCCTGCGAAGGGAGGTGTCCTAGAGGGCAAGGAAGTTACAGTTTCCAACCAGAAACGCTCACCGTCTATCAAGGAGACACGGTGAAGATAACGTTTGTCAACCCAGAAAATGATGCCCATACCTTTGTCCTCAGTGCGTTTCATATCTCTCAGGCGCTTCCTGCTCAATCAACCACGAACATGCAACACGAACATGCAATTTGTAGCAAACAAGGTCGGGACCTTCTCATTCATCTGTGATATTCCCATCCATACACCTTATATGGTATATACTTAAAACCAAACATAGGCAAACCTCTCAAAAGGCACTATAAGCTAATCCCCTAAACCTTTCCCAATAAATATAGTTCAGATCAGTTCAGCAAAATACCCTTCAGTAAAGTCCATAAGGTGTCAAATCAGGTGTCAGAAAAATACCCTATCATCATACTTTTCACGCGGATTGTAAGCACGATGACCCCTAAGAATGTAAATTTTGGAATTCCATGGCTCATGCCCAATTTAGGGGCTTACAGGTTGCTTACTTGACATATTGAGCAGGAAATTTCTCCTAACCGTATGCTCTTTATGCAGAGCAAGCAGGCAATAAGCCACAAGAGTGGGCATGAGCCATTCCATAGGTGGAATCTTTGATACATCGGTGAGTGATCTGCTCTCTTTCTCAGGGAAGACCCGTTCACCTAATTAGTAAATTGGGCCAAACTATTGCGAAAATTTGGGTGAGACGCAGGAAATCAGCGTGAAA
>DATAYF010000442.1:0-4088 GCA_036272735.1 Ktedonobacteraceae bacterium
ATATGGAGCAACGAGATAGCGCTTTCCATTCTGCTCAACAACTGCCACCGGGGTCGTGCGTGGCTCGCCACTTTTGCGCCCATGTACTGTGAGGAGTTGGATGGGCCCCATCTTCAGGCCCATGCGTGCCATAGTCGTTGCGAGCAGATTGCCCAGACGTACAAGAAATGTAACGTGATATGTTTTTGTCATGAAATTCTACCTTCTTTGCCGTTCTTGTATAAGTTGTTCAATATGAAGATTCTGAGACGTTTTTGCGTCTCAGAATTGCTCTTCAGAACTTTATCCTTCAAGGATGGCGCAGAGGTCATATACACGGGAATCTGGGGTAGCGATCTCGCGTAGCTCAGTCAGAAGGTGATTCTCTTTATCTCCTATTATTTTTGCTCCAACCGCCTGCGCCGCCTCCTGATTGGCGAACTGTGCATAGTTCACTACGCGGGTGCCATCTGCGCTCTTGTGAAAATTGGCTGGGAGAAAGCCAGGCAACTCCGTAAGGCAGTGCCTGGCTTTCTCTCAGCCAACAATTCGAGGGCGCGCTGCTGATGTTGCGGCTCGACCGTGAAGGTGTTAATCGTTGTTACGACGTCATTATTCAGTGAGATGGTTGTCATCGTATGGCTCCTTTTTTGCAAAATCGATCGGCTATCTGGTTGTATAACCAACCAAATGTGTACAGAAAAAAATTATTTCTCTGATGGACCTTTAACAATCTGTAAGGGCAACACCACCCGGAATGGAACAAGGTGCTAAGCTGGTTGGTCGGAAGGGTCTGGCGGACACGATAAATCGGTCCCTACGTCTTTTATGCTAGGTTTCCCTCCCGGCCTTTTTTGCTTGAGCGGCATCAGCAAGAAGATGATGAAGGCCAGCAATGGTGGCCCAAGCGTTGTAAGCTCGCTGATGCCGCTCCAGCCACCGAACGGGGGCCGGTTATAGGCGTACAGGTAGAAGCTGAAGGCCGAGAGGGTAAAGACCAGCGTGAAGGCCAGCAGCGCGCGTTCCAGGCGACGATAGCGCATAGGTAAGCAGAGCACGATGGGGGCTATGATCCAGGTCAGATACCAGGGGAAGAACCAGTAGGTGACCACGAGCACGAGTCCCAGCGTGATCACCATGCCCAGCGCCATGGTTCTGACCGTGGGTGTGCGCCAGAGCCAGGCAGAGCTAATGATCATGGTTAGCACCAGGGCTGCCAGAGTGATGATGCTCCACGTTTTATGGAAGCTGAAGAGAGCGACGATAGGGTATATCCAGCTACTTGTGGGGGGATAATTGTTGGCCTGAATCCATTTGACCAGCGCAAACAGGACGGAGCCGTACGATGAAGCGTTAGATGGTGTGGCATTGAAGGTGTAATAGATGTCGGTCAGATTATGCCCAATCCAGAAAGGAGCGTAGAGCACCAGGATAAGCGCACCACCAATTGCTCCTGCCGGTATGATCGTTTGCAGCGTGGCACGCACGCGTGCAAGCTGAACGTGCAAGGGTGACGCTGGTGACGTGCTGGACGCGAAGCTGGCGTGGTAGGTTTTGCTGGCGAGATAGACCAGGTAGAGCGCCAATACTGGCAAGGCGGAAAATTTGATCAGGCTGGCAAGCGCGAAGGCGGCGGCCGGTGCCCAGTATTGTTGCAGGCGTGGCCTGCTCTGTGTATTCGTATTGTTGTACTCTGTGCGGGCAATAAAAAAAATACCCAGGAGGATCGGCGTGAGCATGAAGGCGTCGTTATGCCCGCCGAAGCTACTCTCTTCCAGTATCAGTGGATTTAAGAGATAAAGCAGCATTCCAAGCGTCACCGTGCGTGGTGAACGACCCATCGTGCGCAAGGTTCGTACGATCAAAAAGGCGTTGAGCAGGTGTGGAATGAAGGCCAGGATGCGGAAGAGCAGAATAGCCCTGCCAATATGCACACCCGCGAGCTGGCTGGTCAGGCCGCTCAAGGCTTCCCAGACCGGACCGTAGGCCGAAGGGATCTGTTTCCAATCGTCATAGATATAAAATGGGTCGTGTGGAAATGAGGTGAGGTTGATGAAATACGGGTTGGTATGATAGATAGCGAGCATGCGTCCATAGGCAGCGTAGGCGTATATGTCATGAGAGAGCATGGCCGGGGTGATAATGAAAATACCGCCAGCGATGATCGCAGTCAACCAGATCAGGCGTTGCAGCGTGCGATAATTGCCCTGAGCTGGTTGGTGGTGCAGGGCAAACGCGCACAGGATGTAGATCACAAAGGCCAGGGCCATAAGAGAGAGAATAAACAGGGTGTCGGTGGAAACTTGTGACGCGTAGACGTTGGCCGTCAAATGCAGATCCACGGGGAGCCAACTGCCCCACACGAGCAGAAATTTTGTGGTAGGAAGCACTATCGTGTCAACACCTACGGCCCTCTGCAACGGTGCAACGCTCATCAAGATACAGAGAATGTACGCTCCTGCGCCGATAAGCAGCGGCTTCGTGGCTACTGGTCGCGTCCCTTGTGGTATGGATGTAGTACTGCTGGTAAGCGTTGGTGCTGACCGCCCTTCCACTATCTTGCCCATCGAATCTCCCTCCTCCTAATCCTTCCTAAACCATCCAACGATTCATCACGAAAAGCAGACTGAGCGTAGCCAATAAGGCTGGAAATAGCATAGAGATGGCCTGGTGCAGCCGGGGGTATTTAATGCCGAGAATAGCAAGCGTGATGAAGGCTGGGAAGAGTTCTAAGACAAAACGCTGGTTAGAAATCAGTGGATCATCCTGCCCCAGACTCGGGCTAAGTAGCACATAGAACAGCAGCATGGCCGCGAAGAGGCTGTAGCCGGTGCGCAGTTTGTTCCAGCCCAGCACAACCAGGGCGATGAAGCCGATGGTGAGTCCAAAGTCGAGCAGGATATGTGCCTGGTAGAAGGAGCCAAACGGTTGGAACGCGAACAATTGCCAGATGGACGCAAAGATACCTTGCCAGGGCCACGCGGCCACGCGGGACCAATGGTCTTGTACAGTCGCGAAGGCGATAGGATTACCAGTAATTTTCCAGCAGTAGACACAATAGAGCAAAATCCCCAGCGGCATGAGCACGAGTGGGAGCAGTTTGAGAATCGCCCGTTTGATGTCGGCTAGCAGATTTTCGCGTATGAGCCACATTTCATAGAGGAAAGGTAGCGCAAGAAAAACACCTGCCGAGCGCGTGAGTGATGCCAGGCATCCAAGAAGACCGGCCAGCCACCATTGTTGGCGACGAATCGCTAGCAGGCCACCTGAGGTGAGCAGTATAAAAAGCGATTCGTTGTAGGCTGCGAAGAAAAAAAAGGCGGTTGGGAAGATACAGATATAGAGCAGGGTACGGTGTGCCACCTGTTCTCCACCAAATTCTACGGCAAGCTGGTAAATAATGAACAGCGACCCTAACAAAGCGAGATTACTAATGAGCATGCCCACCGCCACGTAGCCCCAGGTGCCGAATGGATACGCCAAGGCCGAAATGAGCAGCGGGAAAAAAGGGAAGAAGGCGACATCAAAAGGGGTTTGATAACCATATTCGGCGATGCGTACATAATTTGCAGCGTCCCAATGATTCCAGGTCGAAAACAGGCCCGTGATATCCACTGGTACACTTGAATACTTTGGTGCAGTCAACAAAATATAGCCAAAATAGGTGACGATCACCAGCAGGAGGCGGCTCGCCAGAAATAGCCAGATAATATCTCGATAAGGTGGGCGTTTCATATTTTTTACATTACCTACCAGATATGCATTTTTCGTGTAATCAATAACCAGGCATCGTAGCTTGTGGGGGCTGTGTTTGTTCCACTGACCTTACAACGAAATCCTCGACGAAATAGTCACAGCGTATGACAGATTGGGGCCCAAAAGTATGACATGAGACAAAAAGAGTGCTAAGCAAAGTTTTGCACGTTTTATAATAAAGCTCAGCAGCCTCCCTTGCTGGGACTGTTTCCCCATTGACATGCTCCCCACGGATAAATCCGGGGAATTCCTAGAATCGCTTCTAGGGTTTCCTGCTTCGCGGAGTCTTGCCCGGTTTGGTTTTCACCGCACCGGGTCTTACGGACTCTCCCACACCCCCGACAGGCAGACAC
>DATAYF010000443.1:0-3065 GCA_036272735.1 Ktedonobacteraceae bacterium
AGGAAGGTTTCTTCCGGCCAAACGAGATCACCCCACGCAGGAAGGTATTCAATGGCTTCGTTCATGCTCAACAACGCCTCCCAGACCCGTTGGAGATGGAGGGCTTTGCGATAGCGGTGCGTGATGTCATGGAAAGCATAGACGGTTGCGACCAGGTGTTGTTGTGTATCACAGACAGGGACGCACCAGAGGGTAACGTAGACCGTACGCCCAGAAGGCACCTGCAGCAAGAGGGTGTTTTTTGGCGAACTGGCTATCGTCTCTTCATCCATGACAAGATCCATAAGCCATGGCTCTGGAACGCTTGGCCGTTGCTGTGCATCCAGTGCGGCCCGTGCGGCCCGCGGTTCATAGCGTTGAAGAAATTGCTGATAATCTGTTCCTCGACACAGCGCTTCCGAAGGCACCTCAAAGAGCTTGCAAGCCGCGGCATTGATCCGGAGGATCTTCCCTTCCCGATCGCAAGCGATGACGCTATCGGGTAAAGCCTCCAGGATCGCTGCTAATTGGTTGAACGGCACCTTCTTCTTTTGCGTTGCTTTCAAAGAGCGAGATCGAGGAACGTGCTTCCTTGCAGGCATCAAGCCCGATCTCTGCTTGTTCTGCGTGACATGCTGCGACCTTTTCCCCATCTCATTGATCCTTTCGGGAATGCTCCAACGTTCCGCAACCCAAGAGAAATAGCACACATAGCACACATAGCACCAGGACAAGGCTATTGTACGCTTCGTGGAGAAGAGATGACAATCTCATCACTCTTTCCTGACCAGTTTGAACACCGCGGTTCAAGGTAAGGCCGAACCATGAGCTCGCTCGATCTTTCTGATCTCCGCTTTAGCGTACGACCAGCACAATTGGTAAGGGGCTAAACGAGTCAATATTTACTTTTTGCGCGGGGGTGTTAACATAGAGCGCGGTCGAAGCCCCACCATCAAGGTTGAGCGCGTTATTGATCGAGAGGTCGGACGAGGCCAACAGGTCGGCGAGTTCATCAAGCGTAAAGGCCGGACCGGAACTGGTAATGAAGAGCAGACGCCCCTGCTTATCGGTGGCGATGACGGTGCGGCGCTGGCTGGCCGCGTTGGCATCGAATTGCGTGCGTTTGCCGTTCACCACCAACATTGGCGCAGACTGGGTGGCCTCATCGAGATCGGCTGAATTAGGATTGTAGGGCTGCTGGCCGAGCGAACTCACCGTAACGTTCCCCTGCTTATCGACGGCAAACATACCGCCGAAGCCCTGGTAGGATGAGCCAAAGATCTGCCCATCATCGACCAGCAGGCCGGTAGGATGGTTGTTTTTGTCGAAGTAGCCACCATTGATGATAACTTTGGCCTGCATCTTCTTCATCCACGCGCTCATAGAAAGTGGGTCATTGGGCAGATAGGCAATTTTGAGATGGACACGGTGCGGATCGATGCGCGTAATCACCACCGTATCCTGATTATTCCCTGGGCTGGTCCACTGCTCGGAACGCAGCTCGATGCCAGAACCGGCCTGCGTCCACGTGTTGAGCGGGGGTAAACCCTGATTGGCCGCATTGGTGGCCGATGACGTGACCGGCGTGCCATTAAAACTAATACTAGGAACAACATCACATGCCAGTAAGGCACTGATAAGCAGGCACAATAGCACGAATATCTTAAGACGCTGTTTTACCGACATGTGATAAGGTCCTATCTACGCGTTACTTTTCCAGGGCGTGGCATCGATGGCCGACATGGTACCTTTGAAGTCCATAGCGAGCTTCAGGGCCGCGTGATGAGCGGCGTTCTCAATCGAGTCATCCAATGGCGTAAGCTCGACCTTGCCATAGCGGCGTTCGAGGGCCCGCTCGATGAGCAGGTCGGTGAACCAGGGATTTTTGGGTAGCACGGGACCATGCAGATAGGTGCCGAAGACGTTTTTGTATATCGCACCCTCGAAGTTATCCTTGCCATTGTTACCCCAGCCTGACAAAACTTTGCCCAGCGGCTGCGCCTTGGAACCAAGGTAGGTGCGCCCACTATGGTTCTCGTAGCCCACCAGCACTTTGATGCCTGTCTCCGGCAAGTTCATTTCCAGTGCCATATGGGTCATGAAGCGGGTACTGCTGCCCTCGGTGTACAGGTCGAGCAGGCCCGCGCCCTGAAGTTCGGGACCTTTGAAGGGCTTATAGTAATGGCCCATCAGTTGGTAGCCAGCACAGACGCTCAAGAAGACAATATTCGCCTCCACCGCTTCACGCAGCGATGGAGCCTTCGCCTGAATATCCTGCGAAGCGATCCCCATTTCGCGGTCGGCCGCGCCGTGCAACAAAATCATGTCGTAACGCGTGAAGTCGGGTGTCTGCTTGACGTAGATGGGGTCGACCTCAACCGCGATGCCACGCCACTCGCAACGCTTCTGAATTGAGAAGAGATTGCCACGATCCGCGGCGACACTCATCAGCGTGGGATAAAGATGACCGATTTTCAGCACCATGCCGCTATTCGTCACTTGTTCGCTCATCGTTCTTACTCCTCCCAAAAATGCTTGATCTATACACTCTAAATCGGCTCCTGAAGCTCGTCCAACACGTACCAAACATTACTTATAATAACGAAGAAATGTTTTACCTAGTCACTCATCCCAATAATTTCCGCCAATATCCTCATCACCAACACATCCTTTGCACGTAGTGGCGAAAACTTTTCATGCGCTGATCTTAAATGATCCACCGTTAAAGATGCATAATGATTAATCATTGCCAGGGTAGTATGCCCCATCTGCCGCTGTACGTCAAGTGGACTACGCCCCATTGCAAGCTGTGTCGTCGCCATATATCGCCTACACTGATGATGATAGAAACGTTTCCCATCAATACCTGCTCGTTTGCCCAGGTTCGAAAACAAAAGTCCAATAGCAACACGGGTCACCAGCCACCCGGACCTCGGCATCGAGATCCGGGTGGCTGAGACATCTCCCATACGACCCGAGGCGCACGGGCGCAACTTTTGCTATCCATTCTTTGCTGTGACGGCTGGATAGGAAATGCTCCACCGGCCCCTGGCTAAGCCATCACGAAAAATCGAGGCTAGTAGCCG
>DATAYF010000444.1:0-4713 GCA_036272735.1 Ktedonobacteraceae bacterium
ACCGACCCGCCCAAGAGGTCGACGACCATCTGCACAGATGAACTCGGGCCGGTGATCCCGCGCACCTTCGCACCCGCTCCCGGCTGGTCGGCGGATGGCCATCGCATCAAAGCTCCGTTGGAGTACAGTCGTGGGGATGACAAGGTGTGGATCTATGGAGCCCTGCGGGTCCGCGATGGCAAGGAGATCACCCACTGTGCGGCTTCGCGCAATTCCAGAAATTACATCGAGCTGCTCAAGGACATCGAGACCGACAACCCAACTGGCGACCTTTTCATTATCACAGACAATCTCAGCAGTCATAACAGCCTGGAAACCCGCACCTGGCTCGCGGACCATCCACGCATTCAGCACATCTTCATTCCTACGGGGGCGTGTTGGCTCAACATGCAAGAAGGTTGGTGGCGACTCTTCCGACGCGATGCGCTCGCTGGCCAGAGTTTTGCCAATGCTCATGAGATCGAGCGAGCCATGCAGGTGGCTACCGCGCAGCTCAATCATCGTGCTAAACCCTGGGTCTGGGGACGGCCTCCCAAGACCCGGCGGCATTTGCATCGCCTCCTTTATTATCGCCTTTGAGGAACAGAGCACTAATACTACAGCCGCAGTTATGGTGGGCGGGCGTTCAGCCGCTTGCGGTAGTGACAGCGTTTGGCTCGTGCCTGATGCCGTCGTCGCCACTTCGACCAGTGCAGCAGTGAATCCCCAGCGATGAACCCGTATCCGATCGTTTGCCAAAGCAGCTTGCGCACTTCGGGTATAGTCAAAGGTAACAGTTCCTGAGCCTGAGTGCCTGCCCCCCTTTTTCCTGCTCACCCACCTCCGCGCGCGCATGGATGACCGTCAAGTAGGCGTGCGCGAACAGAGCCAGCGTAACATGTCGATACCAACCCGTGAAGTTCCGCACCTCGTACTGGTCCAGTCCCACTTCTCCCTTGGCCAACTCGATGCATTCCTCAATCGTCCAGCGCCGTCCCGCGACCTTGACCAACGTTGGTAAACTGGTTCCCGCAGGGGCAAACACCACATGGTAAGCCAGTTCCTTGGGTTTGCTGATGCTGCGACGAACCAGCAGCCAATGCTCCCATTGCGGCTCTGCCAAGCGGCATAAGTGTCCACACGCCCAGTCATAGAGCCGTGGCCCCTTGGCGCCCTCCCCCGCGGAAAGCCGCTTCCAGCGGGAAGGGCCAAGCATCTGAGCCAGTTTGTCAGCACGTTTCTGTTCGGGACCCGATCCCACGTTGCACCACAGCGGCTCATCGCACGCAATCGCCAGGACAAAAGGCTGTTCCTGTTCCTCCAGCCGGATCCGCAGATGGCGATCCCCACCATACACTTCATCTCCTGTGACCCACGCTGCAGGTACACCCGCCTCCCTCGCTCGTTGGAGCATCCTTTGGGCCAACCGGGGCTTTGTCGCGAAGCCAACGTGTTCTGGCACTCCCGCTTCTTTTCTCTTCTCTTCATCGGCAGCCCATTCTCTGGGCAGATAGAGTTCCCGGTCCAGGAAGGTATATCCTTTAGGGCTGGCATAACTCAGGAAGACCCCGATCTGACCATTCTCAATGCGTCCATCTGTCCCGCTGTACTGCCGCTTGACTCCCACCGATTTCGTGCCTTTTTTGAGGAAGCCTGTCTCGTCGATGATCAGAATCGTCCCACGATCTCCCAAGTACTCCATGACATAGCCTCGCAGATCATCGCGGACCGCATCGGCATCCCACTTGGCGCTACTCAACAGACGTTGCATCCCATCAGGAGTCTGCTCTCCCGCGTACTCTGCCAACTGCCACCCGTTCTTGCGCTCTACTGGACTTATTAACCGTTTCTGAAACATGTGGCTAGTGCAACATGTTTTAAACTCACATTGCTGTGAGTTGGCTTGTACAGCCATGCGACGGAAACAGCAGCGTCGCGCCTCTCCCGATAGACGAGAGGGGCTTAGCATGCAAAAGACGTGATAGGACGCATTCACTGATGCATCAACGTTGAGATAAGTAGAGCATAGTTCAGTGGTTTGATCAACTGTTCTATCCCTTCGAGATAGGCCCGCACACGCCCTCGCTGTTCTGTACGCGCAAAACGTCCGGCGATTCGCTCATGCACCTGGTCCAGACCAGCTATCCAGTTTTGAAGAGCATCTCGTTGCTGTTGGTAAGACTCTCTGTTTTGCTTTGCTTCTCCCATGATCGTTCTCTCCTTGGCTCATGGGAGATTCTATCACCTAACTGCGGCTGTCGTACTAATCCCGGCTGCATAGCTGCGCGTTGCTCTGCTGGTGGAGATGATCAAGGTGCCGATGAGCGCGAAAGGATCGCAGCAATAGCGCGGGCGAGAGGATTGTGCTGACAAAAAAAGCTGATCTGTTAAATCGCAGGAAAAGAAGAAAACAGGACCAATTATGACAGAGCAGCATCCATTCAATATGCTGAAACATGGTATGGCTCCTCTCACCTGACTCATCTCACCTCCATAGGTATAATGGTAGTCTCAAAACTGAACACAAGAAGCTATTTTCTTTCCCTGTCACGAGGAAATCTGCTCCGGCGTGTTTACAGAGGGGATGTGAGCATATAATGAGATCAGAGATTGAAACGTGCTCGTCATTGTTGAAGTGCTTGTCCGACTCTGTTTTGTTTCGAATGGGCGGGAATAGAACGCATGGACGACGTCAGGAGATCGGATAATCGCACGCCGCGTCTTTCGCAATCGATTGCCAGTCGGATGGGGATCTCCCGTTCCTCATACAGCGAGAGGAATTTCAGATGCGAAAAACCTTGACAGTGGCTGCAGTGGTAGGAGCGGCCCTCGCGAGCAGGCGGCTGATGCAGCCTCGTGGAAACAAACACTGGTCGGAACGCGTGCGCGAGTCTGAGGAATCGTATCGTCACGCGCGCACGCGAATACTCATCCTTGGCGCTGGATTTGGTGGACTGACCCTTGCACTACAACTGGGGCAGAAGCTGAGAACCTCGGACAATATAAGCGTTCTGGTTATTGATCGTAATAACGATTTGTTGTTTACGCCACTGCTCTGGACGGTGGCGAACGGACGGGTGAATCCAAATAACGCCGTCATCCCTATCCGCGACTTCCAGCGGAACAAACGGTTCCAGGTGCGGCACGCTGAGATTGAGCATATTAATCTCGACCAGAAGGAAGTACGAACTTCTCAAGGCTCTCTTCCCTACGATCTACTTGTGATAGCCCTGGGCAGCCACACCGCTGTGCCGGATCTCCCTGGCCTGCGCGAGCACGCGCTTCCGTTTCACACACCAGCCGACGCCTTGCAGTTGCGCAACCACCTCATCGACGCTGTCGAGTCCGCACATTACGCCACCAACTCGGCGGAGCGGCAAGCATGGCTCACGTTCGTTATCGGGGGAGCGGGCGATACTGGGACCGAACTGGCGGCCATCGTCCATGACTACCTTCTCAGGGGTCTCTTCTGGGCGTATCCGTGGTTGGCTGATGCTTCTGTTCGTGTGGTCATTGTTGGACGCGCGGAGCGTATTCTTCCCATGAGCGATCACCGCACGTCTCACGAGGTGCATCGCGCACTCGAGCGAGAAAGGATCGAGGTGCTGACGGGGCAGTCGATCACTGGAGTGGAGGAGACAGCCGTGCTCACAAGTGCGGGGACTATTCCTGCGCGGACACTCTTCTGGGCGGCAGGGATCACCGCACCCGACGTGGTCCATCAACTGCCTGTCCCACATGCGCGCAATGGCGCGGTCCTCGTCGATGACCACCTGCGCATCCCTGCGTATCAAGAGGTATATGTGATCGGAGATTGTGCGTGGGCGTACGACTCGACCACCAATGCTCCTGTGCCGCCTACAGCTCAGGCAGCACGGCAGCAGGGCCGCTACGTGAGCAGGGTTATTGCTGACGGATGCATGAACCAATCGTCATTGCCTTACCTATATATGCCGCTTGGCCACCTGGCGCTGCTGGGTCATGATACAGGTGTCGCGCGGGTGGGTCCGGTCACTCTTGGGGGGGTACCCGCGTGGATACTCTGGCACCTGGTGTACTTATTGCGTAACCCTTCGTGGACCAGGCGAATACGGTTAGTGGCGGATTGGCTTCTCTCCGGCTTTCTCGGCCCTGAAACCGGGCAGTTGCGTCTGGATACCGAACCTCCACGGCGCATGAGAGTCCTACAGCGGGAAGCAGAAACCTTGAGCCAGTGATAAAACAGAAGGAGGAAGAGAAAGAGCGAGCGCATATTGAAAAGGAGGAACCGGTGAAAGCGTATTCGATCGATATGCGAGAACGAGTGTTACAAGCCGTCGATAAGGGCTATCCCCGAATGGAGATCATCAAGCTCTTTGGCGTCTCATGAGCCACGATCAAACGCTAGCTCAAGCAACGACGAGAGACAGGAGATATCACCGTGAGACCGATTCCCGGTCGGCCCTCCAAAAAAATCGCGCCGTTGCAGGCGTACCCAGATGCCACTTTGGAGAGCTATTGCCAGCTCTGGGAGCAGGAGCACGGCTTGCTGGTGAGCACGACGACGATGGGTCGAGCCATCAGACGAGTGGGCTGGACGCGAAAAAAAAGACAGCTCTCGTGCCTCAGAGCGCAACGAAGAGGCGCGAGCAGCCTGGCGTGAGCAACTCAAGCAGCTTGATGCCTGCAAACTCGTTGTGATCGATGAGTGCGGCTCCAATATCGGGCTGACCCCTCTGTATGCTCGAGCCCCCA
>DATAYF010000445.1:0-4265 GCA_036272735.1 Ktedonobacteraceae bacterium
CCTGATAATACGCATCGCGTATTATCAGGAGCTGTTTTTGTGCCTTAGACCTGTTAAAAGTGCTATTGCATCTAAAAATGTGTGCTTATACCATCTTTATACTGGCAACAAGTAAGGCATCTTTCGCACTATAAATGCAAAGAAATAATACGCATTTCTTCGTAAGTATGTATGCAAGGAAAGGTTACGTAATAGTGTCAACTGTAGTCGAAACATGTATGGTTGGATTGGCCGGGGCGTTGGGTGCCGCAGCGCGTTACTTGCTCGGCCGTTTTATTGCTGAAGCTACTGGTTCACAAATTCCTCTGGGTACCCTGGTCATTAATATTACAGGAGCCTTCGTGATCGGCCTGCTGTTTGCTCTCGCCAGCCATAAGCTGATCTCATCTGCCACACAACTGGTGCTTGCGACCGGTTTCCTGGGTGGGTATACCACGTATAGCACCATGTGCTGGGAGGGCGTACAGTTGGGGCGCGCTGGCAGCACGGCACTGGGTATGTATTATCTTGGTGGCACGTTATTGCTCGGCCTTGGCGCTGCTTCGTTGGGGCTACTGCTAGGAGGAGCGCTATAATGTCAGGTTCGCTTTCTTTTGGACGCCGTCTTGGCGCCGTACTCTGTGGTGGTTTTTGGGGAACGGTTACACGCTACCTGCTTAGCATCGCTATTCAGGGGGGTATGGGCAAGGGCTGGCCGTTCGATATTTTTGTGATCAATGTCACCGGCGCGCTGGTATTGGCGTTTGTGACGACGCTGGCCGATGCTGTGTTTCTGATCGGACCCACGCGCCGCCTCTTCATCAATGTCGGCTTTTTAGGAGCCTACACGACGTTTAGCAGCCTGGCGCTGGGCGACGCCCAGTTGTTCGCCGCTGGACACGCGTTTTTAGCGCTGCTCTATTTCTTCTTGAGCCTGGCCTGTGGCGTGCTCGCCGTATCGTGCGGGGATTGGTTGGGGCAACAAACCATCAACACATTCAGGCGTGCACCCGCGCCGTATAAGACCGCCAAACTGGCCGCGATCCCCTCTGCCATCGACGAATGCGACGGGCATATAGATGTCCAGGACGACGTGTTGCTGTCTTGACATTCTCCCCATGCCTGATTCTCATGAAGGTTCCAGACCGCATCGCCCAATCAGGCGTGAGGGGTCGAACTCCAGAAGGCAGGAAGGGGTCTTCGGGTCCTTGTCTCAAGGTAGCTAGCCCTGAGCGGCCTCTCCTCAAGAGAATATTACATAATAATAGCATGCAGGGAAGCCAGAGCTAGCCTCTGGCTTCCCTGCATGTAGAGACGGAGCTGGCCTCCGTCTCCTATAAATGCTAGCGCGTTTTTTTCAACGTGCCGGATGCCAGAAAGCCCAGCGTCCCCAACTTGCGCGTGAGTACCGCGTCCAGGCCGAGGTAGCGCCCTGCACCCACCACCATCAGCAGGAGGGCCAGGAATATGTAGAGGAAGCTCGGCCCTATATCGGTGCTTTGCCCTGCTATGTAGGGCGTCCCAAAGCCTTGCGGTATCGACCAGATAAGGAATGATAGGATGATTGAGACAATACAGGCGGCGTTGGTAAAGAGTCCCAAAATAAAACAGAGCGCCAATGCGGTCTCAATACTCGCGGTGCTGTAGGCAAAGAACGCCGGACTCAGGTGCACTATGTTCGCCCATAGGCCTATCCACGCTTGCACAAGCGCTGGCCGACCACTCATTGATCCACTGATGAGACTGCCATATGATGCGATGAACGCGGGCTGCCACTTCAACCACGCTGCTACTACCCAGGCAATGCCAAAACCAAAACGTGCGATGACCACGCCATATTCTCTGAGAGAGAGCACACTAGCCCGTTCGTACGTAAGGTTGTTCGTCCTTACTGTCTTTAGTAATTCATGCTGTAATCTCATAGAGGTTACTCCTTTTGTAATAGTTCTACAGCCATTATCCTCTTTGGGAGAATAGTTGCATGTAGATACCTGTACCAGACTACTCGACGCGTTTTCATCCCTGGATAGCATCTACCGTTTTCGACAAATACAGAGGAAACAACAACCATATATCATTTTACTATTCAATTTCGTTTCCTGCTTTTAAACAGTTAAATCCTTTATTGGTAGATCGATTGGAAATGTTGTTTCCTTGTCTATTCAGACGTATGGTTGTTGAAAAATTATACATGCTAGTCCTTTTGTGTAAGAGCAACGTTGCTGCGCCGATTCCTTAGGGAAAAGTTGGGCAATGCCGCGCTTTTTGGCGTACAATCAAATATATAGAAGCCTATTTCCAAGTCATTAAGGGAGCGTACTATGCAAACACTTCTCGGTCTCGATCTTGGCACCACCGGCGTCAAGGCTGCCCTGTTCGCTGCTGAAGATGGGCACGTGGTGGCTGATGCCTTCATCGATTACCCGCTATTTCATCCACATCCCGGCTGGGCTGAGCAAAATCCCGCCGATTGGTGGCAGGCGACGCTTGCCGCTATCCGTGCTTGTCTTACCACAGCAACTCAGCAAGGCATACAGGCGAGCGATGTGCGTGGGGTCGGGCTCTCCGGTCAGATGCACGGTGTGGTCCTGCTCGACGAGCAGCAGCAGGTGTTGCGCCCCTGTATCATCTGGGCGGATCAGCGCAGTGACGAGCAGTGCCGCTGGATCACCGAACGGGTGGGCGCAAGCCAGCTTATTGCGGCTGTGAGCAATCCAGCACTGACCGGCTTTTCGGCCCCGAAATTGCTGTGGGTACGCGATAACGAGCCTGAAATATTTGCCCGCGCCCGTACGATGCTGCTGCCTAAAGACTATATTCGCTATCTGCTGACCGGCGTCAAAGCAATGGAGATTTCTGACGCCGCCGGTACCTGTCTGCTAGACGTTAAACGCGCCGCGTGGTCACAAGAGGTGTTGTCCGCCCTGGAACTGGACCCGGCCATGTTTCCGCCCATCGTGCCCGCTGATGCCGCCAGTGGTGCCATTACACCAGAGGTGGCGGCGTCGACCGGCTTGGTAGCAGGCACGCCGGTGGCTGGTGGTGGCGCTGACAACGCGTGCGGTGCCGTGGGCAATGGCGTTGTGACAGCGGGCCTGGCGCTCGTATCGGTCGGCACCAGCGGCATCGTGCTCGCCTACTCGGATACGCCGCAGGTGGACACATCGGGTCCGGTGCCACGTGTACATACCTTTAACCACGCGGTACCCAATGCCTGGTATCTGATGGGGGTCACGCAGGGCGCAGGCCTATCGATGCGCTGGGTGCGCGACAACATTGGACTGCCCGAACGTGCTTTAGAACGCTGGACGGGTGGTGATGCCTACGACCTGTTGGGACGTGAAGCCGAGCGTGTTGCTCCTGGCTGCGAAGGTCTCGTTTTCTTGCCGTATTTGCAGGGTGAGCGCACTCCCCACCTTGACCCGTATGCCCGTGGCGGTTGGATAGGTCTGACTGCCAGCCATGATCGCCGACACTTGATTCGTTCGGTCATGGAAGGGGTGGCCTTTAGCCTGAAGGATAGCCTGGTGATCATGCGCGAACAGGGCTTGCGTATGGAACAGTTGCGCACGACCGGCGGCGGAGCAAAAAGCCCTCTCTGGCGGCAGATCATCGCCGATGTGTTAGAAACCGAACTGATCGTAACCAACGCGACCGAGGGACCAGCATTTGGCGCGGCACTGCTTGCCGGGGTTGCCGGTGGCGTCTATGCTTCGGTGCAGGAAGCGTGTGCGCAAACCGTGCGCCCCATGGAGCGCACAGAGCCACAACCTGAGCACGCCCAGGCGTATAACCGCGCGTACGAGACGTACCGTGCGCTCTATCCAGCCCTAAAACCCATCATCAGCCGCCCACTATAACCATGTCTAACAGGATAGAAAGAATGCACGCAATGCTCGAAGAGCATTGCATGCATTCTTTCTATCCTGTTACTACTATTTATGCAAATTCGAACCGAGCAGGCACAGCGAAGCTATGATAATGAACAGCAGAGAAATACCCGAAAGCATAAGCCCCGCGTTAGCCAGGCCCCTACGAGGCGAGCGTCGCCCCAGCCAGGAGAAAACCACGCCTGCGATAGAGAGGAAAATGGGGAAAATGGGACTGACAGGCAAAAAAAATGCAATGAGCACACTGAATACACCCAGCACAAAACCAGTAATCGCCGTGCTGCCATTGCGCAACGGACGTGCCAGACCAGCGTCTGATCCGAATATAGGTTCAGCATGATCGTGGATTGGTACATGCCCCCATGCTGCATTGCCCCCATCGGCAGGAGGTCTATC
>DATAYF010000446.1:0-2389 GCA_036272735.1 Ktedonobacteraceae bacterium
CTGTGTCCGTGCTGGATTTGACATCACGATACGCCAGGCCGCCACTTCTTTTCTCTATGGCTTCGGAACCCGTCTTCCCTCTGAGGGGGACAACCAAAACCTTTCACACAGATAGGGGTAGCGGTACGTAAGCTTTTAAACCATTGTACGCAGGCATAACGCTGCGCGAGCGCCTTACGTATCAAGCCAAGCTAAAATCGATGAGAATAGTCCATCCTACGGCAGGTGAATTGCCACGTACCATCATTATAGACCGATCAAATAAGCAGAAGCCAGAAATAGCAAAGAGAAAACCCGATGAGAAAAAGATCAGGAGCCGTAATGCTACATTTCTCAATTATCTGAATTATACCCGGTTCCTAGTGCAGGTTCAAACAAGCTCTTGTGTAAGGAAGAAAAACCTGATAAACTGAGGGCATGAAAGCTCCCATGTATATCCGAGCGTTGAGTCCAGAAGAACACACGACGTTGAAAGCTGGACTGTGCTCATCTCATGCCTTTACTCTACGCCGCAGCCAGATTTTGCTCGCCTCTAGCCGAGGATACCGTCCCAAAGTCATCGCCCAGAATCTGGGCTGTGCGACACAAACCGTGCGCAACGCTATCCATGCCTTTGAGGAGAAAGGGGTTGCGTGCCTCACGCAAGAATCACCGCGGCCAAAAACGGTGCAGGCCCAGTTTGACCAGGCCAAATGTGAAGCGCTGCGCGCGATCTTACACAAGCCGCCGCACCTCTATGGGAAAAAGACAAGCGTGTGGACTCTGGCTCTGCTGGCAGAGGTCTGCTTCGAGCAAGGTCTCACCGAGCACGTGGTGAGCATTGAAACCATCCGTCAAGCACTCCTGCGGCTGGGTGTGGGATGGCAACGAGCGAAGCGCTGGATTACCAGCCCTGACCCAGACTATGTGAGAAAAAAAACGGCGTGACGCCCTCATTGCCCTCGCCGAAAAGAACGGCTGGGAGATCGGCTATGTGGATGAGGTGTGGTGGAGCAGAGTCAGCCAACCAACAATGCACAGCTGGAGTGAGCAAGATGAGCCGCTACGCTTGCAGGAACTCGCCAAAGACAAGAATGATCCTGATCCCAAAGCGCTCGCCTGTTACGGGATGCTCTCAGCTGACGATGGTCGCATGCACCTGCGCTTTGTGGAAGGACATCCAGTTAGTCAAGTGACCGCGGATTTCCTGGAATGGGTGTGCGAGCAGGTCCAAGCACAGGGCAAAGGGGGGCTGGTGCTGATTTGGGATAATGCGTCCTGGCACGCAAGTAAGCATATCAAAACCTGGCTGCGCGAGCACAACCAGATGGTGCTGCAAGAAGCTCACACTGGCAAAGCAGGCGTGCGCATCATCCCATGCTGGCTGCCCACCAAGAGTCCCTGGCTCAACCGGATCGAGCCGAAGTGGGTGCATGGCAAACGGGCCATAGTCGAGCCGGCCCGGCTTTTGACTGCCAGTGAACTCAGACAGCGGGTCTGTGACTACTTCGGCTGTAAACACACTGATCTCCTTACCCAAAAGGTCTCATGAACGAGCTTCTTCTAAGGGCGAGGCAGAGGTGTAGCCTCCTTACCAGGTTTCATCGAGGTGCGCTGCATAGAACAAAAGACCTCGTTTGTAGTACTGGAGGGCTTCGTCAGAGGTCGTCTCCAGGAGATTGCTCAAAGCGAGTTCCATCGCCTCCTTGTATTGTTGCGTATTGTACAGGGCCAGCGAGAGAAAGACCTGGAGGGGACGACTCTGTGGAAACTCGCTCAAACCCCGACGCAGTGTTTCCTCCGCTTTCTGATACTCTCCCAGTCCACGATACGTGCTTCCCAAGCCAAGAAAGGCTCTTTCGCGTTTCATGAGTTTTGTGGCAGTATCGAGGCCGGAGAGCCCTTGTTCAAGGGTCTGGATATAGAACGGAATGGATTCTCTTTCAAGCCCCAAATTGTCGTGAACAATTGCAGTCTGATAAGTAATTTCGGCGTCATCCGGATAGGCAGCGACCAGTTCTAAGAGAAGTGTCCGCGCCTCCTCCAGTATAGCTTGATCTTGCTTTGCCCGTCCTATTTCACGCAGTTGAATAGCCTCTGCTAAACGATCTCGCAGCATGATTTCTTCTTCAATACCTTTCTTAATGTATTCATTCCTCATCTTCGATCAACAGATAGATGTGGTCCCTGGTAGACGAGGAGGAATGGCTCACAAGCGGAATCGTTGGAACGTTCCAACCTGCTTGCTCTTGCGATTATTTCTGGCGCGACGTCCCTTGCGTAGATTAACAGCTTTCCCTTTTTTACACAAGAGCTTTCTCGAACCTGCACTAGGAAGCTATAGTTGAGCAAGTGTTGTGCGCAAAAATTGTACGGAACGACCGATCTCGTCGAGTCCGTTCACGCCATC
>DATAYF010000447.1:0-9830 GCA_036272735.1 Ktedonobacteraceae bacterium
ACACAGCCAGTCACCAGTTCGCCGCACCAAACACGCTATTGGGCATGTTTTATTGGTGCTTGCCATACTACTCGCAACACCATTGGTAGGGATCGGAGCCACACTTGCCATCCTCTACAGCCAGGACCAATTTCCACCTCATACCGCACTGACCGCCACCCATCCCTTATCACTTATAGCAGCACCAACGCCGACGCAAGCAGCTGCCAGCACCACTAACCAGTTGCCCGTACCAACTGCCTTCAAGCAAACATCAAGCACTGACCTCAATGTTTCATTAAAATATCCAGCCGACTGGGACGCCGCTACCCCCCAGAAAAATTCAGACTCCGACTCGATTACGCAAGATATTTCTTCGCAAAATCTCGGCATCGTCTTCTCGATCATTCGCTTCTCAAGCAGCATAACCTCACAGGCACATAACGCCAGTGATATCAACCAGAGCTACTTTGCCGCTTTAGGTGGGACACACGACGTGCAGAACTTGCAAAACGCAGCCACCACCGATCAACGACCAACCATCGCCGGAACGCAATGGACGGAGGCCAATCGAACCTTCACTGACTCCAATGGCGACCAGATTCATACCACCATTATCACGGTAGAACATCATAACGTTTATTACGCCATCCGCACGCTGCTCCCTGAGACGTACTACCACGAGGCCACGCAAAAGTATTTTCAACCTATGCTTGACTCTTTCCAATTTCTCAGCTAGCATCTGGATAACACACCACGTGTGTATCCAAACTACCGTACCGCCAGTCTTGCCAGGCTGAGTTTTTGAGAAATGGTCATTTATTCATGATTACACGCACAGATATCGAAGCCGCTGCACAACGCATCGCGGGCTATATACGCATCACTCCGGTCATTGAACTAGAAAAAAGGGCCTGGGACCTTCCTGCCAACCTCTCCCTCAAACTGGAAACGATGCAGCATACCGGCTCATTCAAGCCACGTGGTGCCTTCAATCGCCTGCTTTCGCATAGTATTCCACCCACGGGCGTGATCGCTGCTTCAGGCGGCAATCATGGCCTCGCTGTCGCGTACGTAGCACGCCAACTGGGTCACCGCGCCGAAATTTTCGTGCCCGAACTGTGCCCACCCACCAAAATCGAACGCCTCCATCGCTACGAAGCCAATGTGACGGTCGGTGGCGCAAATTATGCCGAAGCATACACCGCCAGCCAGCAACGTGCAGCACAAACCGGCGCGCTGGTTGTGCACGCCTACGATCAGCCGGAAGTGGTCACTGGACAGGGCACGTTGGGACGCGAACTCGCGCAACAACTCCCCGAAATCGATACTGTGCTGGTCGCTGTGGGCGGTGGTGGCCTCATCTCCGGCGTTGCCGCCTGGTTCGCGGGCGATGTACGCGTCATCGGTGTGGAACCGCAGGGAGCACCTACGCTGGCTCGTGCACTTGCGGCAGGCCAGCCTGTGGATGTGGAGGTACAGGGTGTGGCGGTCGACTCACTTGGTGCTCGCCGTATCGGCACTATCGCCTTCGAGATCGCCCAACGCTACATTGAACGTGTCGTACTGGTAGATGATCAGGTCATCCAGGGGGCACAACGCCTACTCTGGGACCAGCTACGCATCGTCGCCGAACCCGGCGGTGCCACCGCAGCAGCAGCCCTACTCAGCGGCAGCTACCAGCCAGCCCCCGGAGAACGCATCGCTGTCGTAATCTGCGGAGCCAACACTGATCCAGGGCAATTGGGGTGAGAGTGCGTACAAGAGCAAGGAACTTCATTAATTAACGCAATGTGCAAGTTTCTTGAAGCGGGATCCAGGGGCTGCCGCCCCTGGCGGGGTGTGGGGTGTCCCCACCTGCTCTTTCTCCTTGCCACCGAAGGCGGCGAAAAAAACGTGCACATCGGGTCAGCTAACCATCATACACACAAAGCAGCCCACCATCTATGATAGTGGGCCGCTCTTTATGAAATGACACATTATGTCTGCTTACGAGAAGCGCCTAGTACTCCGGCATTGCGGGCGCGCCGGCCTTCTCCTCTTCAGGCATATCGGTGATCAGGGCCTCGGTGGTCAGGATCATCGCGGCAATGCTGGTGGCATTCTGCAATGCTGAACGCGTCACCTTGGCAGGATCGGCGATACCAACCTCGAACATATCAACATACTGGTCCGTCAAGACGTTGTAGCCGATACGATTGTCGCCCTTCTCCTTCTGTGCGCGGCGTGTTCCCTCGACTACGACCGATCCATCACGGCCACCATTGGCGGCAAGCTGGCGTATCGGCTCTTCGAGAGCACGGCGCAAGATGAACGCACCGGTTGCGGCATCACCGGTCAGGTTCAGACCGTCCAGAGCCTCGACCGCGTTCAGCAGGGCCACGCCACCACCGGGGACCATGCCCTCTTCGACACCGGCGCGGGTCGCGGACAACGCGTCCTCAACACGAGTCTGGCGATACTTCAGCTCAACCTCAGTACCAGCACCGACCTTGATGACAGCAACCCCACCAGACAACTTCGCCAGGCGTTCCTGCAATTTCTCGCGGTCGTAATCGCTGGTCGTCTCGTCGATCTGTGCCTTAATCTGGCGCACACGGTTCTGAATAGCGCCGGACTCACCATGGCCCTCGACGATGGTGGTATCTTCCTTGTGAGAGGTCACCATACGAGCGCTACCAAGGTCTTCCAACGTGGCGCTATCGAGACGACGACCCATCTCTTCGCTGATAACCTGACCGCCCGTCAGGATAGCGATATCTTGCAACATCTCCTTACGGCGATCGCCAAAGCCTGGAGCCTTGACCGCCAGGACGTTGAGGATACCACGCAGCTTGTTGACCACCAGGGTTGCCAGTGCCTCGCCATCGACATCTTCAGCAATAATCACGATTTCACGACGACCCTGCTGAACGATTTTCTCCACAACGGGCAGAATGTCCTGCACAGCACTGATCTTCTTGTCGGTAATCAAGATGTACGGGTTCTCAAGCGTTGCCTCCATCTTCTCCGCGTTGGTCACAAAGTAAGGAGAGATGTAGCCCTTGTCGATCTGCATACCTTCGACGTACTCGACCTCGAAGTTAATACCGCGCGACTCTTCAACAGTGATGACGCCATCTTTACCGACGCGATCCATCACTTCGGCGATCAGGTTGCCGATCTGATCATCAGCGGCCGAAATCGAGGCAATCTGTGCGATTTCCTTCTTGCCTTCGACGGGTACGGCCATCTTGCGAATGTACTCGACAATCGACTCGGTCCCTTTATCGATACCATACTTCAATTGCATGGGATTGGCGCCGGCGGCGAGGTTCTTCAAGCCCTCGTTCACGACAGCCTGGGCCAGCACCGTCGCGGTCGTCGTACCATCACCGGCAACATCATTCGTCCTGGTCGCGGCCTCTTTGAGCAACTGAGCACCCATATTCTCAAAAGGATTCTCAAGCTGAATCTCTTTGGCAACAGTCACACCATCATGCGTGACGGAGGGCGCGCCAAACTTCTTATCAAGGGCAACGTTACGGCCCTTAGGACCCAGGGTGCTCTTTACAGCATCGGCCAGAATATCAATACCCTTTTTCAGGGAACGACGAGCTTCTTCATCAAATAAAAGCTGCTTCGGCATAATTGTCTTCCTTCTCTCCAAAACTAGCCAACAACGGCCAGAATATCACTCTCTTTAAGCACCAGATACTCTTCGCCATCCAGCTTAAACTCGGTACCACCATACTTGGCGAACAATACACGCTCACCTGTATGTACTTCGATGGTAGCGCGATCGCCAGTATCGAGCAAGCGACCACTACCGACGGCAACAACAACCCCTTCCTGGGGCTTCTCTTTCGCGGTGTCAGGAATCACAATACCACTTTTGGTAACTTCTTCTTTAGCCGCTGGCTTCACGACCACACGGTCGCCAATTGGATGAATCTGTGCCACGACGTACACTTCCTTTCATCAATACACAACTGAATCACAGGGCCACTATGGTTGCTTCGATGACTTCTCGTCGTTCTCGCGTTGAGGATCAAGCAAACCATCGTAGTGTATCACACCACAGACAGTCCGCGAACGATAGCGAGAATAGTCACAACTACAGGGACCATCTGCCGCACAACCCGTGCAGCAATACGTCTTCCCCTGTACCACCACCGGAGGCCAGAGGATTTCGATATCGCAGTTCATGCAACGGAGCGCAGGCTGCCAATTCTGTGTCTGATCAGACTGCTTATCTCTCGCTTGATCACTTTCTGGATACATGTCCTCTTGCCTTAGCGTCTCTCGCACAACCTCGAACTTCTCAACACCCTTTACGTTCATTGTACACAACAATCAAGCATACTAACGCCTGAAACCACGTCTGCGTTGCCCATCAAGGCTGCTGGTCCGTTCGTCATTCAAGTATCAGTATCCCACACTCACTATTAGAACCACGTAGGAAATGTGTTAGAGAAGTGTTAGAAAGAGCCTCACCTGCATACATACAACCCACTTCATGGTACAATAACAGGCAGGGCGCGATGATGCGCTCCCACTAAACTTCTTGGACGAGGACAATAAGGCATGGCGTATATTTCAACTATTCAGCAACGAACCTATACCATTGATCCACAAGCAAACGGTCAGCAACGTAACATTACCATCGATGAACAGGCATATCGGGTTGATTGGCGGCAAATCGCTCCCCTGGCGGCCTCTGCTAAAGGCCAGACCACAGCAGGTGGACAATTTAGCCTGCTGATTGCAGGTAAATCCTATGATATTTTCGCGCGCGACATCACCAAAGCAAACCAGCAGGCCAGCAAAACCTACGAAATTTTCGTTGCCGGGCAGCGTTTCGAGGTCAACGTCGAAGACGAACGCACGCGCACTCTGGAAGGGCTAACGAGCACAGGCATACATAGCGGCTTAGCCACCGTCGAAGCCCCCATGCCGGGCCTGGTCGTCAACGTGACCGTTGAAGCAGGCACGAGCGTCAGTGCAGGCCAGACGGTGGTCATCCTCGAAGCCATGAAAATGGAGAACGACCTAGCTTCGCCGATCACCGGCACGATCAAAGAAGTGCAGGTGAACACAGGCCAGACCGTAGATCAGGGCCAGGCGCTCGTCACCATCGAAGGCACCACTGAGTAGCACGCGCCAACTCTTTTCTCACGCAGTACCCATTCCTCCAACAGTAGTAGGGCACGTATTTCCGCTTCACGCCGCATATTTTTACAATGTAAATAAACGGCCCTTGACTCGTAGGAATCTTTAACCAAAATTTAAAGTACGGGAGCTACATAGTATTTTCCGATATGCTATAATTTCAGCGGTATGCAAAGAAGGAGATGCGGTCATGAAACGGCATACGAGTAAGAGCGCCGAAGAGTGGCGCAACACTACAGCGCGTAAAGCACATGAAAAAGCAAAGGAGCGACACCCACAATTCGTCACCAGCTCATACATAGAAGTACCAGATATCGCAACATCAGAGGATATTAGAGGCTTCGATGCACAACAACAACTGGGCTATCCGGGCGAATTTCCCTATACTCGTGGCATTCATCCAAGCATGTATCGTTCCAAATTCTGGACGATGCGCCAGTATGCAGGCTTCGCGAGCGCGGAAGAATCCAATAAACGCTACCACTTCCTCCTTTCTCAGGGCACCACAGGACTTTCAGTCGCCTTTGACCTTCCTACACAGATGGGCTATGATGCCGACCATCCTCTGGCAGAGGGCGAGATAGGCAAGGTTGGCGTCTCTATCTCTAGCCTTGAAGATATGGAGACGTTGCTTAGTGGACTTCCCCTGGAAAAAATCAGTACGTCAATGACCATTAACGCGACCGCCAGCACGTTGCTGGCCCTTTACATCGCCGTAGCAAAAAAGCAGGGAGCCGACATCAGCAAGCTCTCAGGTACCGTCCAGAACGACATACTCAAAGAGTACACCGCGCGCGGCACCTACATCTATCCGCCAGAACATTCTATGCGCATTATCACCGACATGTTTCGTTATTGTGGTGAAAAGCTCCCGCGCTGGAACACCATCAGCATTAGTGGGTACCACATTCGCGAGGCGGGCGCGACCGCTGTACAAGAAATTGCCTTCACGCTCTCCAATGCCATTAGTTATGTGCAGGCCGCCATTGACGCCGGACTCAACGTCGATACGTTCGCAGGTCAGCTTTCCTTTTTCTTTAATAGCCACAATAACCTGTTCGAAGAGGTCGCCAAGTTTCGCGCGGCACGGCGCATGTGGGCGCACATTATGAGCGAACGCTTCCACGCGCAAGATCCGCGCTCGTTGATGTTGCGCTTCCATACCCAGACCGCCGGATCGACCTTGACGGCCAAGCAGCCCGATAACAACATCGTGCGCACGTCTTATCAAGCATTGGCCGCTGTTTTGGGTGGCACGCAATCATTGCATACCAACTCCAAAGACGAGGCCCTGGCGCTGCCCACCGAAGATTCGGCCCGCCTCGCCCTACGCACACAGCAGCTCCTGGCCTACGAAACAGGGGTCGCCGACGTGGTTGATCCACTGGCCGGTTCCTATTATGTCGAATCTCTCACCAACCAGATTGAAGAGCAAGCCTGGAATTATATTGCCAGGATCGATGCGCTCGGCGGCGGCGTCCAGGCCATCGAACACGGCTTCATGCAAGCTGAAATCGAGCAAGCAGCCTACGACTACCAGATCGCGCTAGAACAAGAACGCGCTATTGTTGTCGGCGTCAATCGCTTCACCTCGGATATTGAGGAAAAACCAGTACTGTTACGAGTTGATGAAACCGTAGGGGCGCGCCAAAAAGACAAGCTAGTTGCGTTGCGAGCACGACGCGACAACACCCTGGTAGCAGCAAAGCTACAGGCGCTTTCTGACGGGGCTGCGAGCACCATAAACGTGATGCCCCTGATCATCGATGCAGTCGAGGCGTATGCAACATTGGGAGAGATCAGCGATGCCCTACGCCGCGTCTTTGGCGAACAACGAGAATTTGAGTAAAAATATGGCAAGTAAAAATTTTACCTATCGTAGTTTAGAGTATGGAACGCCATCACGTACTGTCATTCCTGCTCGCGACGCAGAACGTAGCCCAGAAAATTTTAGTGAAAGCGAGCTTCATGCTCGCATCCACTGTAGTACTGCCCCGATTGGTGTATTCGATTCCGGCGTTGGAGGGCTCACCATCCTTACCGCCCTGCGGCGACAATTGCCAAGTGAAGACTACCTATTCTTAGGCGATACTGGACGTTGCCCTTATGGATTGCGTAGCGCAGAGGAGGTGACTACGTTCGCCTTACAGATCAGCGATTTTCTGATCAAACAGGGGGCGAAAATGATCGTCGTCGCCTGCAATACCGCCTCACAGGCCGCTCTCAACACTCTACGCGCTACCTATGCGATCCCCTTTGTGGGCGTTGTGCCCGCGGTCAAACCGGCAGCACGCTTGACCCGCAGCGGGCGCATCGGTATTCTCGCCACTAATCAGGCCGCCAGAGCAACCTACCTGCGTCAACTGATCGACGACTTCGCGGAAGGCATCGAGGTCGAGGCGGTTGGCTGCCCCGAACTTGTTGACCTGGCGGAACAGGGGAAGTTCGAAGGCCCCGAAGTTGACGAAGTACTACAGCGTACACTGCACCCTATGCTAGCCAAAGGGGTCGATGTCATCGTGTTGGGATGCACGCACTTTCCCGCCATGCGTCCAGCCATCGAGCGCATCGTAGGCAAACGCGTCCAGGTCATCGATAGTGGGACCGCCATCGCACGTCGTGTTCATGCCATTCTGGAAAGTGAAGCATGTTGGCATCCCTACAACCCAGAAGGAGGCGCGCTCCAGGTCTGGTGTAGTGGTGATCCAGCAGCATTTAGTAACATTGCCAGTAAACTCCTTGGTTACCCGGTCAGAGCACAACAAGCTTTACTTTAGAAATATAAAGGAGCCACATGCCAGAGCGTAGTATATTGAACGAAGAGCAGCAGCAAGCGTTACAGATGCCGTTAGCATCCAGGCGATTGCGTACGCACGTTGCTCGCTATATATCGAACTTGTTCTCTCCTGCCGTCATCTCCATTCCCCTGGTCATTCTCGTAGCGCTCTATCACACGCACAATACGTTCACCGCCCTGGCCTATGCTGCTGCAACGTTGTTTTTTCTCAGCGCTGGCCCTATGCTCTACATCGCCGTCGGCGTGCGCCTGGGCAAGTTTACCGATATCGATGTCAGTGTCCGTTCGCAGCGTACGGGTCCATTCCTTTTTAGCATTCTTTCGACGCTGGTGGGGCTGTTTATGCTGACGATCCTACACGGCCCCAGGGACTTGCAAACGGTGATGTTGACGGTGGTGCTTACCGGTTGCGCCTATATGCTGATTACGTTTTGGTGGAAGATCAGCCTGCACGCTTCGATACTAGCGGGGGCCGTGACCATGCTGCTGGCACTCTATGGCAATATGATGCTGGCGGGCTACGTGCTGGTTGTGCTCGTGTGTTGGTCGCGCGTCGTACTGCGTCGCCACACCACAGCCCAGGTGATTGCTGGCGCGCTCGTCAGTACGCTTATCACCATTGCCGCCATCGCCATACGCGGTGTCTAAACAAAGAAGATAAAGGTACATTTTCCTGGCGCAAAAATCTACGCATAAGATCAGGCAAGATTCCAGGTGTTACTGGAATCTTGTGCTATTTTGCTACTTCCATCAGCTCAAACACTTCAGCGACTAACATTGTCTCATTCGTAAGCGAATAGCCCTCTGCCTCCAACCAGCTTTTCCAGTCCCTCCGGTGATCCTGCCTGAACTTCTCGCTATCTTCTCCATCTCCCTCACCTCTAACCAGGCGCGGATCAGGGTTGCCAAAGGACGTTTGGAAGACATCAACCATACAGACATTGCACCACGGCCTCTTCTCTTTATCGATAACCGTCATCATTTCTCCTTTATTCGCAAAAATGTCCGCCAACTCTTCCTCTGTATAGCTAAATAGTGGTGCACAGGTCGTGGTTTTCTTCCCCTCAATAATTTGTTGAATCAAGCGCATTCCCAGATCATTATCGTCCTTCCAACCGAACTCCAACTTGCGTTCAGAAACGCGCATGCTCTTCTCCTTCGTTCTCACTTTCCAATTTGGTAACTATTCAGTAGGGGGTCATCCCTTTGAAAAGCCGTACCTTCTTTCAAAAGGGATGACCTGGCCTTTGAGTACGAATGAACCGGATTACAATAGGCAAAATAGGATCGATCTTGCCCTCATTGGAAGATAGAATAAAGCAAGCAATGAGGTATGCAACCAATAGCATTCAGAAACGAGAGGCAACACCTATGACCCGGAATCCAGAAGAGAGTCCAATCCACGGCGAAGTCACGCATCTGAACCCTGAGACTCTGCATAAAAATCCTGCTTTTACACAGGTGATCACCGTCACAGGACCGGCAAGAACGATCTACATTGGCGGGCAAGATGCTCTTGACGCCCAAGGCAATATCGTAGGGAAGGGAGACCTAGCAGCTCAGACGCAACAGGTCCTGAGAAACTTGCGCCAGGCCCTCGCTGCTGCTGACGCCAGGCCGGAGCATATCATCAAATGGAACGTCTACCTGCTCCAGGGACAATCCTTGCAGGCGGGTTTTACGGCCTTCCAGCAGTTCTGGGGAGATCAGCCAAACCCACCCGTCATCACTGGCATCTTCGTCTCAGGGCTGGCACACCCGGATTTTCTCGTGGAGATGGATGCCATTGCCGTTGTCCCGCTCTAGCTCCGCAACGATCAGTGGGAAGACGAAGAGATGGCCCTTGAGCACGAATGGACCGGATTACCACGCGAAGCGCTTCGCGTGGTAATCCGGTCCATTC
>DATAYF010000448.1:0-7799 GCA_036272735.1 Ktedonobacteraceae bacterium
CCTGCCTCGACCACGAGGGGCAGTTCAAGCAGGAACGTGGGCGTCCTCGTGCTCCGCCTGGTCGCCGTCTCGGACGTGGGCGTGGCGCGTTGCTTCCTGGTCCGCTGGTTTGCCATCCCTCTGCTTCTCTCTTATAAATAAAGAACCTATGTTCTTATTTTAACAGGTTCTGTCGTCTTTGGCAAGTGTTTCGCTCTTTTTCTGGTATGGGAGCGGCTCCTCTCACCTCAAGAAGGAACAGCGCTTCATTCCCCGCTTGCAAAGACGGGGGCTTTCGCGCTCGGCGTCTGTAAGCCCAATCTTCCGTTGCACGTGGCTGTGACGACGGATTTTGTGTTTGTGCGCTATATTGGCAATCCGCGCCTGCTTGCGAACGAAACCTTCCTTGATGCATGGGCTCAACAACTTGCTACATGGTTGCAACGAGGCATAACGCCGTATGTATTTTGCCATTGCCCCTTTGAAGAGCATTCACCAGCGCTGTGTGCAGCACTGTATCGGCGTGTACAAGCGCTTGCTTCTATTGATCCGCTACCCTGGCAACCCGAAAAAGAAGTTGCCAAACCTCACCAGGCCACGCTGTTCGACTGAAATCTTTCCCGCACTTAAATGCGAACTCGCGTCGAACTATAGCCTTATCTGGCTGTTTTTCTTGGAAATTCGCTTGCCAGCCTGTTTTCTAGACTATACTGAATTGTAATACTCATAGTCGTTTAGAAACGATCCTCCCGCGCCTGGAAATATGCAGAAAAAATGTTGAGGTGAGCTTTTTTTATGACATCCGCCATCGTTACAACGTTGTTGCTCGTTGTGATGCTCTCTATTATTTTTGGCCTCGTCTTCAGCGCGTGGCGTGAATATCGGCGTCATAAACGGAAGCATGCTCCTCTGGCGCTCCCTTCTCACCCACTAGATCGCCACGTCACGGCTGTTTTGCATGTCCATCAAGGAGTGGTGGTTACTGTCGAGCAGCCAGCTCCTAAGTTCACGCTATCGTCTTCGTGGTATGCACGACGGCGTACGTTGGTGTCGCTGGGTTTTCTGGTGATGATGGCGTTGGCGCTGCTGATGCAAGGCGGGTTGAGCGAGAATCCCATTCAGAACATCACGCAAGGAATGGGTTTCTCATTTCTCGGTCCGAAAAGCGCTGCCAACAACAGTGATGTGCAGGCATCCTCGCACGTCGTTCAGGGGACGGCGAGTATGCGCGTGGTCCGTCTCGATTCGGCCGCCCGCGATCAATACTACACCGATTATCAATGGCAGGTCTGGTCCTACTCGTCTTGCTCTGGCATGGCGATGGCAACCGTGATGAATGCCTATGGGCACAATGTGATTGCGGCCGATGTTTTGCAAAAAGA
This sequence comes from Ktedonobacteraceae bacterium, assembly GCA_036272735.1. Lineage (GTDB taxonomy): Bacteria > Chloroflexota > Ktedonobacteria > Ktedonobacterales > Ktedonobacteraceae > DATAYF01. The sequence goes on from DATAYF010000448.1 coordinate 1,362, forward strand.
ATTGGATCTAGGAGTGTGGAGTGTGCAACTTGGGCTGCTGCGCGAGGATGGTATCGCTATGACCGCAGCCACGTACGGTTTTGCAACCAGTGCCGGGCATACACGTACCCTACAAGATATCATTAACGTCAGTAATAACGGTGCTCCTGTAATTGTTAGCATCCGTGATGCGACTTATTTCCCCGGTGGGCATATTTTTGTGATTCGTGGCGGTGATAGCCAGGATGTGTACACGGCTGATTCGTCACCTGAGAACTTTACACGTATGAGCCGCGCGACATTCCAGGGGATGTGGTCTGGCTTCAGTGCAGTGCTCACGCCCCAATAAGTGGAGGGAGGCAAATTCCCTTTCGTGTGCATCAAGCGAAGCGAAACATGGTGGGGAGGATGCTTGTAATGTTTGTAGGAACCGATTTATCGTGTCCTTCAAACCCTTCAAACCCTATTGACCAACGTACATCGCAGCCGCACCGTTGCGAAGCGAGGGGTCGGTTTTGCAGAAAAGCACTCTGGACATGCTAAATCGGTCCCTACGCCTTCTGCGCAGGGAAAGCAGAGACTAGCTCTGCTTTCCCTGCGCTATTTTTAATAGATGATAATGCTGGTGTACACTTGCACGAAGTCGTATAGCCAGGCGGCATCGTCTTTAGAAAGATTGACGCAACCATGCGAGCCTTGAGATGAGAAAGAGTCGCCGCTAGAGTCCTGGTGCGGGAAGTTTGTGCCTGGTCCATAGTCGTTGCGCCACCAACTATCGTGCATGAAGTAGCCATCGCTATGAAATTGCATGGCGTAGTTGATCGGCGTATCGGGATAGTAGTCGGGCGAGTTGGGTGGAACGCCAGATTTAAAGACCGTTGGTGATTGCTTGCCCTCAACCCACCAGAGTCCCGGCGGCGTAGGTCGATCCGGCCTGCCCGTGGTCACGAGCATGGACTTCACTAACGTGCCATTTTCGTATACGCGCATGGCTTGTTCTTCGAGCGAAACGACCACCACCCGTTGATTCAATTTGCCATACTGGCGTATCAATTGCAGGTCGGTTGGATGTGGCTGATTGTACGCAGCATGATTGGTCGCGTTGACGGTCATGGCCTGGAAATTCGCTAAGTACACGTGCAGATTTTCGATGGCCTGCTGATAATCTGCCACCGTTTTAGCTGTACTGAGATCGTCCTGTTCCCAGCCTCCGATGCCTTTATCCCCATATTCAAAGCCGAGTGGATAGTTAATGTGATCGTAGTCGTTGTAGTGATGGTGCTGACTTTCCCACACGCCAACGCGTTGTTGCAATTGTTGTTGGAGTTGTTGTGCTTTTATTTGCAGGGTGGGCACCTGTATGGCGGCGGCGTGGGTGTCCAGCGTGTGCATGGCTGCTATATAAGCATCGATGCTGGTTGCCCGTTGCAATGCTTGTCGGTCGCTTTGATACTGCTTCTGATAGGCGGCCGTGTGCCCATGGTAGTTCCCTAGCAACGTAATCCATTGTTGGAATATTTGCAGCTTCACCTCGGCTTGTTTTTGCGTCGTGCTATCAATGCCGATGGTTGCGGCAGGGAGCGGGCCATGTGCGCTGGCGTGCAGTCGTGGAAGATATAAAAATGGATTGCACGCGCTGAGTAGGCCAGCAAGTAGGAGCAATACTGGCAGTATAGCCAGGTGATAATGGCGGATGTGGTGCGGTACTATGCGCGTCCGTTGCATAGGCGTATGTTCCTGCCTTTCCAGGTGTGAGTATATTAGGACTGTATTAAAGATGAATAGCCCTCTAAGAAGAATATACCCGAAAGTAGCAATACGTATTTCTACTGTTGTTATTATCATACCACGTTCGTAAGGATGATTTATTGTTTTGGAGTTGATTTTTACACATTTATTCGTTAGAACAGAAAAATAAATAAAAAATTTGAAAAATGGACAAACTATATAGATAAATGTGATGCTCGCTGCGAGTACTATCGCTTTGACACACAGGCACTTCTGTGGGAAAAGCCTCGCTTGCGGACTCCAGAACAGTTTGAACGCTGGAGCTACATCGTCGCGATTGTGCATAACCATCTCGTCTTGGCTCGCGATCTGGTCGAGGTGGAACTGCGACCATGGGAAAACAAGCAGCGCCAGCCAACTCCGCAACAAGTGCGCCGCGGGATGCACAAATTGTTAGCGCAGTTGGGTACTCCTGCCCAACCACCACAACCTCGTGGAAAATCGAAAGGTCGCAAGCCAGGGACCAAGGTGGAGAAGGCTGAACGTTTTGCTGTCATACGCAAAATTCCCAAATTGCCTCAAATTGTTCCATCGTGACAGCATTTCTAACCTTTCGGCGGTAGATCTTTCTCTCCAGCGGAACTTCTCTGGAAGTTCTGATAGATCTGCTTAGTCCTACAGTTGTAGATGGCTATTGCTCTGCTAAGCCAAGGTCGATTCGCGAAGAAGAAGTATCCTTAAGGTATATCAAAAACGAATTCAGATCGGTCTCACCATAATCACCATAATATGAGAAGCAAAAGGGATCGTTCTCTGCATGTCCGTTAGAGGGGAAAACACACCTCAAAGACCGAACCATTGCCGGGCGTGGAGTGAACCTGGATGGAGCCGCCGTGTTCTTCGATGATCCAGCGAACAATGGAGAGACCAAGACCGCTCCCAGAGGGGCCGCGCACGCTCGTCGTTGGAAGTGTGTGCGTGCGGGACTGATCGACCCGGTAGAAGCGCTCGAAGAGATGGGGCAGATGCTCGGCCTCAATGCCAGATCCCTCATCGATCACCTGCATGTGAGCGTGACTAGGCTCTCGGTCCAGTTTCACCTCGACCTGTTTGCCAAAACCAGCACTGTATTTGATCGCGTTTTCCAGCAGATTGATGCACAGTTGCGTCAAATAGAGGCGATCCCCCCAGACCACGAGTTCGTCCAGGCCCGACAGGCGGATCTCGATGCCATTTTGCTCTGCCAGCTGAGAGAGGTCCTCCGCCGCATTGACCACGATTTCACAGAGATCGACCCATTCGCAGGTGAGCACGGTTTTCCCCTGGTCAGCGCGGGCCAGGATCAGCAGGTCACCAACCAATCGGGTCATCCGCTGGTTCTCCTGGTGAACGATCACGAGCGCCTGAATACATTCCTGGAAGGTATGTGGTCGTTGCAAAACCCGTTCTGTCTCCGTTTTGACAATGCTCAGCGGAGTTCGCAGCTGGTGACTGGCGTCGGCGGTGAACTGCCGCTGGCGCGCAAAGGCGCCCTCCAGGCGGTTCAGCATGCGATCAAACGTCGTCGCCAGTTCCCCGATTTCGTCGCGCTGGCTCAGATTGAGCCGACGATGCAGATCGGTCGCGCTGATCTCTTGCGCGGTGCGCGTGATGGTCTGGACCGGGCGCGTGGCTCTGGAAGCCAGCCAGTACCCTCCCGCGCTGGAGAAGAGCAGGACCAGGGGAGTGGTCACGACCAGGATGGTCAGCAGTTGTTGCAATTGCTGCGGGATATTGCTGCTGGGAATGCCAACGTACATAAAAGACAGCAGTTGATTCTGCCAGGTGGTGATGGTGACTCGTTGCATGGCGTAGGAATTCCAACCGGTTCCCAGTTCCGGGAAGACGGGTGTTCCTTCGATCGCAAAATGGAGCCCCTGGCCGTCGGAAGAGGTAGAGAGAAAGGCATATCCGCTGCTGCCCCAGAGCTGACCGCTTCCCCGGTTTTTGACTTGAGAGAGGTCGGAGCGTAGCGCCGGGATGGCAGAGGGAGGCACATCGGGATTAATCTGGGTCAGGTGTCCCTCCGGATTTTGCAGGATGACCAGGACGCTGGGATGGGTTTCCACCACCTGGCCCGTCCTGGTATCGTAGGATGGAGCCAGTTGCTCGATGGTAGTCAGGAGCAGGGCGTCCAGGTTCTGATAGAGGGTATGTTCTTCGAGCACATAAATAGCCGCGCTAAAAGTGCAGAGCACAATCCCCAGGATCAGGAGATACCAGAGCATCAGACGGAAGCGCAGACTGGAAAAGAAGCGCCGGGGACGCGAGGGCCTGTCAGATATATCGCTTGTTTCGTTCATCATTTCTTTCCTCTGCGTATTTCCGGGTTGCGCAACCGATACCCTGCTCCATAGATGGTCTCCAGTAGCTTGCTCTCTAAGGGGTCGCCGAGTTTGCGGCGCAGACGCCCTACATAGACTTTGACCACATTGGAGACGCAGACGAAGTCATAGCTCCAGATGTGGTTCTCGATCATTTCTCGCGTGAGCACCTGGTTAGGATGACGCATGAAGTACTCGAGGAGCGCGAATTCTTTGGCATTCAATGTGATGGACTTTCCAGCCCGCGTGACCTCATGTGTGGTAGGATTCAAGGTCAGATCCCCAACGACCAGCGTTCCACTTTTCTGCGCGGAGACGCGCCGGAACATCGCGCGCAGTCGTGCCAGCAATTCGTGCAGGGCAAAGGGTTTCACCAGGTAATCATCGGCCCCGCTGTCAAGCCCCTGAACACGATCCTCGATGGCGTCGCGGGCAGTGAGCATCAAAATAGGAGTCGTGATCTGGTGCTGGCGCAGCGTCCGGCAGACCGCGACTCCATCTTTGCGTGGCAGCAGAACGTCGAGGATAATTGCGTCGTAGGGAGCGCTCTCGGCGTACTCCTCTCCCTCTATGCCATCATAGACTGAATCGGTCGCGTAGCCCTCTTCAACCAGGCTTTTTTTCAGCGTCTGGTTCAGATGGTAGTCATCTTCGATAATCAGTATACGCATGCGGATTGTTTCCTTTCTGATTCTTCCATTATGTCCCAAAAAGGTAACACTGCGGTGAAACAACATTTCACCGCAGTGTTACCTTTTTGGACTATCGTTTCCTATGTCCCGGGAAAGGGACACCGAAATTTTGAGGAAGATTGTCCTCTTGATAATAAGGAGTGTTTTTTATGACGACCACTGCGCTGACCGGAACCGGTCAGCAAGCCCGACCTATCGATAACAGCCCGCGCCTGTTTCTGCGCGTCATCGTCTGGGAGTTGCGCCGTTTTAGTGCCAGCCCCCTCCTCTGGTTTCAGGCTCTTGGCCTCTTCTGTCTTTTGCTCTTCCTGGCGTGGGCCTCACGCGCGCCCAGCAGCTTTTCTTTTGATGCGCACGGATTGATCAGCGGCTTTGTGGCTGGAACCAGCCCATGGGGACTGCTAACGAACATCCCTCTCGCGCTGGTGTTGCTGGGACTGCTCCTGCCTTTTATCGCAACCGATGGCGTGACGCGGGATCTCTCCCGGCGTACCCATGAATTGCTCATGACGACCGCGCTACCAACCCAGGCCTATGTCTGGGGACGCTTTCTCACCGGTCTGCTGCTGAGTCTGGGGCTGGCGGTGCTTACCCTGGTTGCGTTCCTGGGAATGGGCTGGCTACTGCATCAGACCATCGCCGATTATCCAGCCCCAGAGATCGGTGCCGTACTGCTTCTCTGGGTTGGTATGGTTGTGCCTGCGACGATCCTGCTCAGTAGTCTGGGCTTCGCTTTTGGCACCCTGCTCCCGCGTCTCTCTATGCTGGTCAAGGTCGTGCTGCTGCTGGGATGGATCATGGGAGCGGTGATCCTCCCCATCGGGCTTCATGGCACCACTCCCCCGGCTCTGTACGTTAATTGGGACCCGACCAGCGCGGTGACCTCGATCGGTCTCCTTTCTTCATATACGATCGTTCCCAGCGTTTCGGTCACGAGCGAGGTGCAGCTTCAGCAGATCCTCCTCGCCGTTGAGAACAGGATGCCTGATCTTGCGGGCTGGTTCGCGCCGCATCTGCTGCTTGCCGGGCTCAGCCTGGTGCTGGTGCTGGTCGCGGCGCTTACGTTCAAGCGATCCCGCGAGGTACTCAACTAGGATATCTGCGGCTTCCTTTCAGCGAGGGAGCGCGCTCAGAAGAAAGAGAGAACACTTATGGAATTAACGATTGACCGCCTGCGCAAGCGCTATGGGCAGCATTGGGCGTTGCGCGAGCTATCGTTGCACTGTGAGCCAGGCATGCTGGGGCTGGTAGGTCCCAACGGCGCGGGTAAGACCAGCCTGATGAGAATAATCGCAACCTTGCTGGAGCCGACGGAGGGAAGTATTCGCTGGAACGGGCAGGACACTCGTACCCATGGCCAGGAGTTGCGAAGGGTGCTGGGCTATCTGCCCCAGGACTTCGGGGTCTATCCCGAGTTCACCGGCCGCCAGTTCCTGCGCTACTTGGCCGCCATGAAAGGGTTGCCCGATATGCTGATCAAGCGGCGCGTCGATGAGATGCTGGAGATAGTGAATCTGGAACGGGAGGCAGATCGAAAGCTGCCCACCTATTCTGGCGGCATGAAGCAGCGCATCGGCATCGCCCAGGCCCTGCTCAATGATCCCGAATTGCTGATTGTCGATGAGCCAACCGCCGGACTTGATCCCGCCGAGCGTGTGCGCTTTCGCACGCTGCTC
>DATAYF010000449.1:0-7855 GCA_036272735.1 Ktedonobacteraceae bacterium
ATACCGCTTTCGGATACGGCATCGTCTCGTGTCGAGCCGGATGAATTGGCGCTCGTCTTAGCCAGTCAGACTGGCGATCAGGATGCTTTTGCTCAATTAGTCCAAATACACCAGCGACGCGTTTTTAATCTCGTCTTTCGCATGCTGCAAAGTTATGAAGAAGCGAATGAGATTACGCAAGAAACGTTTTTTGCCGCCTGGCAAGGCCTACCCTCGTTCCGCAGAGATGCGCGTTTTTCAACATGGCTCTACCGTATCGCGTATAATTGTTGTTTGAAACAACTTGATGTGCGCAAACGTGATAGAGTGTTGCAAACAGCAATGCAGGAAGAGCAGCTACTCCAACAAAGGAATAGCGATGCTAGCACGACAGCAGAACTGGACGCTCATGATTTTCAAGCGCTTGTGCGTGAGCATCTTGCTCAATTGCCAGCCAAGTACCGTATAGTGCTTATTTTACGCCATCTACAAGAAATGACTTACGAAGAGATGGCGGATATGCTCACCGTACCTATCGGTACAGTCAAAACGCAATTGTTTCGGGCGCGTAATTTGCTCAAAGATCGTTTGCAGGCTTTTGAGCGTGAGTGGAAGAGAGGTTAGTTATGCACTGTTTCCAGGTGAGGCACTTGTTACAATTGTACATTGATGGCCGACTATCCCTGGGTCGATTGCATGCTCTAGAACAACATGTTGCGACTTGTCCGAGTTGTCGAAGTGACCTCTATTTTCTGGAGTCGCTAGACCGCTCCTTTCACGACGTGCAGGCAGTCCCCGAACCTGCCGATCTGACCATGAACATCATGCATCGCGTGGCTTTAGCTCCGCGTTATCAACACGATGCCGCGTTCTCTCCCTTGCGCCCGTCGCTCACAGAGTTGGCGATTGCCGCGGTGCTAGCAACGATTACGATGCTTGGTATCTTCTGGAGCCAGCCTTCGTTGCACGCGGTGCTACCATTCACCAATGGTCATAGTATCCTTTCTCTGTTTGTTCTCGACATCGCCCATGCCGTCGTAACCATGAACACGAACACATTGATGCTGGGTTTCTGGGTCGTGGGCACCATTTTAGGCGTCTGGATTACGCTGGCACTGGCTGGCAGCGAGATGCAGCGTATGGAATGGTTCAAATCGGTCAAGGATCGTTTGCCGGTGTGGTGAGGTGATGCCATGTCGCCATTTGCGTGCCCTTGCTGCGGTTGGGAGGTTGTCTCGTGCCCATTCACAAGCCATCTTTGTCTGAGCGCATTGGGGGTCTCTTTTGGTTATGTCATCCGCTGCCCGTGTTCCTGCATGTGCTCGCGGTCGTGATCTTGGCACTGCTTGCCGCCTGGCCCCACGTCAATTGGTCGCTCTGGATGCTGGTGGTGCTGGCTCACGCTTGTATGCAATTGTCGATTGCCGTTCTCAACGATTACTGTGATCGTCGCCTGGATGCGGTAAGCAAGAAGGCCAAACCAATTCCACTTGGTCTCGTTGCTCCTCGTGTCGCCCTCGTCCTGGGCATTCTATTCAGTGTGGGTATGTTGCTGCTCCTGCTCTTTATCAATCCCCTGGCTTTGCTGATTTCTTTACTCTATTTCGCCTTTGGATTGAGCTATAACCTGGGACTGAAATCGACCCCGCTCAGCGGCCTCGTCTTCGCGCTGGCTATTCCCTTGATTCCTCTCTATGCTTTTGTCGGCATGGGTCGTATTATGCCCGTGATCTTCTGGTTGGTGGCGGTGTTGGCACTTCTGGGAGTTGCTTTGAACCTGGCTAATTCTTTGCCCGACCTGGAAGATGACGCCGCGCATCATGCTCGTACCCTGGCTGTTACTCTGGGCTTACGCTACTCTTTTGCACTGTGTTTCGTACTTATATTAGCAGGTGCTGTGCTGATCGTTGTGGTAACGCTGCTTCAGTACGTCTCTGCTCGTGTATGGCTGATCGTGCCGACGCTCTGTGTGTTTGCAGGATTGTTTGTAGCCATGCTCGTCTGTTTTGGTCCACATAAACCGGCATCAACGAGGAAAGGCTACTTCTATCTTGTCGTTCTGACGTGTTTTGTGCTCGTTGCTGGTTGGTTGCTTGGAGCGATACTATCATGACGCTACGTCTGACGTTCCTGGAATCACTTGGTGCCCGCTTGAATGTTTTGCCAATCCCCTTGCTCGATACGCCACTGGCTCCTGGCATGGGCAAGGCGTTGGTAACGGCCTGTGAACTGGGCATTTTTGATGCGCTGGATGGCACGACCCTGAAGCTCGAAACGTTGGCGGAAAAAGTAGACTGCCATCCACAAGGACTCAAACTGCTGCTGCAATTACTGGTCTCCTCAGGCTATTTACGCTGCTGGAATGATACATACACGAATGCACCTCTGGCGCAGCGCTGGCTGGTCAGCCGCTCTCCGCGCTGTATCGCCCCCTATATCTTGCACGCGCCTGATATCGTCAACATCTGGGATAACCTGCCCTCACTCGTGCGTACCAACCAACCCGCCATGTCACTTCCTTACACTGATGAATTGATGTCCGAGGAAGCAGAACAGATGTTAGCACGCCACTACGCGGGATTGGCGGCTCTGGCGGCTGCTTTTGGGGGAGAAATCACGCGGCATGCTCGCCTACCGCGTGGTGCGCAGCGTTTATTGGATGTGGGCGGCTCGCACGCTGGCTATAGCGCGCTTTATTGCCAGCGCAACCCATGCTTACATGCTACGATTTTGGACCTTCCTTCGGGTCTCCAGGCAGGGCGCGTGACGGCCAAGCGCGCGCACCTGGAGGATCGTATGAGCTTCGTGCATGCCGATATTGTGCGGGACGACTTTGTGCAAGTAGTGCCGGACTCCTTTGACGTGGCACTCTATTTCCACGTCGCTCATCTGTTGCAACCGGAGATCAATCAAGCCGTGCTCGCCAAGGTTGCACGTGTGCTCAAGCCTGGTGGTATGCTGCTTTTTCTTGATCAAATAACCGATCAGTCGCATGGGTCGCAGCTCTCATCGCTAATGGTACAACTCATGACCTTAACCATGCATACTACTGGCGGCACCTGTTATCCCTTTGCGGTTGTCAAGGATTGGTTGGAGCAGGCAGGCTTACAGCGCGTGCGCAAGCATCGTCTACTGCTGCCAGGCGCAACGTTGATTAGTGCGATCAAAGCCAGGTAGTTGCGTTGCGAAGTGCCTGATAGTTTTGCCTTCATCGCTATTGATCCCGATGCTCAAGTTGTTGAGGTGTTGCAGTTAACACACGAACAATATCATTCACTGGATCTTTTCGTCGGCGATGATACTCTTCCATCTCAGATTGTGTCCGATTTTCCTATTAAGGGTAGAGCAGCTTTTTGTTGCATATTGCTTATTCTTTCAATCCGAGGTCCCAAATATTTGATAAATCATCAGAACTGTTGGATTGCCAAATCAGTTGAGCTTTTTTACATAGCCTCTCTGCTTTTTATAACGTCTATTCTTATGTTATTAACACATCCATAAACCGTTATAGATGGTGAGTATATATTTATGTATTTCTATTCTTGGATGGCACGAAAGGAATCACAATGAATAACCTTCCTCAAATCAATGAACCATCTGACTCTTCTTCACAAGACAAGGGAACCTTGAACTGGTATAAGCGACAGGGAAGAGGAACAAAGGTAGGCATAGGAAGCTTCTTTTTTGTTGTGCTTGCACTATGCGTCTGTTTAGGTGGCTTTTTCGTAGCAAGCCAGTCTTCGGCCTATGCCTCATCACCAACCGTCGCGATAGCCTATACGTCAATACAAGCATCTGTAAGAGGGGTAAACAATAACCCCTGGGGCTACAATTTTACCAAAGGGCATCTCATTACACGGCCGCCCTCTCGTTTCTGTTCATACTTCCGGTGTATATCAAGTTTTTGGAAGGGAAGAGGTTACGTGGTAGAGTGCAGAGACAGTCAATATAGTCTTTCCGGTGGCAGACGTGGGGCTTGTTCCTATCATCGAGGGGTGTGGAGAACACTCTATTCGCATTAACACTTTCTCTTATGTATAAACAAAGGCGGCAAGCGTCTTCATCAAGACGCCTGCCGCCTTCTTGTTGGTCGGGGTGAGAGGATTTGAACCTTCCAGCAGGCTTTTTCAGCCCTGCTTTCGGGCCGCATGATGGGCTTGTTGCGTACGGATCGTTCAAATTTTGCCTATTGTTGTCTCGCAAAAATGATGGGAGTTGATCTGTTTCTCTCCCAATTTCCTGTCTCATCTAATAGCTTGCTATCAAAAGGTTTCGAAAGGGGGATGTGGCATTCCCTGTTTTTGGGCGTCTCTTCTCGTCCTTTTCGAGCTCAATTTGTTTCTCGTTGTTGGTCTATTTCCTCTTTGTTTTTCCAGGTTGCTGTAAAGGATTTTATAGACTGTTATTCTTCACTAACGTATTTTTCCTTTCTTCTCTCCAAAACGATGACCGATTCTGACCTCCTTTGAAGGTAGACTATGCACGTCGATATGGCGAGGAAGCTTCTTTAAGCCATTTCATTTTCTTCTTCATGGTATAGGTTTTTTGTTCTTAAAGCTATGCAATTGGCATTGTTCTGCCAGCGTTTGCCAGTCGATGATGATCTGTTCTGGCTCAGTGATACGTTTTTTCCAACCTTCGAGACAATCTTTTCGATAGGCAAGACCATAATATTCCTGAATCCACTGTTCATAGCCGATAATCCAGAACAGACATGCAACCAACAAACTTTGCGCAATTTTCTGTTCCTCAGGCTTACGAGGCGGGCAGAGTAAGGAAAAATCTTCAGGAGACCAGATATTTTCTGGCTGGTGCCAATCCATGGTGAAGCATGGACGAAAGCCAAAGCGCCGAAGAAAAATTCCTCCCTGATGATTCTGGGTATAAAAGAGACCAAACCCCCATAGCATCAGCAGTTGATCTTGTTCTCCATGCCATATATAGCGTGTACTTGCAGACAGTCCTTCAGGCGGTCGTTCGCGTGTAAAGCCGTATTCTATGAGAAGATTTCCCCTGGGATGACGGATATCCTGCCCAAAACACCACATCTGTTGATCGAAGAGGCGTGTACCCTTCCTTTTGATCTGAGCAGCATTGTGTTGCATCGACGCACCTTTTTGAGAAGTCATTATGTTCTCCTTGCTCAACATCTAACAATGGAAAGCTACCTAAGATGGCAATTCCTCTTTTCTTACGGGAACAGCTGCACTAGTACTGTCCAATAATGAGACTATGTATCATTATATAGTGTACGTTGCCCATGGGGAGTTTGTCAATAGTCGAACGACACCAACTCACATGAGTGTTGACACATATTAAAAATAGCTGTTGCGATAAAAAGTCGTCTGCATCAGAAAACCACAGACTTTCTGATGCAGACGACTTAAGCAATGGCGGTCAACCTTCCCCATGCTTGTGGGGTATCATAGTGACACAGTCGAATCTTTCGCCTCGTGTGTGGAGGCCGAAAAGGATGGCAACTTCCCGCGAATGGTGTATGCATAGAGAACGAAAGCAGGCAACAAGAGCAATCCTGCAAGCACCAGTGCCGGACGTGTTGTCAGTGCGGTCGCGATCGCTCCAATCAGCAGGCCTCCTCCCATTGCGGCAAGAGCGATGGTCTGGCCATTGAATGAGAGAATGGTCGCTCGTACACTTGATGAGGTTTGCTGATTGATCCAGGTTTGGGTGAGAGGATCACGGGATCCACTGGCGGTCGTGATCAGCCATAGAGATGCCAGGGCCAGGGCAAATTGTCCGGTGAGGGCGAAGCATCCGATCCCCAGGAGGGTGACTCCTTGCGTAATGCACAGTCCCCAGGCGACCGATCGCTGATTGGTGAGGGTGATGCATCGGTGAGCTATCTCAATTCCTCCAATGTTGGTGAAAGCAATACCGATCTCCATCATGCCAAACCAGACAATCGGAGCAAGGTGTCCCAGCGTGGGAAAGGTGAACGTATGCAACAGGTGATACTGCCATAATCGCCCAAATCCTTCCCCGGACATCGCTGAAAAGGCACTGATTCCCAAGATACTCACGAGCACGGGATTCACGCGAATCAGACGAAAGCCTTCTCCAAGTGTCTGCTGCATGTGCTGCCAGGACGTGCGTTTCTCCCCGGAAGTGGGGATAAATCGTCGCTCTGGCATGAGAACAGCGAGGAGTACACCAAGTGCGAGAAAGCCTCCTGCACCGACGAGCAGGGGCAGATTGAGGTTCACGCTCCCCAAACCAGCAGCAAAGGCAATACCTGGGAGGGTACAGAACCACCCGATTTGCGTGGCGCGCAGGTACAACGAGCCGACCTGTTCCATGCCGAGTTCATCAGCAATCCATGCCGCATCGGCCCCGTCCTGCAAGGAGGCTCCTAATCCCCCAACTGCTTGGGCAATGAGAACGGCTGCAAAGGTAGGAAGAGCGCCTTCGATGAGAAACCCAAGGCCAATGAGGAGAAGGCCGATCACCACTGCCCATCGGCGGCTGTACATATCGGCTAAGGCACCAGTGGGTGCCTGGCACACAAAGATCACGCATTGATGGACCGTTCCAGCGAGAACAAGCTGGAACGGATTGAGCCCTACCCGTTGGGCCTGGTAGATCAGCTCGACGGTATAGACGGCCGCCCCAAACAGGGAGGAAACTCCTTTCAGGAGGATGTAGAGAACTGCAACGCGACGTGCATGCATATCGAAGCCTCATCGTTTCATGCAAAAATCGAGCGCATCGCCTGTGATCGGTGGAGATTCTGTGCTTCCATCAAATGGACACTGGTCTCCCCGCACAAAGCGACTCGTTCAGCGAATAGCAGAGAGGGAATGAGTAGGAGAGGAGGGTTACGATGAGGACGAGTGAATCACGATGTTCAGAAAGACGAATAGGTGTCAATCTTGGTGATGAGCGCATCATGAAAAGCAGGGAGGAGGATGCCTACCTGCATGCAGCAGTGATTGATGTGCCAAAGGCTGGAGCCGACGTACGGAAGCCTAGTTGATTCCCGCTGCGATCCTTTCGACCTCATAGTAACCCAACACGAAAACTGACAACATGGAAAGATACCCTTCCTTTCTCACGAGCAGACAGTAAAAACACCTCTCGTCGTAGGAGAGATGCGTGACGCTTCAAGTATACCCATCTTTATGGCTTTTGGCAAGATTTTCGCCGAGCGCGAGCAGGAGCTGCGCTGTACTTCTCCGAATTACACGGTTTTTGATTCTCTCGGTTAAATTTTATCGCAGGGGATACTTTCAGTATGTGTTAACACGCATGGGTCTAACGCACTTTTGATGATGGGGGAACGGGTACTTCTGAGGTGGATTTTGGGAGTTTTTCAAAAATGCTCTCTCCGCCTCCCAGGCTACCTGATACGGACTCAAAAGTCAACAAGCAGACAATAATCATCAAAATGTCGGAAGACCCATGATGCTTGAAAGGGGTGCGCACTCGAATTGGGCAAAAAACGGCGTCATCTTCCCCAAAAAAGGGGCTCGTTTTCTTGTTGAATGAAACTGTTGAAATCTTGCTGATGGTTCTGTGGATGAGGTATCTTCTCACCCCCGTTTGATCAGCCTTCTCAAAACAGTGGAAAAGCAGCTGCGAAGCCGAGAAAGGGCAAATTCCCAGCGGTTTCCTTTCCAAATTTACATCTCAGGCGTCTCAATCACGAGAAACAGTGTGCGCAGTATTGTGGACAGGTAACCGCAGGGTTACGGTTGTGCCCTGACCAATGCTACTGCTGATTGCGAGTGTTCCGCCGTGAGCCTCAACGAGTTCCCTGGCGAGAGAGAGCCCAAGACCGCTCCCACTAATTTGCGAAGATTGACGGGTACGCGAGGGATCGGCTCGATAGAAACGCTCAAAGACATGCGGAAGGGCC
>DATAYF010000450.1:0-13048 GCA_036272735.1 Ktedonobacteraceae bacterium
CCACACTTCACCAGCCACGATCGTTCAGCGTGTGGCACGGTGGTCAAGAAAACGCTCAGTGTGCGTACCCATATTTGTACAGGATGCGGCGTCGTGCTGGACCGTGACCATAATGCAGCACTGAACATCCTGCAAAAAGCTATGGATCGTACCATCGGGCAGACGGGAACGAGTCGTCGAGAGACGGCCTAACTCTTCTGGACATTCGGCCTCTACGCATCGTCAGTGATGGCGGTGGGCAAGTTGGATGGTGGAAAGAAGAATCCCCGCTCATGTATGGCGGGGAGTGTCAACAGAACCATCTTAGCTATTTGGTGTCAATTGTGGTGTCAATTGGCCTTGTAAGCTTATGGTGCTAGTACCAATTGACTTGGTGAGCTTATTCTTGTGATAGTATCTTGGGTATGATACTATATTCCCGTTATTGTTCTCGCAAGTGTCAGGGCCAGGAGATTGCCAACCATGCCTGATAACGAGGTACGTCCTGAGAATATGCCCATCGTCGCTAGTGTGACCGTGGGGATGCTCGCTGAAAATTGTTATCTCTATGCGTGTCCGCATACGCGCGAAGCTGTGATTATCGATCCAGGTGACGAGCCTGAAAGGATTCTGAACACCATTCAGGAACAGAAACTGATCCCGAAATATATTATCAATACGCATGGTCATTTCGATCATATCGGCGCTATCGACGCGGTGAGTGCGGTCTATCCGGTCCCGCTCGCCATTTATCCCGCTGATGTCCTCATGTATACCGATGTGCGTGCCGCTGCTCACTACAACCGCCCGGCTCCACTCGTCAAACGCCAACCAGACATCTTGCTCAAAGAGGGCGACCGGCTCTCCTTTGGCTCGCTGACCCTTTCTGTGCTGCATACGCCGGGGCATACACCTGGCGGCATCTGTCTGGTCAGCGCCCCCTATTGTGTCTTTAGCGGTGATACATTGTTCCATCGTGGCATTGGTCGGACCGATTTAGAGGGTGGTAATCACGAACAAATCGTGCAATCGATTCGTCACAAACTCTATACACTGCCCGACGAACTGATCGTCTTTCCCGGTCATGGGGACCCAACTACTATTCTTGAAGAAAAACAGGAAAATCCATTTGTGACTGTAGAGGAGTAATTACTGTGTCTACTATCTGTGTGATTGGTACCGGCTACGTTGGCCTGGTCACGGGGACGTGTCTTGCCGACCTGGGCAACCAGGTGACCTGCGTCGATATTATCCAGGCGAAGATTGATCGCCTCAAAAATGGTGAATTGCCCATCTACGAGCCTGGCCTGCAAGAACTGGTGGAGCGCAACGTCGCCGCTGGACGTTTGCGGTTTACCACTAGCTATAGCGAGGGGCTCGATCAGTGTGAATTTATATTCATTGCGGTCAACACGCCGATGGATGCCGACCAGGGCGGTGCCGATATGCGCTACGTGGAAAGCGCGGCTCGTAGCATTGCCGAGGGGCTCGATCACTACGCCGTCGTCATCAATAAGAGCACCGTGCCCGTGGGTAGCGGTGACCTCGTCTCACGCGTGATCAGCAACAACATCAAGCATCCCAACGCAGGTTTCGCGGTGGTCTCTAACCCCGAATTTCTCGCTGAAGGTTCCGCAGTCCGCGATTTCCAAACCCCTGATCGCATTGTTCTTGGCTCGGCCGAGCCTGAAGCCGCGCACAAGGTGGCACAACTCTACCTTTCTTTGCGCGCTCCTTTCGTCATCACCGATATCTATACGGCAGAAATGATCAAGTACGCGTCGAACGCGTTTCTGGCGACAAAGATCTCTTTTATCAATGAAATCGCGCAGATCTGTGATCGTCTTGGCGCGGATGTCAAGGAGGTAGCTGCCGGTATGGGCTATGATAAGCGTATCGGTCACGCCTTCCTGGGCGCTGGCATTGGCTACGGTGGCAGTTGTTTCCCGAAAGATGTACGCGCCCTCGCCTACATGGCCGCCGAAGCTGGTTTGCATCCACAGATGTTGCACGCGGTCATGGAGATCAATCACGACCAGCGCCGCCTGGTGGTTAACAAGCTCAATACTATTCTCGGCACGCTGCGTGGCTGTGTAATTGGCGTGCTCGGTCTGGCTTTTAAGGCTAACACCGACGACATGCGCGAATCGCCCGCCCTCGATGTGATCCGCTGGGTCACCAGCCAGGGTGCCAGCATACGCGTCTACGACCCGATTGCGACCCACACCGGTCGCATTGCGCTCGAACAAGAAGGCGTTGATATGGATAAAATCACCTTTTGTGAGAACGCCTACGAGGTGGCTGTCGGTGCCGATGCACTGGTAACCGTTACTCCCTGGAACGAGTTCAAAGCGCTGAATATGCGAAAAATTCGCGAGACCATGCGCCGCCCTGTGCTGATCGATGCGGTCAATATCTATGAACCCGTCCAGGCGGACCGTGATGGCTTTGTCTATCGTGGTATTGGTCGTGGCTCCGGTCCCGCTCCGACCATCCTATCCGCTAGCGATACCACCAGCATGCTTCCCGCAGAGGCCACGCAGCCAGCGCTGGAGACGGGAGACTAACCGCACATGCCAGAAGATCAGCCACTGCTCTTCACGCCGCTGGTGAGCCAGCCCGCAGTTCACGTGCCCGATTGGTTGTTTGGGCCGGGTGGCGTGGCTGGTCTTCCTGCTCCGTTGCTGCCAACGCAAGGGGTGAATGTTGCGGTCGGCGTTGATATGATCGAGGTTGAGCGTGTGCGTAAGGTCTACGAGCATCATGGTGAGCGTTTCCTCACGCGCGTCTTTACGCCAGAGGAGGTGCGACAGTGCCGAGGCAAGCCAGCTCGTCTTGCCGGTCGTTTCGCCGCTAAAGAGGCCATAAGTAAGGCGTTGGGCACGGGGCTACGTGGCGTCTCCTGGCGCGAGATGGAGGTGGTGCAACTGCGTAGCGGCCGCCCAAGCGTGCGTCTGCATGGCGTCGCCAAAATACGCGCCGAACAGCTTGGTTTGAATGCCTTCGACGTCAGTATCGCCGACCTGGCGCAACTCTCGATTGCCATTGCCGTGGCTATCCAGGTCACACCACCTGCTACACCTCCACTTCAAACGACCGAGGAAGCCGAGAAATTATGAGAGCCTTGTTACAGAGAGTCAGCAGCGCGCATGTTACTGTTGATGAGCAGGTTGTCGGTCAGATAGGTCAGGGGCTGCTGGTGCTGTTGGGCGTAGGGTTGGCTGATAGCGAAATCCAGGCGAAACTGCTCACTGATAAAATCGTCAATCTGCGCATCTTTGCTGATGAAAACGGCAAAATGAATCGTTCGCTGCTGGACGTGGGCGGGCAGGTGCTGGTGGTTTCGCAATTTACGCTCTACGCTAACATGCACCGTGGTCGTCGTCCCAGCTTTGTTGAGGCTGCACCTCCCCACCTCGCGGATGTGCTATGCGAGCGTTTCAAGGCAGCCTTTGCTGCACACGGTATTGAAGTTGCAAGCGGCATTTTTGGTGCACATATGCAAGTCAACCTCTGCAATGATGGGCCGGTGACCATCTGGCTGGACAGCGATGAGGTGTGAGTGAGGGTAGCGATCGTGTCAAATACGACCCCCGCAAGGGAGGTCGTATTTGACACGATCATAACACGTCTCATATACTACACAATGGAAAGTATTGGGGAGAACATACATTATCACTTGCCTGTATGAACGTTCTCCCTGGCTCCGCTCATGCACGCATACTGCTCGGAAAGGACCCAACCTGTGCTCGTCGATAGCCATGCCCACGTTGATACCTCCCGATTCGACGACGACCGCGAAACTGTTATTCAGAACGCCCTCGACGAAGGTGTCACGCGCATTGTAGACCCCGGCTGCGATCTTCCTTCAAGTCAAGCAGCCCTTGCCCTTGCCAAAGCCCATCCTGGCACCATTTTCGCGGGTGTCGGTGTCCATCCGCATGATGCAAGCACCTATACAGACGAAGTCGCCGCACGCCTGCGTGTTATGGCCCGCGAACCTGAAGTGGTCGCTATCGGTGAGTTTGGCCTTGATTATTTTCGCATGCTCACGCCTCGCGACGTGCAGCGTGCGGTATTCTGCGCGCACCTTCAGCTTGCGCGTGAATTGCACCTTCCCTGCATCATCCATGTTCGTGACGCGCACGACGATGTTGTCGAGCTGCTACGCGCGCATGGTCAGGGCTTGCGTGGCGTTTTCCACTGTTTTTCGGGCAACGTCGCCCAGGCGGAAGAATGTCTGGCCTTCGAGGGCTTTGTGCTCTCCTTCGCTGGTCCCTTGACGAAGCAAGGCAACGAGCTACCTGAGGTTGCCAAAATGGTGCCTCTGGACCGTGTCATGGTCGAAACCGATAGCCCCTATCTTGTCCCGAAACCGCTCAAAGTCAGGCGTAACGAGCCACGCTTTGTGCAACATACTGCCGCCAAACTGGCCGAAATTCGAGGCATGACGCTCGATGAAATCGCCGCCATTACGACAACAAACGCTGTTCGTTTGTTCGGCCTAGGAGAAAACTCTTAATGAAACTATTTAATACCCTGACTCAATCCCTTGAATCGCTTGAACTTATTGATAATACAGCAAGTGTGTATATTTGTGGTATTACACCTTACGATACAACTCATCTCGGACATGCCTTTTTAAACGTGGCCTTTGATACCCTGATCCGCTACCTTGAATTTCGTGGCAACAAGGTCAGGTATGTGCAGAATGTGACCGATATCGACGACGATGTTTTGCGCAAAGCTCGCGAAATGGGCATGGCGTGGGATGAGCTAGGCCGACGCGAAACCGAGCGCTATCTGCGTGATCTTGACGCGCTTAACGTGCGCCGCCCCGATGTTTACGCGCGTGCTAGTGATGAGATACCCAATATCGTGAAGATTGTCGAAAATCTGGTTGAACGTGGCTACGCGTACGTTAGCGAGGGCTGCGTCTTCTACGATGTGCGTCGCGATAAAGATTTTGGCGTGCTGGCCCGTGCCATCGGCCTGAACGACTACAATGCCATGCTGGAAGTCGCCAACGAGCGTGGCAACTTCCCCAACGATCAACGTAAGCGCGACCCGTTGGACTTCGTGCTCTGGCAGGCCCAGGCTCCTGGCGAACCCGCGTGGGAGAGTCCCTGGGGTCCTGGCCGCCCTGGCTGGCACATTGAATGTAGTGCCATGATACTGCACTATCTGGGCCCGCAGATCGATATTCATGGTGGTGGCTTCGATCTGGCTTTCCCGCATCATACCTGCGAAATCGCGCAATCCGAGCATTACACTGGTAAAAAGCCGTTCAGCTGTTGCTGGATGCACGTTGGCATGGTGTACCAGGATGGCGAAAAAATGAGCAAATCGTTGGGGAATCTGACCCTTGTGCGAGACTTACTCAAAGATTACAGCCCGGACACCATTCGCTTGAGCCTGCAAAGTCACCACTACCGTTTCCCCTGGGAATGCTTCCCTGAGGACTTGAAAGCGGCCGAGCGAACCGTCGAGTTGCTAGAACATGTACGGCACTTGAGCGGACGAAGTGGGCAAGGTGAGGATCTCACGTTGCGTCACCAGTTCAAATCCGCGATGGAGGGTGACCTCAACACGCCAGAAGCCATCGTGCTCATCAAACAAGCCGCCGAGACGGTGGTTGCCAATCACGATCTAAACGCAGGAGCCGAGGTCTTACGCCTGACCACCGCCCTTGGGTTGTGCGTGTAGTAAATAGTATACAATGCGCATGGTCCCAGGTTATGGCGCGCCATAACCTGGGACCATGCGCATTGCATACTATGGCCCCTGCTCATTCTCATTCTCCTGCAAAACGACCTCAATCTGGTCCAGCGTATATACCTGCCCTGTCAGGGTCGTTACCGAGCTCAAAACCTGTTCCACTATGGCTTTCTCGACGGGATCTTTGTTCGCCATGTGAAACACGCTCCACGGCGAGACACCTGCGACGCGCGCCAATAGCTCTATGCCTAGATTATGTTTCTCGATAATGCGTAAAAATGGGATGCGTGCCATTACTATTTCCCTCTCATTGCCTGCAACTTCGCCCTCTCACTTTATACATACCGTGACCTTCGGCAAGAGCGGAAAGCTTCTTGCTCGTATCCACTTTTTCCACCTGCAAAGAATCTTCTGGTACCGGGACTGGACATTTGTGCTCAGGTTTTTTGGTCAGTAGTGAGTTGACAGTACCCGATGAGCTGACTTATGATGAAAAAATGGTTGCGCAAGGAAGCATTAATACATTGACAAGGATCATTTCGTAAAAAGAGATAAGGATGGTATCCGTATGACTGAACGCGATAGAGAGCGTATCTTACAGGCGTGCACACGATTTGTGCCTCAACACTACCCCAGGCGTCCACGGCAGATATTGAGCGAACTGGCGGAAACAGTTCATTCGGAGGTCAAGGCAGACCGCTATGGTGGTGGTCCATTACTAGAAGAATTCGAGCAGGAAATCGCGCAATTATTGGGGAAAGAGGCCGCAGTATTTATGCCCAGCGGGACAATGTGCCAGCAGATTGCGTTGCGTATCTGGTGTGAGCGACGGGGAAAGCAGCGCATTGCTTATCACCCAACCTGCCATCTCGAAATTCATGAGCACGATAGCTACCAGCGCGTACATAGGTTGGAACGTGTACTGCTAGGCTCGATGGAGCGAATGTTCACGCTGGATGATCTGAAAGCGGTTGCGGAGCCGTTAGGAGCACTGCTCATCGAACTACCGCAACGTGAAATTGGCGGTCAGTTGCCTAGTTGGGAAGAGTTAACTGAGGTAACCACGTGGGCGCGTGAGCGGGAGATTGCGACGCACCTGGACGGAGCACGACTGTGGGAATGCAAGCCCTTTTATGGGCGAGAATATCGCGAGATTGCCGCGCTATTTGATACCGTCTATGTCTCGTTCTACAAAATCCTGGATGGTATCGCTGGAGCAGTACTGGCTGGGCCAGCCGATATCATTGCCGAAGCACGCGTCTGGCAGCGCAGGCAGGGAGGCAATTTGATAAGCCTGTATCCATACGTTCTCGCAGCTCAAAAGGGCATGCAAGAGCATCTGGGGCGAATTGAGATGTATTGTGCTAAGGCCAGGGATATCGCTGCGGCACTTGATACATTGCCGCAGATTGAAATCATGCCCAACCCTCCACAGACCAATATGATGCATCTCTTCATGCGGGGGGAGCGCGAGAAGCTGCAAGAGGCCGCTCTCCATGTTGCGGAAGAGACACAAACCTGGCTATTTGGTAATTTGGCACCCTCACAGATCCCGGCCTACAGCAAAACCGAGCTGTCAATAGGCGAAGCGGCATTAGATATTCCAACGGCAGAAATTGCTGAACTATTTGCCTGCGTATTTCAAAAGCTCGAAGTTTCTTGAGCAGAAGCAGCATTTGATGTAGGGACCGATTGATCGTGTTCGCCGTGCCTTGTCAACCAATGAACCCAGCGCCTTGCAACGTTTCGGCTGCGTTGTTTGCTGGTCAAGAAGGTACGGCGGACACGATCAATCGGTCCCTACAGGTTCCTTGAGCATTATCCTACTTCTGACACCGCTTTTCCGCTACTACGCTCGCTCATAGCTCCAACTGACCATCTCGCCTTTGTCGTAGGGCATGTAGCCATGAAACACGCGTGGGTCCGCGTCAAATACCAGCGGCAAAAATTTATGGTCGCTCGGCCACATAGGGAGTTGGGCCAATGCTGCCAGTTCAACCCATTCTAACGTGCCCTCGTGGTTCTCTGTGCGTAGCTCCCCATGCCAGCTTTCAATGCGACAAATAAAGCCAAACCAGTCTTCATCGTGCTTGCCAAAGCCAGGCCACGAGATCGTGCCACGCAGCAGGATGCGGTCCGCGCTCAGTCCCGATTCCTCCAATATTTCTCGGCGCATGCCGCTGATCACGTCTTCGTTTGGCTCCAATTTTCCACCCAGGCCATTGTATTTTCCATAATGAATATCGTCTGGTCGCTTGTTACGGTGTATCATTAATACCTGCTTCCCATCTGGCGATAATACGTAGCCCAGGGTCGCGAGAATTGGCTGAAACATGCCTGTCGTGCTCCTTTTTCTTATCGTTTATAGTGCTCTCGAAAGGTCCTCGTACACCTAACATGATATACTAATGAGTATGGTTTGAGCCAATTAAAACGAGGGAGATTGTATGACACATCAGTTACTAGGATTACAATTGTACACAGTTCGCGATGAGACGGCCAAAGATTTCCGGCAGACGCTGAAATATGTTGCGGAAATGGGCTACACCAACGTCGAATTTGCTGGCTATGGAAATATGCCATCGAAGGAGCTTGCTACCGTCCTCGCCGACCTCAATTTACGTGCCGCCAGCACGCACGTCGCACTCAATTTGCTGGAAGAGGACCTTGAGCGCGAACTCAACTATTGCCTTGACCTGGGGTGTAATTTTCTGGTCGTGCCCTGGATCTCTGAGGAATGGCGCAGCGCTGAAGGCTTGCGTAAGCTTGGTACGCGTCTGAACGAGTTCGGTCGCGTGAGCCAGGAGCGTGGCGTTACGCTCGTTTACCATAACCACAACTTCGAGTTTGAGCAAGCTGATGGAGCCTATCTGCTCGATACCCTACTTGGCGTGACCAATCCTGATTTCGTCAAGTTGGAGTTTGATACGTATTGGGCAGCCTTCGCTGGCGTTGATCCTGCCGCCTTCATGCGCAAGCATGCCGGGCGCGTCGCTCTCGTGCACCTCAAGGATATGACACCCGAACGCACGTTTACCGAGGTGGGCGCGGGCACGCTGGATATCGCGGGCTATATCGAGGCTGCCAAAGCCAGCAATGTGCAATTCTATTTCGTCGAGAACGACGCGCCTGCTATTCCTTCGCTGGAAAGTGCACGCCGCTCGTTCGAGAACTTGCAGAAGCTTCTAGGATAAACAAGATTATGCATCAATAGGTGTAAATGCACGTATGGGTCGACGGTCCATACGTGCATTTACACCTATTGATCAAGTATATTATGCCTGCAATGCGGCTTGAAGTGCGGCGAGTTGGGAGCCAGCGGCATCGATGGAGCCGTCGGGCAGCGACAATAGCGGCTCATCCACGCCGTTTGCGGCCCATTGATCCAGTTTCGCCACGAACTCTGGCGCGGTCCCTATGATGGTGGTGGCGTCGAGCATACGCTGGCTCACCGCTGCGATGGCCGACTTCATGCCCTGCTCCCATCCCTCTTTGACCGTCTGCACGTCTTCTTCGTAGCCGTGGCGCGTGAGCATTTCAGCATAAAACTTACCCATCTTGCCGATATAGTACGCCAGGGGTGCGGCAGCCTTCGCTTGTGCTGTCATGATCACCTGTTCATCGGCGTTTTCGGGCAAAATCGTGCTGGTGATGTACGGCGCGATGGCCGCGCTATGCCTGGGCCTGCTTGCGATCTGTGCGCCCTCGTCAAGCTGTGCCCGCAACTCGTTCCACTTGTCGCTTGGCCAGTACACTGGCAAGACGCCATCGGCGATTTCACCACTCTGCACCACATTTTTCGGTCCCATTGCCGCGATATAGATCGGCACATCAGCGCGCAACGGCGTGAAGCGCAGCTTAAAGCCGCGTTCCAGTTGAAAAAACTCGCCCGTATGAACCAGCTTCTCGCCGCGCAAGATCATGCGAATGATCTCGACATATTCGCGTGTGCGCGTCACGGGCTTTTGAAATGGGACGCCGTGCCAGTGCTCGATCACATTCGCGCCTGATGGTCCTAAACCGAGCACGATGCGGCCACCTGAACGCTCGTCCAACGTCGCAACGGTGCTGGCAATCAAGGCGGGAGTTCGCGAGTAAATATTGGCGATGCCTGCACCGACCTTGATGCGCTTGGTTGACCGTACCAGGTCGGCCATCGAGGTAAATAGCTCATAGCCCCACGATTCGCCCAACCAGACCGAGTCGAAGCCCAACTCGTCGGCAATCTTGACCTTCTCCACTACCTGGTCCCACGCGCCAGGAAATTGCGGCGAATCGGCCACAAACCCGATCTTCGTACGATAGGCTTTGTTCTCCACGTTGAGAGCAGCATCAGATCCACTTGCGGTCGTCATAGCATGTCCTTTCTGCTATACTACTCATCCGAAAAACCTGAGCGCGCAGCGCTAGCCACGCCAGTGGCGTTGGTTTTCGGAATAAGAACATAGAAGAGAGCAAAATAATCAATCGACCAAATTTGCTTCAATTATATCATCGTTTATGCACTCGGCTTCCTTTTGAGTGCGGGCAAGCCTTTCAAGATGCCACGAATGCTGAAGCCCTGCCCGATTAAAGTAAAGAACACCACGGCATAGGTCGCAAAAATCAGTTCTTCGCGTGCCGGGATTTGTAGGGGGAGAGCCAGCACCAGGGCAAGCGATAGCGCGCCGCGCAGGCCGCTCCAAAAGATCATAAAGCGCCACGCGCGTAAACGCAGACCATGAAAGGGGGGAATGTATTGTGGCAAGAGAAAGACTATTACGGCACGCGCGATCAGCACCGCGAGAATGACCAGGCCAGCAATCAGCAGCAATGGTACTGCCTCGTGGCTTTTAAAGAGCGCAATGGGATTGAGTTGTGCCCCGACGAGCAAGAAGATCAGTGCGTTCGCCAGGAAGGCAATCAAGCTCCAAAAGTTGTCAACGCTCTCCACCGTGGCGCTGCTCATACCGTGGCTGCGCCCGTAGCTACCCAGGATCAGCCCGGCAACGATGACTGCCAGGATGCCCGAACAACCCAGGTAATCGGCTAGTAGATAGGTTCCATAAGCGGCAATAATCGTGATCGTAATTTCAATCAACGGCTCATCGATATGCTTCACGAAGCGGCTGATAAAGAAGCCGCATATGGCTCCTAGCACGATGCCACCACCCGAGACCAACACAAACGTGCCGACTCCCCGCGTCAGCATAACCCCGAATGTGATGGGTTGCTGCTGGATCGCCAGGATGAGTAGCCCTAGAAAAACCTGGTACAACGCGCCTGCTACCCCATCGTTAAATAGACTCTCACCTTCGATAATCGTGGCGAGCCGTTCATCGACGCGGAGTTGCTTGAATAGTCCAAGTACTGCTACTGGATCGGTTGGTGAGAGAATGGCTGCTAGCAAGAAGGCGTCGAGCCAGATCAAGTGGGCGAAATAATGCAGCGGCAGGGCAATCAACACCAGTCCGAGCAGTAATCCTGGTACGGCCAGCAAAAAAATTGAGAGCCAGTATGTGCGCAAGCGCGTGACCGAGATAGACCATGAACCCTCGAAAAGCAGCGCTGGCAGAAAGACAAACAACACCAGGTCCGGCGTCAGGTGTGATACTGGTAAGTTCACCACCAAGCTGAGCAACAAGCCGACCACCACCAGCCCGAGCGTGTAGGGAATGGCTAGTCTGCGCGCAAGCAAGATCACTACTAACGCGATTAACAAGAGTACAATCAGCAACCGTACTACGCTGGCAACGTCTGTCATAGTCCAACTTTCCTCATCCGTAAAAATCATCGCACCCTGATTATTATGTCTTGTTTACGCTAGTTCACGCAAGATTCGATATGTAGGAACCGTGCATTTGACGTTGGCGCATCATTTGCGTCTTTCTATAGAGTAAAACGTACACGGATGGTATCATCTATCGCGTAGAGAAAGGGAAATGTAGCGCATGCGCCATATACAATCTCATCACCTTGTACATTCTATCAAAAAGCTGGTGGGCTATAGCATGATTTGTTGCATGGGACTGGTGCTACTATTTGGTGTCGTAGGGGCGTTGCCCGCGTACGCCGCCACAAACAGCCAGCTTCATGCCCATTGCTGTGTAAGTAGTGGGGAGTCGGGAGGAGGTGGTTTTCATGGAGGTGGTGAGGGATCGGGTGGTAGTGAATTCAATGGAAGTAGTGGGAGGTCAGGTGGTTCCAACTTTAGTGGAGGCGACGAAGAATCGGGTGGCTCTTCTAATAATACGCGTCCCAATAACAACTTTTTCTATATCCCACCGATAAATTCTGGTGGTTCGCAATCAGGTTCAGGCGGCGATGGTGGTTGGCTCGGCTGGCTAGCGCCTGGCATCACCGTGCTTGTTATTGTCGCCATCATCTGGTATATCAACAATGTGAATAGTAAACGTCGGCGCTAAAAACCGCTTACCTATGCTGCCAGGGGCAAAAGTCCTGGCTAATTATAGCCTGACAGTAACCATTTGGGGCATTTACAAGCCTGACACACTATGCTACACTGCCGATAGATTTTCGGGTCTGGGCTGATAGGTCTTTTCATCAAGGGGAGCTATCGGTTCAAAGCATGTATTTGTAGATATTTTGCTGCGATTGTTTCACAAGGAGGAGCTTTATGGCTGGCTGGGAAGAAGAACTAGCTGTACTACTGCACGACTTAGGTGTACAGCAAGAAGAACCAAAGGCTCACCTCCGACCGAAGCGCCGACCGATGCATAGCGACGTCAAACGGCAAGATCAATGCACCGACGCGCTGCTCTGGAGTGATAGTAGTAGTATCAGTGAAGATGACGATATCTGGCTGAATGACCTCTCGTTGATGCGGCGCGAAGTCAATTCGATTGTCAGCCAGGTGGTGAACCTGATGCAGCGGGGCGACATGGATTATGCGCTCAAAGAAGATATTCTGGTGGTACTACGTGCCCTGCGTCGCCGCGCTATGCTTACCCAGGAAGTGGCTTCCAGCGATGAAGCCTATTTAGAATCGGCATCGGCTCTGCTCCATTTCTGCCGCCTGGTCCTCCAATTGAGCGAATTTTCCACGCCAGATTTCTAGCGTCTCGTGTGGGCTGCCATATTTGAACGCTTTTACTTATTTTGTATTTTATACATAGATATATTGTCATGCCTGTATGTGTCCGGGGGCATACAGGCATGACAATATATCTATGTATGCTTATTATGCACACTCTGCTCCAATTAATGTAGGAAAACGTATGCAAGCATAGTTCTACTCATCTTTTGTTGTTGCTGCTTCACTCCCAACTGCCTCCATGCCGAAGCATGTTGGTCTTACGTCAAGTCCACAGCCGAGTTCACGTCATCGCCTGAGCCAATATCGGTGACGGCT
>DATAYF010000451.1:0-5037 GCA_036272735.1 Ktedonobacteraceae bacterium
GAAACTGGTGAACCATTTAGGCTTTAGTAAGATTGAGGGAAAAAGGGATGCCTATATATTGGACAACATGAAAAAAGCAGTTAAGCCAATTAGAACATTCTTTAACTCACGAGATGGAATGGATGAAGCTCCCATCTCTCAACCTCGAAACCAACCATCAGCTACCTAATAAAAAGTCTCTGGAGGATGAATGATCCAAGGGTTTTTTGTGTTATCATAGAGAGAGAAATGCAAGGAGCTGCATAATGCCACGTAAAGTCAGGCAACTTAAGGCGGACCTAATAAAAGCCGGTTTCACTATTCGATCTGGAAAAGGAAGCCATACAGTCTGGCACCATCCAATGTTTTCAACGGTAACCGTCATCATCTCTGGAAAAGATGGAGACGATGCAGAAAAATACCAAGTCAAAGAAGTTCAAAACGCATTGAAGAAATTGAGAGGGATGTAACATGAACCCACGCCACTACTCACTAGAAATCACCTGGGATGAAGATGATAAAATCTACATCGTCAATGTACCTGAACTTCCAGGATGTAAAACCCATGGAAAAACATACGACGAAGCCATTAGCAACGCGACAGAAGTGATTGAACTTTGGATCGAAGCCGCTCAAAAAGATGGATGGCCCATACCACAACCTAAGGTCTACGTCGCGTAAAACGTATCTACTGACACCAAATTTGACACCATACACGATGCATTTAGATGCACACCATTCACCAAGAATGGACAAAAATATGACCTTTGCAAGCTCGAATAGCCGAGCAGCAGAGGTCTATTTTCATCCAAAAAAGCACCATCACAATTTAGCCCCCATTATATCACTTCTCAACATTTATTTCGCCTTCTTTCGGCCTATACACCAGGACATATCAGACATATGGTATTATTTCAGTAGAAACTGAAATCCATCACAAAGGTAGATTAATCCATGCCACAACCACCACCACCGCTGACGAAGCGTTCGCAGGAGGAAATTTTCGCAACGTATCCCTGGTGGGATAAAGGGTGTGCGTTGAATGCCATCGTAGGCGAGCGTTGTACCTATATCGAATGCTGCGTGACCCGCGTGTTGGGTCGTGGCGCGCTCCACCAGCAACAAATTTTAGAGGTTGGTTGTGGTGGGGGACTGATCAGCGAGGAGTTGGCGCGACGTGGTGCCCAGGTGATTGGTGTCGATCCCTCGCCCGCTGCGCTCGCAACCGCACGCGCGCACACGCAGCAAAGTGGTCTCGGCTCACAAACCCATTTTCTACAAGCTGCCGCCGAGGCGCTGCCCTTCGCCGCTGGCAGCTTTTCCGTCATCGTCTGCCTGGACGTGCTCGAACATGTCCACGATCTGCACACCACCATTAGCGAAATTGCCCGCGTGCTGGCTCCTGGTGGCGTCTTTGTCTTCGATACCATCAATCGTACGTTGATGGCACGTATTGCCTTAATCTGGGTTGGCGAACGCTTCTTCCAGCGCAACGGCCTGGTGCCGGGCTTGCACGAGTATCACGCCTTTATCAAACCGGTCGAACTACAACACATGCTCTCGACTCACGCGCTACACGTTAATGAACTGGTTGGCCTGATGCCGACGATGGTCAAAAGGCGCTTCACGCTGCGTCCGGGCTGGTTTATGGGCGTCTCCTACGGCGGTTACGCCACTAAAACACGCTAGCCTCGCTTGACTTGGCCACCACGCTCCCTATTTGCCTAGCCAGTACGCTTGCTCCGCTGGCGGCATGCTGCTGCGGGCGACCGCTTGCTCGAAGCTCTGTTTTTGCAGACCCTGCTGCTCTGATTGCGCTCCTTGCCGTGTCTGGCGACGATTGAGCGCTATCTCTGGCTGGCTCTGCTGCAAAAGGTTGCCAAACTGGTCGATGCTGACCTGGAAAAAGTTCGCCAACCGCTCCAATTGGCGCTGCGTCAGACTCGTCAGCTCGATTGCCCCCGCCTCGAACTTATTCCACACGTCAACGCTGAGCCGCAAGCCCTGTGCGGCGGCAACCTTGGTCATCTTGCGCTGCTTGCGCAGTTCGGTCAGCGTCGCCACCGCTGCAGCCTCACCAAAAACACGGTCTAGCGCTCGCTGCCTGGCGCGTTGCGTCATGGCAATTACCGGTATGTCCTGCTTGATCGCACTGGCACCGCCGCTGGCGTGATAAGCTGCGATAAAGTCGATCAGCTCTTCTCGTTCGCCGGGATACTCGTGTAGCAGGCGCATCTGCTCGCCGGTATTGCCATCTGCTTTGGCAGCCAACCAGGCCATCTTGAGTTGTTGCATTTCTGGTGTATTCATAGCGTCAAGCCTCTTTTCTGTTCTCTCTTCAGTGTTACCCGTGCGCGCCCCTGTTATGAATGCTGCTGCATCGTGGTGGATGCCAGGGACGAATAGGCGACAGGCTCTTCTTCGGCCATGCGCGTGCGCAGATAATCACACGCTCGTTGGTAGCGCGAACGTACCGTGCGCTCTGTGCGTGCGCACAGCTTGGCGATATCATCCCATTTCATCTCTTCCATGGCGCGTAGTACCATAATCGAACGATCAAGCGGATCGCTCAAATAGGTCAGGATGCGTTGGCTTTCGTCCTCGGCGTGCATCTGCTCGAACTGGTCGTGGGGATCGGCCACATCTGCGCTGATCGGGCCTGTCTCGTCGTTATTGGTCGTCTGCAATGGTTCCATCAATGCCCGTGGAACATGTTGCGGGCGGCCCGCGGGTCTTCCCTCGGTATCACGCCGGTAGTGCAAGCCTTCCTGGCGCAACACCCGCTTGAATTCGTCGGCGCACAGGCAGCGCAAATAATGCACAAAATTCTGGATCATGAACCGCTCGTCAGGATTGAGCATCTCGCGTAACAGGTGCTCATTCATGTTGGCGACGGCCTCTTCGCGCAAGTCGGGACGATGGCTTAACCCCTTACTGTGAAACAGAAAGGCGGGCGTGCAGCGCTCCAGCAAAGTCTCCGCCAACATACGAGCCGTGGAAGCCTGCCCGGATGCCTGCAAGCTGCGCACCGTGAGAATGATCTCTTTCTCACTAATTTCGTAATGCCCCTCTGCGTTTCGTCGGCGTAGTCGCTCATCGAGTGTGGGATCGCTTAAGTCGATCATAACATCTCCGATTCGATCACGATTGTACGATGCGATGATTTTTCGCGTTCGTAGCTTCTATAAACCCTATTCTTTTCGGCTTACTGAAAACGGCAATACAAAAACATGTGTTACCAAGGCTGTTACCAAGGCTGTTACAAAGTAAAGTGCAAAGTGTCTATTTGCTGTGTTCACGAGGTGATAGCTATTGTTCTTTAGGTAGCGGAAGGAGATTTTATCCATTGGCGTGAACTTTAACGAAGGAAAAGGATGCACAAAATGCCTGTAGGGACCGATTTATCGTGTCCGCTGTGCCTTATCGACCAATCAACATCGCAGCAGCAACGATGTCAGGCGTTGGGCTAGTTAGCTGGAAGGAGACGCGGACACGATAAATCGGTCTCTACATCTATTCTCCGGCTGCATCCTCTGCAAGTGCTTCGGCCACCAGATCTCCAAGAACACGGTCAGATCTGGGGTCGTGAAAGAGCGTTTGCCAGCGCTTTTCTGAAGCTATTTCCTCTCTTATAAGCTCAACGATATGCTTTTGCTCGTCTTCCGAAAGCTGTGCAGCTTCGTTAAAATGCATCTCTTAGTGCTTCTATCATGGCTTTCCTCACTCTCAGGATACGAGTATTTCTCTGTTATCCATCCTCCACGTATTATCAGTGTATCATTAGGTGAACGACCCGTGCAAGGGGGGTCGCTACCATATACGACGAAGTCGCATCCCGTGTATGTGGTAGCGACCCCCCTCGCACGGGTCGTCTCTTGTCTACGAGTAGGCGGGACGATGTACAATAAGAAGCAGCTTGACTCGTTATTTATAAAGCAAGCAAATTATCGAGACGTATTTTTAGAGAGTATCCCGCTGGTATTCTATCGCATATTAAAGGAAGGTAGTATCGATGGCTCAAAAGCAAAAAACATCATCTTCTGCCAGGCATAAAGACAAGGCACAACAGGTTGTCGTCCCCGATGCCGAACGGCAGCCGGACCCGGCGGTGCAACCAGAAGCACCCGCTCCCCAACATATCGTACCGCACTATCCCACGTGGCCGACCTCCAAACCCGGCCCCTGGGTGACGCCACCACCTCCAGGCACCAAACCCATCAATGCCTGGCGTCGCGAGCAAGTTGTCGAGGTCGGCTACAACCAGGAAACCGGTACACCCGAAACCCTCAGCCCGTTCCGCTACCAGCCCGACGAGGAGAGGACCGGTCCCACCAGCCCCGATCAGGCACAGACCGCGCAAGAAGCCCTGCAACGTCGTAAACGTCGCATCGAATAATAACCTGACAACAATACATAAAGGAACGGTAATGGTTTGGCCAAACCATTACCGTTCCTTTATGTATTTCTACTGCGACACGGGCGCGGTAGATCCGCGCTCGATGATCTTTGTGGGCAGCGTTTCGATATCGCTAACCTCTTCGCCCTTGAGTTGCGCGAACAACTTTTGCGCCCCAGCCCGACCAAGCAGGCGTACAGGAACTTGCACGGTCGTGAGCGCGGGCGCGACAAGCTGCGCCATTGGCAGGTCGTCGAAGCCGCACACAGAAATACCTTGTGGAACATGCCATCCCAGGCGTCCCAGGCCCAACAGCACGCCGAATGCCATCTCGCCATTGGCCGCGAAGACGGCTGATGGACGCAGGCTCGTGGGCATCTGATGAATATGCTGCGCCGCCTGTTCTCCGCCCGATTGAAGAAAATCAGCCTCGATGATCAGGTGCGGATCAATCGTCAGGCCAGCCTCTACCATTGCCGCCATGTATCCCTGAAGGCGTACGTTGGCTACCGCCAGTTTGGCGGGTCCGGCGATAAAAGCGATACGCGTGTGCCCAAGCTCGATCAAGCGCGCCGTCATAGCCTTCGCGCCGCCAAAATTATCGGTTTGCAGCGACGGGATGTGCAGCGTGCTCTCCGATAATGCTACCGCTACCGCCCCTC
>DATAYF010000452.1:0-4803 GCA_036272735.1 Ktedonobacteraceae bacterium
TCAAAAGAAGTGTCCACCTTCCCATCGCTGGAAGGTCAAGTGTAAATTTTGAGATTAAACGGTTCTGGCTCACTTTTGGTGATGCCAACTGGTGAGTTCCATGGAATATGCTTGCTTATGAGCTAGTTTTTCAGATGCACTACAGAGCATGATTGTCATCATCTACAGTCGAGGAGGGAGGCACGACACGGATCTGCTATAATGCAATGACAGAGAGCGACGAAGACCAAACTTCAGCGTCTCCAAGGATCCCAAGGCAGTCCAGATTTCCGATGGGACTCATCGAAGGCTCGTTCAGGAGGAAGTAGGTGTTGAATCTCGATAACGTTGTACCGAACCCGCAATTTCGCATGTGTCACTCCCGTATCATCGCCGCCCCGCTCGCCGAGATATGGGATGAGCTGAACACGGTGCCGATGTCCGCGCTCCCTCTTGGACTCGTGCTCGAGAGCCTGCGTCTCCTACCTGCGAAACCCTCCGGCAAAAAGCATCCAAGCTTGGCAAGGCGCACCTTTCTCGACGTCACGCCCATTCCCATTCTGTTCTCCGAGCCTCCCCATGTCGTGATCTCGGCAGGCCTCAGCCAGGCCTGGCGCTTGCAGGGAGGATCGACGCCGCCCGTCCTAGACGCGGTAGGTTTGCGAGAGTGGACCGGAAATGGATGGCTCAAGGTAGGGATGGAGTTCCGCCTGGAATCCACTCCCAAGGGCAATCTGCTCAGTACTGAGACCCGTATTCAGGCGATGGACCCAGAGACCATGCGGGCCTTCACGGCATACTGGTTCGTCATCCGCCCATTTAGTGGTGTGATTCGTTGGGAGGTCTTGAGAGTCGTCGCGCATCGAGCAGAAACGAGATAAAGGCCGCGTTGATTTGTAGCGGCCCTGTCCGCGTCCGTAATGCGGCTCCGCTGGGTGACCGTGATTACGGTCAGGAATGCGTGAGGTCATGCCCCAGTTGCACCGTAGCCACACTTCTGGCTTGGTCGTCAGATAAGCTTATCATTCACCAAAAGCGTGCCAGATCTAATCGATGAGCGAAATTTTGACAATTATCTGAGGTAATACCGGCTTTGTCTTTCTCTTTCGTTAACCACTCAAAGAAGCTTCATAGGCCGGTCAAACCACTTTCATTTCGAGAATGAGTCCCATGATGTACCTCAGATAATAGTCAAGAAATTACCTCATTGATTGGCTCTTGCCCACTTCGGGGGCTTGGTATTCGCTTGCTACTCATCACAAGCTGGATTTTTTGCTCGGTCTAGCTCTTATTCAGCTCAGGAAGCAAGTAGTAAGCCCCCAAAGTGATCAAGAGCCATATTCTCGCCACTCTTCCTCTTTTGACAAATTGGCCGCCTAAGTGGCGAAGATATGGCTCTTCTCCAATTTGGTTACTGGTGGCGAAGTCAATTTTCACGCTCAACATTGAACACGTTCAAGCTCAGAGTGAGCACCCTTTTTGACTTCGCCACCAGTAACAATTTGGGGACTTAGAGGTTGCTTGCTTGACATATCGAGCAGGAAGTTTCTCTCGATTGTGTGCTCTTTATGCACAGCAAGCAGACAGTAATCCCCAAGAATGAGCATGAGCCCAAAGAGGCGGATAGAGAATTTTTGAAAAACTCCCAACAGGGTAGGCATACCGACATTGGGAAGGACCCTGGTTCAGGCAGAGATGAACGAGCCCTTGTAGCGCAATCTACAAGGGCTGGTAAGAGATATGCGTTTTATCCCCCATACATATCGTCTAAGTCATTAGACGATATGTATGGATTGTAGAATATGACCATATATCCCTAGCGTCGTAGCGACATCATGATGACCAAGAATGCGTTGAACGATATGAGCTGGTATCTTCATACTTAATAGGATTGTTGCTGCACTGTGACGGAGATCATGAAAACGCATGTGAGGTAGGCCAGCACTACGAACTAACTTCTTAAATTGATAGGAAAGTACAGTGACCCTTTTTGTCAAGACATTCAAAAGTTGAATTCTAAGGTGCAGCTTCCTTATTCATCTAAACGATACCGACTGACGAGATGCTTGTAAACTCCTTTTTTCGTTGCCGTATGGCTATGAGTCGCATCACGCTCCTCCCGGTTGGTGGCCGCCAGGTTCTGGTGCTTGCTGATTCCTCTTGCCAAAACGTTGTTGGACCCATTCGGCGAGGAAATCAAGGTATCCAGGCGCAAAGATTTTCTGGCCTGCGGGCTTGAGAAACGACTGTTGTAATTCCTTCATACCCCCTGTCTCACTGAGAAAGAGCGCATGGTCAGCAGCGGGAAAGGTCGTGATGGTCACGTCGGCATTCCCTGCTTTTTTGAGTGCGCACGCATAGACCTGAGCACTTTGCTTGCCATCGACAATCGTGTCTCGCTCACCAAAGATCGCCAATACGGGGCAGGTGATCGTTTCGAGTAATCGTGGGATGGAGATGTCTGCTTCTAGTCGTCTCAAGAAGTCGTAGGCATCAGCGTCCCATGCCCCAACCTCGGCAAACCAGGGTTCCTCTTCGACGAGGCTCTGCAGTTGCGCGATGCAGTCAAATGGGGCGTGCTGGTTTTTTAAATAGATGCGGAGCTGACTAAAGGCGAGCGCCTTGTCCACAGTGAGCGCTGGATAGCCGTCAGCAGGAAGTTGGTGAGCGATCCGAAAGAGTTCTTGTTCGTCCCCTGTTCCCACCGGTACCGAGACTGCCATGAGAAACGCCACGCTCTCTGAGGAGAGCGAACACACGAGCGGCAGAACCCATCCCGCTTGACTAATACCCCATGCCCCAATCTTCGTGGGGACAATCTCCGGCTGTCCTTTGAGAAATCTGATGGCGGCTAAGGCCTCCTGTGCTCGATCTTGCATCGTTTGTGCAGTCCAGTCCCCGGATGAATCTCCTACCCCGGGTTTGTCCCAGGAGAGTGAGGCAATACCTCGCCTGGCAAAGGCTTCCCAATGCTGTGGCAACATCCCGAACCCATCTCGCGCAGCCCAACCTGAGCCAGGAATATAGATGACGGCTGGATACGGGCCGGGGCCTGGCGGTAAGCACAATACCCCTGCTAGAGTTGCCTCGCCAGACTGGAAATGCACCTCTTCCTCACGGTAGGAGTGCGGCGCTTGTGGAAGTGAATAACTACTCACCTCTTCCTCCTTTTGTTTCGCTTGTGAGATTGGGGACGACGTTAGCCATCATGGGTATGCTCCTGCAAGGCGCTTTGCTCCCCGCTGGTCTAAGCGAAGGAGACTTCTGCGGGCGTCTGATAGCCCAATGCTTGATGAAGCCGTTGCTCATTGTAAAAGCGCAGGTAGCCTCTGAGCCCTTCCCGTGCTTCTCGAGGGCTGGCATACTCTTTCAAATAGACCTCCTCATATGTGATCGTACGCCACAAGCGTTCAGTAAAAATATTGTCAAGTGCTCGACCTTTACTATCCATGCTAATGCGCACCTCATGTGAGAGCAGCAACTGCGTATACTGCGGGCTGGTAAAGTGACTGCCTTGATCGCTATTACAAATCTGTGGCACCGCTTGTCTCAGTGCTCGCTGCATCGCCTCCAGTACGAAGGCGATCTGCAAGCTTTGATCGAGTTCCCAACTCACCACATAGCGTGAGTACCAATCCAAGATCGCGATCAGGTACATCCAGCCACGGCGCAAGCGAATATACGTGATATCCAGTCCCCAAATATGATTGGGCATGCTTGCCTTCACGTTGGCCAGCAGATAGGGAAAGATGGCCGCCTGATGTGCTCGCTTGCTCAGATTCGGGCCGGGATAGACGGCGACCAATCCCATCTCTTGCATGTACCGAGCGACCGTTTTTTGATTGATCGGTTGCCCCTCCCGGTGGAGTTGTGCGGCGATGCGTCGGTAGCCGTAATAACAATGTGCCGTGTAGATTTCGTCGATCCGATGTTTGAGAGCCACTTCTTCGGACGAAGGAGGCACCGGTTGATAGTAGAGGCTCGAGCGATTCAGGCTTAGCAAGTCCGCCTGCATGCTTACCGGCAGCTCCCGGTTCTCCCAGTCGATCAGCCTGCGCCGTTCTTCTCTACTTAGACCCTGCGCGAGATTTTTTTTCCAACCACGTCAACGGCACTGGTTAAGCGTCCAATATCGGCGTATAAGGCTTCTCGCTCCTTCTCCCACTCGGCTTCCTTCTCGGCCAGCTCCTGGACCACCTGATCGCTGAAGAGGCTGGGCAAGCCAGCTAACATCTGCTCTCGCCAGCGATAGAGCATATTGCTATGCACCTCGTATTCGGCGGCCAATTGCCCCACTGTCTTTTCTTCTTTGAGCATCTCCTTGGCAACTTTCGCCTTGAAGTCTGCTGTATATTGTTTCCGTTTCTTTTTCTGCATATCCCATTTTACACCTTACAAGCCTCTTTCTTTTTGTCTGAAATATCAGGGGCATTATAAGGTGCCGACCAGGACAAGAGGATTGCCATAAGTACGAAGGTATATGTGTTGCAATCCTTACAGAAGTTTTTGTTCCTGCACTCAAAAAACCGCAAACGCAACCAAGAACGCTTAATGGTTTGGAGAGACGTGATGCATTGTTTCCTTTAAGAGGTGCAAAACGGGGATGGGAAGAAGTTCGGCAGGAGTTTGACGCAAATTTTTTACTTTGTGAGTTTAAAAACTATACAGAAACATTTGATAAGGAAGAAGTTAATCAGACACGTAACTATTTGAGAGATACTATGCACCAGAGTGATCAGAACAACAAACAGTATGCTCGCTGCACAGCATGTCACGGGGGTGGCGTGATATTGTGCTTCTCCTGTGAAGGCAGGGGGGTGTTCA
>DATAYF010000453.1:0-7711 GCA_036272735.1 Ktedonobacteraceae bacterium
AGTACGTTGCAATGTTGCGCTAATTTCATACCATCTTGATACCGTGCTAAAGCTTCTTCGAGAGACATTTGTCCATTCTGTAGCTCGGTTACAGTGGACTCGAGTCGTGCAAATGCTTCTTCAAAAGAAAACTGATCCATACCTTCACCTCAATCAACGATCATGAACGAACTTCGACCGGAATATGGCCATCTTGCACCTGGAGCGTCAACTTTGTGCCCGTCTGTACCTGTTGCACACTTGATACTACTATCTGATCGTCGTCACGACGTGCAATCGTATACCCTC
This sequence comes from Ktedonobacteraceae bacterium, assembly GCA_036272735.1. GTDB lineage: Bacteria > Chloroflexota > Ktedonobacteria > Ktedonobacterales > Ktedonobacteraceae > DATAYF01. The sequence goes on from DATAYF010000453.1 coordinate 289, forward strand.
GGGCGATGGTTACTAATGGACTCAACGAGTGAAGTTGTGCCGCAATACCACGCAAGCGCTCAGTATGCAAAGCGAGACGGTGTTGGATACTCACTTGCAAACGCTCGGTTCCTTCGTCTAATTGCTGGCGTCTGCGATCCACCATCCCCAGCGGACTTTCACGGAGCAGGTTACTCTGCACATGCGTCAGTTGGGCGTGCCATTCTGCCAGGCGATCCTCCATGAGCGAGACGAGCACCTGTTGCATCTGCTCGATGTCTTCGCGCCATTCCTCGATATCCGGTACAGCCGCTGTAGCGGCGGCTGTTGGCGTCGAGGCCCGATGATCAGCCACAAAATCGGCAATGGTAAAATCTGTTTCGTGCCCAACACCACTAATGACCGGGATGCGTGAACGCGCAATGGCTCGTGCAACCACCTCTTCATTAAAGGCCCACAACTCTTCTATCGATCCGCCGCCACGGCCAACGATAATCACATCCGCCTCACCATGCTCGTTCAGTAAATCAAGGGCCGCGGCAATAGAGGTCGGCGCATCAGTTCCCTGAACCAAAGAGGGTGCAACCAGCACCTGGGCTACCGGATAACGCGTACGTAGCACACGCAGCATATCACGCAATGCAGCCGCCTGAAGTGACGTGACGATACCGATGATCGCTGGTTGCTCAGGAATCGGACGTTTCCGTTCCAACTCAAACAATCCCTCGGCGGTGAGGCGCGCTTTTAGTTGCTCAAAGCGTTGAAACAATGCTCCTTCACCTAGCGATTCGACACTATCGACGTAGCACTGCAACTTTCCATCGCGCTCATAAAAAGAAACGCGGCCGTTGACAGCTATAGCCATGCCATTACGCAACTCCGGTGCCTGCGTGCGCAAACGCGCGTGCTTAAAAAACACACAGTGCAACTGCGCATCGCCCTCTTTCAGCGTAAAATAACAATGTCCAGAAGAGGAGTAAACTTTATAATTAGAAACTTCTCCATGCACCCAGGCAGTTTGCAAAACCTCATCCGTCTCCAACACTTCTTTCAGATAGAGAGCAAGCGCAGAAACACTCATGATGGATGCGTCATCGGGCGAATCAAATAGATGCATGAAGCTACGCCTCCTCGGCACTCTCAATCATCATTAATGGTTGCCCATATTCCACAGGCTGCCCATCTTGCACAAGTACTTCTGCAACACGGCCAGCAACCGTGGTCTCCACTTCGTAAATCACATTTAACGACTGAATAGCTCCGATCAACTGTCCAAGCTTTACGCGGTCGCCTACGGCAACGAGCGCCTTCCCTCGTGGCTTCACCCAGTGATGAAAAATACCAACCAGTGGTGCCACAACCGCCTGCTTATTGTCTACCACTGGCTCTTTCGTTCCTTCTTCAGAGGGCGCTGATGCCACCTGGTACGCTCCAAAAGCGGCTCCGTCACCAGATACGGCCTTGCGTAACACCAGGCGCGTCCCTTCTGCATGACGCTTCACCTCTACCTCGGAAACGTCACTACGATCAAGCAACTGCACCAGATGTTGCAGTTGCTCAACGCTGATCTGCTGCGTACTCTCCACGTCCGCGATAGCTTCCACGTCGTAGGGATAGTGCTGTTTGGTCTCCATAATTGATCACCTCCTATTAGCTGTCTTTGCAGGGCAGTGGGTTAGCGCTGGGGCTATACCCGCTCAACGTATGCACCGGTAGTAGTATTCACGCGAATCACAGCATCAGTGGAGATGAACAATGGAACCTGCACGACCAAGCCAGTCTCGGTGGTCGCTGGTTTTGTGCCCCCAGTCGCCGTATCCCCTTTGTAACCAGGCTCTGTATAGGTGACGCGCAGAGCAAGCTTTTCGGGCAGCTCAACAGAAATTGGCTCATCTTCGTACCGCACAATATCCATCTCAAGGTTATCGATGAGATAGCTTTTCGCGTTCCCCAATTGTGCTTCGGTGAGGACGATGTCATCGTACGTACTCGTATCCATGAAGTGATACTGATCGCCATCCTGATATTGGTATGTGACCGTCGAACGATCCAGGTAGATGCGCCGAAATTTATCACCCGAGTCGTACGTACGATCAAAAATCGCGCCAGTACGCAGGTTACGCATCTTCATACGCACGATAGCGCCGCCACGACCAATCTTGACATGCTGCCATTCAACAACGCTACAAATCTGGCTTTCCGCCTCTATAGTCAAACCTTTTTTTAAATCACTGGTGGATATCATCGAAAAAAATCTCCTCTAGCATCTGTCATGCACCGATCAATCTATTCACACGCATGCACGAATGTTTGGTCACTAATCACGATAACTCTTTTCGAGAGCGCAATCTTATATCTGCCCCTCATTGCTATGTTCCGCTTGTATGATTTCAGCCAGGGCTTCCAGCGCAAGCACATACCCACGCCAGTCTAATCCGGCGATATGTCCACGACTCACCGGCGCAATCACCGAGCGATGCCGAAAGTGCTCACGTGCATAAATATTACTAAGATGTACCTCGATAGTAGGAATATTGGCTGCCGCTAGCGCATCGCGTAACGCAAAAGAGTAGTGAGTGAGTGCACCGGGATTGATAATAATCCCCTCTGTGCTCCCCATGTGCTGCTGGATACAGTCTATCAAAGCACCTTCGTGATTGGATTGGAAAAATTCTACTTCGATTTTTAGCTCTTGCGCGCGCGCGCTGATGATAGATTGAATTTGTGGCAAGGCCATTGTCCCATATACTTCAGGCTCTCTGGCGCCTTGCATATTAAGATTGGGGCCATTTAAAACGAGTATTTTTGACATCGGCTATCGCTTCTTTCCCGAAAAAAACTCTGCAATCACACGCTCCACTAACTCATCTGGCAATTCTGTAATCATGACCTCCCCAATACGGCGTGGCATAATCCAGTGAACGCGCTTGCCGACCACCTTTTTGTCTAACTGCATGGTCGCCATAATCTCTTGCGCACGCACAGTACCGCTATAAACGATTGGTAATCCCAATGCTGCCAGCACCCTATTTTGTCGACGGGCATCGTCGCTCGACCAATATCCCGCCGCGACAGCGAGCCGTGCCGCTGCACTCATCCCTAGCGAAACAGCTTCACCGTGGAGTAGTTCACCGTAGCCAGAAGCATTTTCCAGGGCATGACCAATCGTATGACCATAATTGAGAATCGCCCGACGACCGCGCTCTTTTTCATCATCCTCAATCACGTTCACCTTTAACTCGATACAACGGGCAATGATTTGACACAACAAATCTACGGGAGGATGATCAAAGCTACGCAATGCATCTGCTTGCGCCTCTAGCAAGGCAAACAATTCAGTGTCGAGTATAATACCATACTTTACCACTTCTGCCCATCCCTCGGTGCGCTCTCGAACAGGAAGCGTCAAAAGGGCAGAAGGATCGACAAGCACAAGGCGCGGATGATAAAAGGCCCCGATCAGGTTTTTGCCGCGCGGATGGTTGATACCGGTTTTGCCGCCAATTGCCGAATCAACTTGCGCCAGCAGCGAGGTAGGTATGTGCACCAGGGGCACACCGCGTAGATAGGTGGCCGCCACGAAGCCAACTAGATCACCCACGACCCCCCCACCAAAGGCAATAATAGCTTCACGACGCTCGGCATGCATCTCTACCAACCAGTTATAGATGGCCTGAAGCTGAGAAAAAGACTTGCTCCCCTCGCCCGCAGGAACGACGTAAAGATAGGGGTCAAAACCTGCCGCAGTCAAATTTTGCATGACCGTGGGCAGGTATAGCTTTTGCACATTACTATCGGTAATCAGAAACACCCTTGGAGGTAACGCTAAACGGCTCAAGTACTGGGGCAAACGCCCAATACCGCCCCAATCGACCACCGTATCATAGCCCTGATCTACCTGCACGTGCTGCACGATGGGCTGCCCCTCCGCAAACGAACCAGAACCATTGAGCATAGCCATAATCTCCTGTGCGACCTGTTCTATATCTTTCCCCTGGGTTGAACACGACAATTCAGCTTCATCATACCAACCGTTACGCGTAGCAAGAAGCGTGAGTAAAGATGCGAGGGGGCTGGGGCCGGAGAGAAGGGGGCGTACTTCGGGGATCATCCCCTGCGTCAATGCCATCGCTTGCTGACTACGCAGGCGCTCCAGGGCTTCTTGTGGCTCAACCTGCAAATGGATCCGTATGCCTCGTTCAGCCATCAGGGCACGATTCTCCTCACGAACCACGATGCCACCACCGGTAACAATTACCGCACTCTCAACCTCCTGCGTCACCTCTGCCAATACGCGACTCTCACAGACGCGAAAATAGTCCTCACCATGCAGTGCAAAAATAGCTGCGATGCTCTCTGCACATTCTGCTTCAATAAGCGCATCAATGTCAAATAGCGGTTTCCCTAAACGTTGGGCGAGGCAACGCCCCACGGTGCTTTTGCCGCTACCAGGAAGCCCGATCAAAAATATATGTCGCATAGCTGCTATTGTATCACGGCAAGATTACTTTTTAATAAAGTTCCTCATCATGGATATCAGTACTCAGCGTTGTCGATAGGCTGAATCTCGTGGTGTCAACCGATCTCATCTGGTATTCACTGGCAGCACCCGTACGCAAGAAGGACTGCAAACGGTTATCGAACACCTGGAATTTACGCCCAAATGAGAAAACGTATTGCTGCAATTGTCCTGTCTGACGATTTAAAACAAGGATATCATCGTCATTCGTGCAATCGCTATTGGATGCGCAGCGCGTGTGATCAAGGAATGACCCGATCAAAATTTGCCAATTCTGATCCCAGCTTTGTACTGTGTACTGATGGGACACATTCAATGAAGAGTTAAACGCCATGAAGGTACTATTTGCTGCTTGCGGATCATAGAGCATCACACTAAGCGTCGGCAGACCAAAATGTCCGACGTACAGCACCGTATTTGTGCCCCAGTTGTTATAACTCTGCTGCTTATTCAGGGCTAAATTGGATTTGAACGTCATAAGCTGAGCACTGCCAGAGTTAGGATCGTAGAATAATAGCTGAGATCTTCCAGCGCCAATAAAATCTCCACTAGAGACCTGCCAGTTGCTATCCAGATTATGCAGTTGTTGGAAGTGCACGACCTTCATCTGGTTGTTGAAATCCAGGAGACGCCCTTCACCTACCTGCCGATCATAGAGAAATACACCATCTTTATGTGAACTATCAAAGCCGCCGACGTACACCTCCCAATTGGCATGCCACAGCGTATACTGCTGCTTTATGCGAATACTCAAGTCCGGCTTAAAGCTCATCACCATAATATTAGCCGTGCGCCCCTGCTTCTCCCAGTTCTGCAATGCAGAACCACTGAGATCCGCTCCACTGGGTAACGTATCAGTATTGGTTACATCGGGCAAAGACGGTGGCTGCAAGATACCAAGCGCACCGATTGTCTTGGGCGCTGCCGTTGGTGTTACCATTGCTTTCGGCGTTGACGTTGCCGTGGGGCTTGGTGTTAGCGTCACTGCCGCCTTTGGCGTGGGGCTTGGTGTTAGCGTCACTGCCGCCTTTGGCGTGGGGCTTGGCGTCGGCGTCGATGTTGCCTTCGGTGTCGGACTTGGCGTCGCCGTCGGCGTCGATGTTGCCTTCGGTGTCGGACTTGGCGTCGCCGTCGGCTTTGGCGCGGGCGTCGCCGTCGGCTTTGGCGCGGGCGTCGGCTTTGGCGTCGGCGCGGGCGTCGCTGTCGGCCTGGGGGTTACTGTTGTCGTTGGCTTCGGCGTTGCTGTTACCGTCGAACCCGGCGTCGGCAGGCTGGAAATAGTTGGCGGTGTAGTTGGCGTCAAGCCAGGTATAGTATCGTTGGAAGAACTAACCGGCAAAGAGCTAGCAGCATTAGGATCGGCCTGTGCATAGCGCTTGTACATGAAAATGCCGCTGCTCTTGCCATCAAAACGCCCCACATAGAGTTCCCAACCTGGTCCAATATTTGGCAAAACGACGTGCTTTTTAATCGACAAGTCCGGGTTGAGGCTGAGTATTTGCATACCACCGGTAACGCGATCATACAACAAAATTTCAGCAGTTTTCGAACCGGAAAAATAACCGACATGCACATCTAATGACGATCCCCACTTACCGGCCGGAGTGGTCTTGTCGCCCAGGCTGACAATTTGCGGGGACGGCTGACCGTCCTGAGAATAAGTATTGAACGATACCTGGTGGGTCGCACGCAGAGAGAGCGGAGGCGAATAGAGACTCAGCACGTCAAGGCGCCCTGCACGACGATTATACAACAGTATATTGCTCAGGCCCGTCCCAGCGAAGTCGGCATTGAATTCCTGCTCAGAGGAGTTTGATGAGAAACCAAGCGAGAGACGATTATCGGTCATAGTGGCGCGAGTCGCAGCGCCAGCGGCAGTTGATTGGTTGGCATTCGCATTGTTGGCTTGTGCAAGCGCGGCAGCATCAGTATTGCCGACGCCCGGTAAGGCAGCAAAGCGCTGTGGATTAAGATTGGTAGGGAAATAGATGAAGCGGAGCTGGCTATCTTGAAAGTTTGGTTGATTGATCACGGAGGTATTGTAGTTTTGTCCGATATACATAGGAGTAGGATCACCATAATTTTGATACGTCACATTAAATGTGGTTTGATCGCTACTCACGGACGTAACGAATGCGACATGACCTTCAGGTCCAAACGCCCAGACCCCATCAGCTCGCGGAAATACAGCAATCGAGCTGACGCGCGGAACTGTCCCCACAGACAAACCTGAATGTTCAGCGTCCGTCACCCAATCGGCGGCGTTGCCCCAATTCAGCGGCAAGTCATAGCCTAAAAGATGCCACTGCTCCCAGGCCCACCAGACACAATTGCCGCCCCCCGGAAATGGATCTGGGCAAAGCTGAAAAGGGTTACCATCGTTCGAGTAATACGCACGATTGCACGTATTGTCAACGCTAGGAACGGTATGACTTTGCACCTGAGCAGTCTGGGCCTGGGCACCCAAAGTACTAATTGGAGCAAATTCAATAAATATCATCGCCGCAAGCAAAAATAGCGCCAGACCATGGGCAAAGCAGCGGCGATTCGCAGGACGCGCTAAAAGTTGTCTACTACACAAAATCAGCCTACGACCCTGCAAGGACATAAGAAGTACACCTTCCTAAAAATAAGCAATGCTATGAATGAGCGTGTCATAGCATTGTATGTTTATCCTGTTAGTATATTTAAAAACACTTATTTTTCGAATACAGTATAACATCCCATCATTTCATAAGCAAGGCATTTCCGCGTTGCGATCTTAGATTGCTTTTTTGCCCCCACCCAAAAGTCATAGACTGGAAGCGTCGCTCCTGCAGTGTTCGAAAAAAGAAGCATTGCGAAGAGCTTTAATTGCTGGGATTATATAGATGAGTCTACATGTGCCCGGGCACATGTAGACTCATCTATATAATCCCCTAAACA
>DATAYF010000454.1:0-12158 GCA_036272735.1 Ktedonobacteraceae bacterium
GGTCTTGCTTTATATGATCAGCTTCATAGAGGAGCCGGTCAAGAGATGGTGCCAGCTCTCCTGTTGAGTGCCAATCTCCCCAACAGGGAACTGGAGGCGCAGTTGAGCTTGCGTAAGATACGTGGGATGGGCAAACCATTCGAGACAGATGATCTCCTTTTGACCATTGAACAACTGATAAGGAAGTAGTGCCGCTTCCCTTTGAAACAGGCTTTCACCACAGCTATGGAATCTTGTCTGTCTCTTCACCCTTTCTCAAGCCAAGATTGCCATTCTTGGTTTTTTTGTGGTAACGATGGTATTGAGAGAAGATGTTAAGCCACTGTATGCTACCTTTTTCTCTTTGCAAATTGACACCTGTTTTGACACCTTAGATATAATATTTTGCTGATTTTTGCTGAACTTTATTGAACTGTAGTAAATGGATACATGTAGGTGTGGAGCGTTCCTATGGCTTCTCGTAAGGCTTGGGGAAACATGCGTGCCATACGGATACAATGGCACGCATTTCATGTAAAAACAAGTATACATCTACGCTAAGAAAGATTTTGCACAGCAAATTTTTCAAAAAATCCCCTCAGAAATTATTCTTCTGGGGGAAGTCCGACGTAAATACTGCCTGCTTCGATTTTGATCGGATAGGTGGTGATGGGCTGGCGGGCTGGTCCGCGCAATACCTTGCCGTCGCGTACGTCGAATTGTGCAAGGTGCCACGGGCAGGTCAGCACGCAACCCTCCAGGTTGCCTTCGTTGAGGGGGCCGCTGATGTGGGTACAGTTATCGGTGAAGGCGTAGATATCCTGGCCCACCTTTGCCAGGCAGATTGGCTCGCCATCGACCTCTAGCGGGTAGAGCCCCTCGTCTTCAAGGTCGGCAACGTCGGCTGCTTTTATATACTCTATATCGTCATAATCAGACATAGCTTGTTCTATCTTCCTCAGATGGCTTTTTATAGGGCCTCATCCTCTTCATCGTCGGTGGGGGGCTTTTCCAGTCCGGCAACAGCCAGGCCACGATGTAGGACACGTAGCGAGAGGAAGGCACACTTGGTACGCGCCGGGCTGATAGAAATGCCCAGGGCTTCGAGCACATCGTCTTTGCCCAGCGCCGTAATCTCCTCAACCGTCTTGCCATCGATCATCTCGGAGAGCATCGAGGCCGCGGCCTGGCTAATAGCACAGCCTCGGCCCTGAAAACGCACGGCTTTGACGTGGTCCCCCTCGATCTGAATATCCATACTAAGCTGGTCTCCACACAGCGGATTGGTGTCTTCCGAATGCACGTCAGGATCGTCCAGGGTGCCATAGTTGCGTGGATCGCGATAGTGGTCCAGAATATATTCACGATAATCCATCGACATACAATACTTTCCTCCCGGTTTGTGCGCCGCATCCTTTATTCCTATTGGAAATGGGCTATCAAAAATTGAAAATCTGTTTTGCCGTATATAAACCCTGGATCAGTGCATCAATATCAGTTCGTGTTGTGTACACGTAAAAACTGGCGCGTGCGGTTGCGGCTACGTTGTAGCGATCCATCAGTGGTTGTGCGCAGTGGTGGCCTGCACGAATAGCGACACCGGCTTGCTGGTCGAGAATTGAGGCCAGGTCGTGCGGGTGGATATCATCGAGTACGAACGAGATCACGCCACCGCGCTGCTCGGCACTGGGTCCGAAGGTGGTCAGGCCGGGGATGGTTTGCAATTGTTGCATGGCGTAGCTGGTAATCTCGCGCTCGTGTTGGCACACTGACTCCATGCCCAGGGCATTCAGGTAGTCGGTAGCAACGCCCATGCCGATAGCTTCGGCAATAGCGGGCGTACCGGCCTCAAACTTCCAGGGCAGATCGTTCCACGTGGACTCGCGCAGGTGCACGGTGCGAATCATATCGCCGCCACCCATGAAAGGAGGCATCGCTTCAAGCAAGGCACGCTTGCCATAAAGTACGCCGATGCCGGTAGGACCAAGCATCTTATGGCCGCTGAAGCAGACGAAATCAGCGTCGAGTTCTTGCACGTTGACCGGCAGGTGGGGCACGCTTTGTGCAGCATCAAGTAGTACAATAGCTCCGGCTGCGTGCGCCTGCGCAATCATTTCTTTGGCCGGATTAATCGTTCCCAGCACGTTCGACATATGCGTGAAGGCGACCAGCTTCGGCTGTTGTTGTAACAATTGCTCGTAGATATCCTGGCGCAATAGGCCATCGTCGGTGACCGGAACGAATTCGAGCCGTGCACCGCTGCGCTGTGCGAGCAGTTGCCAGGGCACGAGGTTGCTATGGTGCTCCATCTCGCTGAGCACAATCAGGTCGCCGGCTTTGATATTGGCATTACCCCAGCTATAAGCAACCAGGTTGATGCTCTCGCTGGTGTTGCGCGTAAAGATGACTTGTTTGCTCTGCTTGGCAGCGATGAAACGGGCAATTTTGACACGTGCCTTTTCCATTGCTGCCGTGGCCTCTTCGCTGATCTCGTAGACGCCACGATGCACGTTGGCATTATAGGTCTCGTAGTAGTGGGTCAAGGCGTCGATAACAAGTCGGGGCTTTTGTGAACTGGCGGCACTATCAAGATAAACGAGGGGTTTGCCGTGAACCTGGCGTGCCAGAATGGGAAAATCACTACGAATCTCTTCGATCGTACGTGAGTTGCCATCTGCTGTCGCCTGTTGTTCTGTTGTCGTGATATTATTTGTTATCATACGATCCCGATTTCTTTCGACCCCCGCAAGAGAGGTCGCTACCATAGACGGCGAAGCCGCGACCCGTGTATGGTAGCGACCTCTCTTGCGGGGGTCGTCCCATACACGCGAACAGACTAATATTCGGTCAACTTGATCTCTTCGTCGTTGCGAGAACTCTCGTCGAGATGGACGGCGTGCTCGTCTACACCTTCGATCTCCCAGCGCTCTTGCGCATCGACCCAGGTATCGGCTTCAAGCTCGGAGGTGCCGCTCATGCGGCGGATGATGCCACGGCGCAGGCGTACGCGCAAGTTCTCAAGCGGGATACGCTGGAGCACTGGCTCGAAGAAGCCCTGGACGATGAGACGCTCCGCCTCGGGACGCGCGATACCGCGCACCATCAGGTAGAAAAGCTGATCTTCGTCGATCTGGCCTGTGGTCGCACCGTGGCTGGCGCTAACCTCGTTGGCCCCGATTTCCAGGCCGGGAATAAATTCGCCACGTGCCTTCCTGCTCAAGAGCAGGCCATGAGCCGACAAGAACGAAGCCGTCTGCTGCGCATTTGGCTGCACGCGGATCATGCCATCGAACTCGACGCGTGACTCATCGGTCAGCACCCCCTTAACAAGCGTTTCGGCATTGGTTGAGAGCCCGATATGGTCCGAGAGCGTGTTGAGGGCGAAGCGCTGGTCATGGTCGGCAAAGAAGACGCCCACCAGTTCGCCCGCGCTGCCGTTGCCCTGCAAGCCCGCACCAATGGTTAAATGCGTCAGCTTGCTGCCCAGGTCGGCCATCACGAAGGACACATTGCTATCGTTGGAGTGCCGCGAGTTCTTATTGCTGATATTCCAGACGTTTTGCCCCAGGTCTTGCAGGTTGCTAAACTCCACGTTGGCAACGTTTTTGGCGTAGACTTCGACCACGTCGCTTAGCAACGCAGTCTCCGTCTCCTCAACGTGCGAGACATATTCCTGCACAAAACGGAGATTGCTCTCCTGTTCGGCAATAATCAATGTATGCGCAAACGCGGCTGAGGCAGGCGCATCGACCCAGACCTGTGCCAGAATGGGAACATCGACCTGCACGCCCTGTGGCACGTGTAGAAAGAAGCCGCCACTCCAAAACGCGGCGTGTAGGGCCGTGTACTTACTGCTGGTTACGGGCACGCAATCGGTCATGAAATGCTGCTGAACCAGTTCGGGATACTGGCGGACAGCGGTCTCCATGTCGGTCAGGATCACGCCCTGGTCCTTCATCTCCTGGTTCAGTTCGGTACGTACCACGGTGCCGTTGTACTGCACAATCAAGCCCGAACGTTGGTCGACCAGCGCCTCTTGTAGCGCGTGCTCGATGACTGCTGGTAAGGCAGCGCCAACTTCTGATGGGACGTATGGGCGCAACTGTTGAAACTTGAAGTTTGAGAGCGTGCGCAGGGTGCCCAGATCGCCACGACGGCCCAGTGGTGCGGGCGTCTTTTCATAAAAGTCCCACGCCTGCAAACGCTTCTGTAACATCCATTCCGGCTCTCCCTTTTGGCGGGACAGTTGCTCAACCGCGTCACGGGAGAACCCGGTAGCTAAGTTAAGCATGAACGGTTTCTCCATTCTCCTGATCGGCCGGTCTCAGCCACTCGTAGCCCTTGTCTTCCAACTCTGCGGCCAGACTGCTGTCGCCGGATTTGACGATGCGGCCGTTGAACATGACGTGCACGAAGTCTGGTTTGATATAATTGAGTATGCGTTGATAGTGCGTGATCAGCAAAACGCCCAGGTTGGGGCCGGTCAGCGCGTTGACACTTTCGGAGATGATACGCAATGCATCGATATCCAGGCCGGAGTCGGTTTCGTCCATCAAGGCGATTTCGGGTTCAAGCAACGCCATTTGCAGGATCTCGGCGCGTTTTCTCTCGCCACCGGAGAAGCCATCGTTGATGGAGCGATTAATGAAGCTATTATCAACTTTGAGCAGGCGCATTTTTTCCTGTAAGAGCTTGCGGAACTCGCCTGGCGATGTCGAGCGACGCTTGGTCGCTTTGCCGGTAGGATTTTCACCCTCTTCAAGGGGCTTGTTGCCCTCGCGCACAGCCTCAAGCGAGCGGCGCAGGAAGTTGGCAACGCTCACGCCAGGGATCGCCATTGGATACTGAAAAGCCAGGAAGAGGCGCATGCGAGCGCGACGGTCAGGGGAATATTCAAGGATGTTTTCCCCCTTGAACCAGACCTCGCCCTCGGTCACTTCATACATGGGGTTTCCCATGATCACGTTCGAAAGTGTGCTTTTACCCGATCCATTGGGGCCCATCAGCGCGTGAATTTCGCCCTGACGGACGGTCAGGTCCACTCCGCGTAAGATTGGCTTGCCTTCTATATTTGCGTGTAAGTTCTTGATAACAAGTTCAGATCCCATGTACTGAAAACACCTTCCTTATTATGATAAGGAACGAACTCCTTCTTCATTATCTTTGGAGCTTGCTCCCACGTGAATATCAGAGATTGCTATAAAATGTGCGGGTGTGTGAGACCATTCTGGGGCCTCGGCTACTACCAGTTCTGCCAGTGTGATCGAGTCAAGAGTTTGTGCGACAGCATCACGAACCCGCGCCCACAAATATTTGGTTTTGCAGGCGTCTATAAAGCTACACACCCGGGTCATCTCGCCCTCGGTCGCGCAGATCATCGGGGAGATAGGGCCTTCGAGAATACGTACGATCTCACCCATGGAGATATCCTGGGGAGAACGGCCCAGGCGGTAGCCCCCGTGCGCCCCTCGTGTGCTTATGACCAGCGGTGGCTCGGACTCACGCAAGAGCTTGACCAACTGTTCCAAATAGGCAAGTGGTAGCGATTCTGCTTGTGATATATCGCTGAGTGAGCGGGGGCGTTCACTGTAGTGGCGGGCGAGGTCAACCATGATCCGCACGCCATATTCGCCTTTTGTTGATACCCGTAACATCATGGCCTCTCCCTTCAACGGCTCACGCCGAGTCGTTTCTCTCCAATCCCAAATTAATCCGACTTGTTCACTAGGATATATTCTAGCACTTGTGATAGCAGAGCGTCAACAGGCAACATATAGATGAACTTCTACCCAGTCACGGACTGGGTAGAAGTTCATCTATATGTTGCCTGTTATATAAGGAAAGCTTAATGGTTTCCGGAAACCATTAAGCTTTCCTTATACGTTTTTATACAGCAGGTTTGTGACCAATTACGATCTGGCGTGTGCCTTTGCCGAACGGCTGCCACAGGTAGTCCCCGTAGATGGCCTCGATATGGAAACCAGAGGAGAGGAAGAGAAGCTGAAGTTCGCGTGGGAAAAAGGCATGCATGTCGAGCGTGGTCATGTAGCGCTCGTTCTCGCCCGTTTCAAAAAACTTCTCGTGCGTCCACACGATGTGCTGTACCTGCTCGAACTGATCGTATTTACGACTGCTGTAGAGCAACATCGTGAAGTCATCAGCGGGGGAGGCAATTTCGTCTTCCATGTAGACGTGGGAGGGGCGATTAAGGGCGTCGCTCAAATAATCGAGATTAGGTAGAAACGTATCGACGACGAAGCGGCCGCCAGGGGCCAGGTGATCGAAGGCGTTTTTGAAGGTGGCAAATTGCTCATCGATTTCATAGAGGTGGCAGATCGAGTTAAAGGGCAGCAAAATAAGCTCGTACGTGCCCATGAAAGGAAGATGGTAGTCGGTCATGTTGCCCTCGTGCAGCGTAACGCGTTGCTGATTGCTTGCCGACTCAAGGGCGAGCTTACGTCGATAGGCGTTAAGCATCTCGGGGGCGATGTCGAGACCGTCAAGCTGGAAACTACCGGGGCAGTGGAGGAGATCCAGACCGATGCGGCCACTGCCGCAGGCCAGTTCCAGTACTCGTGTGGGCGTGTAGCGAACCACCAGTTCGCGCCAGAAAGGCAGATCCTGCTCAGACTGGCTCTGATATTCTAAATCATAATCGCTGACGCGCTCATAATATGCGCCAACCGCGTAAGTCATCGTTATTGTTCCCTCGTAGATTGAAAAATTGACAGAAGATGCGTCTCATCTGTTGCTAATCTTAGCACATCCATAAGCCTCAGCGCAAGAAAGGGGAATTGTGGAGGTTTGGCATGAGTTCCCGGCTTGCACCCAACCTTCATCATAAATAATGGATTTTGTATAATTGATAAAATCTATTTTATGATGTAATCTTGAGAAGGACATTCATAGAGATTTACAAATACTACAGTTTATTCTATTACGTTCAGCTTGATTGCCCGTAAGAAATGTATATTGAAGGAAGAACACAGGCATGATACGTATATACGGATGTTGCCTGGCAAGATCAGTGGGTTAAGATGGTTGAGGATATGTTACAGAACACCAATATTCGAGTTGCACAACTGAATCGGCAGGAGTCCCTCATTCGTTTGCAAGCGGCTCTCATAGAGCAGTCCCACGAAGCAATTTTTGTGATGGACGGGCAGAATCGCATTATCTCCTGGAATCGTGGTGCCGAGAAGCTGTATGGTTGGAGTAAGCAGGAAGCCTTCGGCAAGACTCCTCGTGACCTCTTAGAGACGCGTGATGAGCCACAACCGTACGCCGAGGTGCTTGAGCGCGTAGCCAGAGAAGGGCACTGGGAGGGTGAACTGATACACACGACACGTGCTGGTCAGCAGGTGGTCACTGAATGTCATATTGAAGTTATGAAGGATGGAGAAGGAAAAATAGTTGCAAAGCTGAGCAATAATCGCGATATTACCTTGCGCAAGCAGATGGAATTTGAGCGCAAAACCTATACACGGTTGGCGATTGACGTAACGGGCTTCGGCTGTTGGGAGGTGAATCTGGGGACCTGTAAGGTTGAGATGACGCCGGAAGCTAGAAAGCTTTTTGGTTTCCCGTTAGAGGCTGCACTTGATCATGAGACCGTTCTCAGTAGGATCCATGCAGAAGATCGTGAAAAGGTAATAGAGATCTTCGAACGCTTGCAAGTAGCACGTGATGCGGATTATGTCTTTGAAATGCGTGTCATCTGGCCCGATCAGAGCGTGCATTGGCTGGCGAAACGCGGTCGAAGTTTTGTCGATGAAAATGATCACTCCGTGCACGTTGTTGGTGTCGTGGTGGATATCTCCGAACGGATACATATGTTGGAAGAAATCGAGCAGACAAACCGCCGGGCGAAAGAGGCGCTGAACAGTGTGAGCGATACATTTGTCTATCTCGATAGAAATTGGCACTTCATTTATGCGAATGAGCGTGCGCTAGAGTGCACTGGTAAGACGCTGAAAGAGGCCCATAGTAAGACTTTTTGGGAACTTTTTCCCGATAGCGTTAACACAACCCTTGAGGAGAGCTTTCGGCGTGCTATGGTAACAGGCGAGGAAATGCATTTTGAGGATTACTGTGCTGCACACGATAAATGGTACTCCTGGAATGTCTACCCCGTCCACGATGGGCTGATCATTTCCTACCATGACATCACCGAGCGTAAAATTATAGAGATGGCTCTGCAAGCGAGTGAGTCCAAGTTTCGTCGCCTGGTCGAGTCAAATATTATTGGCGTGTACATCAGCGATACACAGACGCGCATCTGGGAAGCAAACAAGGCTTTTTTAGACACCATTGGCTACTCTGCAAGCGATTTTATCCCTGGAGAACTCAAAGCGGAAGATCTTATTGTTGGGTACGGTGATGAAACCACAAAAAGGGTCGAAAAAGAAATGAAAGAAAATGGTGTAGTCACTGTTTATGAGCGCGAATTTCGAACCCGACAAGGTGATACTCTGCCTGTATTGCTCGCAGGTGCACGCCTGAATGGTTGTGATCGTGCGATTTTCTTTGTAATGAATATTACAGCGCAGAAGGATCTGGAGCGACAACGTGATGCCTTCATGAGTATGACCAGCCACGAGCTACGCAATCCACTGGCGGCGATTAAGGGCAATTTGCAGTTGGCGCAGCGGCGTCTGGTGCAGCTTAAAAAAGTGACCGAGACGTTGCCGGGTGAGACAGAGAGCAATCTGCGCAAGTTAGATGAATCGGTTGGACGAGCGTTGAACCAGACCAACGTTGAGGATCGCCTGATTGGTGATCTACTTGATATCTCGCGTGCGGCTTCCCACCGCCTGAAGCTCTATCCGCGTTTATGTAATCTGGTAGAGGTCGTCTATGCTACCGTTGAGGATCTCCAATCCTCTTTTCCTCACTGTACGCTGATCGTCGATGCGCCAGGGCAAGACGAGCTTCTGGTGATGGCCGACGTGGACCGTATTGCGCAGGTCATCAATAACTACGTTACGAATGCTTTGAAATATGCTGGTTATGAGAAGCCAGTACGAGTTCATCTCGGAGTCGATGATGGTCACGCGCGTGTTTCGGTTATTGATCAAGGGCCGGGACTCACCCTTGAGGATCGGCAGCGCATCTGGGAGCGTTTTTACCAGGTGAAAGGGGCCAAAAGCTATGGGAATGTTGGTATGGGCCTGGGCCTGGGTCTGCATATCAGCCAAATCTTGATTGCGCTGCACGATGGGCAGGTGGGCGTGGAAAGTGTGCCCGGCGAAGGTTCGACCTTCTGGTTTACGCTCCCGCTTTTCTCCAGCGATTAACTGGGCTAGCAGCCGCCCGCTTGTACGTTGTATTATGACAGCAATACACACTATCCATTTGTTCTGTCGTGTGAGTCTAGGCGTGTGAGTTGGGGAGCCGTATGCGCCGCATACCAGTAGGGAAGCTTCCACCTAAAATCAGCCAGTACGCAGCCCAGCAGCAACTGGGCGTCCTGCAACGCATTTACGAGTGGGGGGCTGGCTGGCTCTCCATTGTGCTGAGCATGCTTTGCTTCCTGCTCAGTGGCTTGCTGATCGCTGGCTACCTCTATTATTCCACCATTCCCACCTTCTTACTTCCACTCTGGCAAACTGATGCAATCCTTTTCATTAGCGGCTGTTGGCTGCTCCTTGGTGCCTGGTTGCTGCTCACTCCAGCGTTTACGCCGCTTACCCGTCTGTACATCTTCTCCAAAGGCTTGTTATATTATAAGCGCAAAGCGGAGGTGATACACTGGCAGCAGATCGCGCAATTCTGGAAAGAAGAAAAGGGCACGGGCAAATTTCCGCGTATTCGCTACACGTTACAACGTGACGATGGCAAGACCTTCACCATTACCAGCCACCTCGCCGAACTGACCTTGCTGGGCGATTTTCTGGACCACACCATGACTCGTCGCCAGTCTACGCAGCAAGACCTCACTCGTGAGCAAATGCCACAGCTTAGTGCCTACGATAACGGTCAGGTTGTGCCCTTTGGAGCATTAAGTTTGGGCAAACAAGGCATCTTTTTATATCAGCAGCACGTGCAGATGGTGCTGGCCTGGAACGAGGTGGCGAGTATTGGCGTTGGTGAGCATGAAGTGATCATCAGGCGTAAGTGTACACAGCACGAATGGTACGTGCTACCCATCTGGGCCGTCGCGCATACCGAGGAGCTGAAAGCGCTCGTTAACCATATTGTACTACACCAATTTCGATAAGCGATAGTTTTCTCGCTCATCCGTCAATACGAGTAATACTTCTTCGGTAGCATTAGATATTGCTAGCAGCCGGTGTTTGTGTTATATTCTTCCTGGAAACCAATGGCATGCTGTGCTCATTATTCTCTATTCGATGCAAATTGCTATCCATACGAACACCGTAAATTGCTCACGATCCCTTTGATTTTTACCTTTTCATCTACGTGCTTTTTTATTATTGTAAGGAGCAACTGTCTATGCAACCGATGCGTGTGCTACAGCATGAACAGCTTCCCCCTCAGGCACATCAGTTGGCCGCGACCTACCAGATGGGTATACCACAAGAAGAGTTTAAGGTGGCTGCGACATGGAGGCGTATTGTAGGTGGCACTATCATGCTGATAGCTGGCCTCGTCTTTGCCGTGTTCTCCATTGCGGCGTTTACCGATACCTCTAACGAAACCTCCGGAGCGTATATCGTATTCATACCCTTTGCTCTGTTATTTGGTATCTGGGGCCTGTTTTACCTTTTGTATCCCGTTATTTATCGTTCGTGGCGTGTCTATGCCTGTGCAGGTGGACTGATCTATGTGCACGGCTCGAAGATCGACATATTTCCCTGGGACAGCATACAGGCTTTATGGGAGCGGGTCGTCAACTATTATAATTACAGCCTTTATTCTCGTAGCACGATAAAGTACACCATTCAGCGCGATGATGGGTTTAAAGCGGTCTTCACCCAGCGTTTCGCGCACGTGCGAAGTCTGAGCGAACGCATTAACCACGAGTTGATGAACCGGCTATATCCGCGCATCGTGACCAATTACAACGCTGGCAATACCATCAACTTTGGGCCGCTCTCGGTGAACACACAGGGTATCAGCAATGGCAGAAATATGCTGCCCTGGGTCCAGGTCGCGGACGTAACTATGCAGCGTGGCTACCTAAACATTCGCAAGCCAGAGGGTACGTGGCGCAATTGGGCCTCAATCCGGGTTGCCAGTGTGCCTAACGTCGCGCTTTGCATGGCTTTAGTCGGATATGCCAAACAAGGGCAGGCCATCCGCTAACCTGTTCCTCTCTGCCGTGAATGGGCATTCTCAAGAGAAATATGTTCATTGGAACGTAGTTTATTCTCGCTGACGTGAAAGGAATCGTGCCATGGCTCAAGCTTACGCTACCCCCGACATGCAGGTGCCACCAGAGGTGTATAACCAGGCGGCGAACTACCAGCTTGGTGAATTGACGGGTCTGTATAAACCGCGTTTCGCCAATGCTCTTATGATTGTTGGTATCGCGCTGGGGGTAACCATTCTCGATATTATCGTGTTTCTCGCGATCCTCATCTATGGTGGTTACATCTTTTATATCCTGATCGTTATTCCAATCGTTGCCCTGATCTGGATGTTTTCGGCGCTTCCGTACGCCAATCTGCGTGTCTATACCTTTGCGCAAGGTCTGGTACATGCCAGGGGCCAGGCCATCGACGCCGTACGTTGGGATCAAATTGAGGCGGTGTGGGCGAAGGCGACGCGTAGCCGTAATAGTATTCAGTATATATACACGGTTCGTCGTGGGGGCGATGGCAAGACCTTCACGTATCGCAATCATCTTCAGCAGGTGCGCAACCTGGGGGCAACCATCCAGCAAAGGCTGGTGCAAGCACAAATGCCACGCGTCATTCCCGCGTATAATGCTGGCCAGAACATCGCTTTTGGCGCGGTCAACGTCAATATGCAGGGCCTCAACAATGGGAAAGAGATGGTACCCTGGAGCGAGGTTGGCAGCATTGTGAACCGCGAGGGTACTCTCAATATCGAGAAGGATGGTCGTCTCCTGCCCTGGAAGGCGATCAAGGTTGCAAACGTGCCAAATTTTGCCGTGTTGCAGGCCCTGGTGCAATATGTGGTGAAGGGACCCAGGGACTGAGACCTCCCCGGCATACATGCGCGGGGGTTCCTGTTCTTCACCCAACGCTGCC
>DATAYF010000455.1:0-3359 GCA_036272735.1 Ktedonobacteraceae bacterium
TCGGATAAGGAGTAATTACCATTCGCGGCGTCCTTCAAGGGCACGACTGAGCGTCCCTTCATCGGCATACTCCAGATCACCACCGATAGGCAGACCACGAGCCAGGCTGGTTATACGTAGTTGCGGAAGCGACAACTCATCCTTGATCTCGGTGCGAATGAAACCGGCCGTGTAATCACCCTCGAAACCTGGGTTGGTCGCGAGGATAACCTCGCGAATCTGTTCTGTTTCAAGACGCTTCAAGAGTTCGTCGATACGCAGATTTTTACGTCCAATGCCGTTCATCGGAGAAAGTGCGCCATGTAACACGTGATAGAGGCCCTTGTAGACTCCCGTTTTCTCTAGCGCCAACACATCAAGCGGTTCCTCGACGACACAGATGCTATCCTGATCGCGGCCTGGGTTGGCGCAAATGGGACATGGATCGGTTTCGGTGATATTGAAACAACGCGAACAGAAGATAATGTTCTCTTTCACGCGTATCACAGCCTCCGACAAGCGCCGAGCCTGATCCGTAGGACTACGCAAGATAAAGAATGCCAGCCGTTGCGCCGTTTTCACCCCGACACCGGGTAGTTTGGATAACTCATCGATAAGTGCCGCTACAGGTGGTGCGATATCGCTCATGGATTATACATTCCTTACATTCATATGAAGGACGCGGCAGCGTCGTGTATGAATGTATGTGGGTTTTACATCAGTCCTGGAATTTTCATGCCGCCAGTAGCGCTCGCCATCAATTTTTGCTGCGCCTCGGTAGCACGGTCAAAGGCATCCTTGGCAGCGGCTTTGACCATAACTTCCAGTTCGGCAATATCTTCCGCAGAAAAGGCTTCAGGATCGATCTTGACAGCGGTAATCTCGAACTTCCCATTCATCGTAATGGTCACCGCACCACCGCCTGCCGTGCCATTGAACTGGGTATTTTCCAGGTCTTCCTGCATCTTTAGCAACTTCTGTTGCATTTTTTGAACTTCACGCATATTCATGGGTGTATTGCTCTCCTCACTTTGGTGTAATATCCTTGATATTGGCCTTAAACAGATCTACCACTTTCTGGACTACAGGGTCATTAGTCACTTTCTTGTGCGCCACTTCGCTGCGCGTCCCCCGCATCTCAGAGACCTTTGCAGGATGAGGTACCTCCTGTATATAACTATTCTCTCTCACAATGCTATTTCTGGCAAGAGGCGGCGCACTCATGGCATCAACAGCGGATATTGTCTGGACGCTAGCTGCATCATGAGTTGGCGCAGGCTCTACGTGCACGCGATCTTCGGCAGGTGGCGGCTCCGGCATCGCTTCCACGTCCGGCGGTTCGCTTGGCGTTGATGACGTGCCCGGCATTGTTGTAGGTGCCCTATAGCCGTTGTTTTGCAAAGTCGATGCAAGAGTCGATGCAAGAGGTGGTGCAATATACATCGAGCTTACAACGGCACTAGGCGACAGTAGACGGACTTTGCACTCCGGTATCTCTAACGCGACCTTCAATCCCCACTCGACAATCTCTTGGTATTCGCTTTTTTGTTGCAGCGCAGTATAGTGAAACGGTGCGTTGGCCTTCAGTATAATCATAGGCCGTGTCGCGCTACCCTCGACGCCAACAATCGTGTAGCCGTTCAAATACGCGGACACCTTCGCGCCATCTTTCCTGGTCCTGATACGTCGCCGCGCCAATTCCCAATTATCCTTCACCTGCTGGATCGTTAGGGCCGTGGGAGCATCCGTGGTCAAATGCTCGGTGACCGGCGTCTGCGTTTCCTCAGCCACTGATAACGGTTGCGTCTGTTTCAACGGCTGCGCCCTTAGTGGCTCCTCTCTGTAAGGCGCTGCATCCGTGGCGACGGCAGGCGACGCCTCCTGTAATGAAGCGGACGCTGGTACCTGTTGCTCTGCAATAGGTGGTTCAGGTGGCGCAACCTTTGGTGCTATAGCAGGCTCAACCCGTGTGGGAGCCACGGGCGTCGTTTTCGCAGGAGGAGGCGATAATGGTGCAGGCGGGCTGGAAGTAGTCGACGCTGCTTGTAATGGAACCGCGAGCGGCTGACCGGATTGCGCACGACGATGTAGCTCGATGCACGTCAGGAAAGCCAGTTCCAGCCCAAGCTGAGGCGTTCCCTGGTTCTTTTGGACAAGATCATTCTGCGCAAAAACACGCGCGCATGCTGTAAGCTCCTCAAGCGCGAAGAGTTTAGAGGACTGGTTCATCTCGCGTACTTCGGCATCGGTTGCATCAAGGATCGCCGCGATATCAGCCCCCGCTTTAGCGAGCATCATAGCACGCCAATACTCGGTTATCTGCGCATTAATCTGGCGTAGATCAGCACCAGCCTCTGAAAGCTCATGAATTAAATGCAGGCCACTGGCACTGTCTAACGCCGCGACGTACGTCATAAATTTCTGGATAGCACGCGGATCGGCTACGCCAAGCATCGCCTGAACGTTCGCGAGTGAAATTTCCTGCCCCGAGTAAGCAATTGCCTGGTCCAACAAGCTGACCGCATCGCGCATGCCGCCAGCCGCCGCTCGTGCCATGAGTTCGGCCGCGCCTTGCTCTAAAGCAACATGCTCCTGCTCGGCGATAAAGCGCAGATGACCAACGATCTGTCGAATGGTAAAACGTTTAAAATCAAAGCGCTGGCAACGTGAAATCACCGTGGGTAACATTTTGTGCACATCGGTGGTCGCCATCACGAAAATAGCATGCTCAGGGGGTTCTTCGAGCGTCTTCAGCAGCGCGTTAAACGCCTCAACGGTGAGCATGTGAGCCTCGTCGAGAATATAGACCTTGTACTTCCCAGAGGCGGGAGGAACCATGACTTTTTCGCGTAGCTCACGAATGCTGTCGATACCACGGTTGGAGGCTGCGTCAATCTCTATCACATTAAAGGAGCTACCAGCAGTAATTTCGCGACATTGCTCACACGTATTGCAGGGTTCACCATCTTGCGGGTTGAGGCAGTTAATGGTCTTGGCGAGCAGCCGGGCCATGCTTGTTTTACCGGTGCCCCTGGGCCCGGTAAACAGGTAAGCATGGGCCAAAGTACCGTTGCTACGCGCATTCTTTAGCGTGGTAACAGTTTCTTCTTGGCCAACGAGTTCGCCGAAGGTCTGTGAGCGCCACTTACGATAGAGAGATTGTGAGGCCATAGAAACACTCCCGTCGATAGTACGACCGTGTGACGGGCCACAAACAAGCCCACTGCTAGCTACCTACTAGCAACCATTAAAAGCTCAAAAAAGACACAGAAAACCGATTTTCGCCCGGTCCTGCCGGTCAGCACAATCAGGCGACCCTGTGTCACCCAGAGAGGCCCATTTACCGTTGCTTCCTCACGGACCTAGCGGGGTTCACAGAC
>DATAYF010000456.1:0-12118 GCA_036272735.1 Ktedonobacteraceae bacterium
GATGCTGCGTCGCGGTATCAATCCTGAAACGCCTCGGCTCCCATTCACTCCAGGTTATGATATGGTCGGCGTGATTGACGCCGTGGGACCAAGAGTAAGAGCATTTTCCCCGGGGCAGACGGTAGCTGCACTCACCACCGTTGGGAGCTACAGCCAATATATGTGCCTCTCAACCGAGTCCCTTGTAGTCGTTCCTGAAGGCGTTGATCCCGTTGAGGCAAGCTGTTTGCCCCTGAATTATCTTACCGCCTACCAAATGCTTCATCGCATAGCGAAAGTCAAGCCTGGACAGAGCATTCTCGTCTATGGAGCCGCAGGTGGTGTGGGAACAGCTCTGCTTCAATTAAGCAAACTCGCTGGACTGCGGGTCTACGGAACCGCGTCAGCCTCGAAGCTGGAACTTATCAAGCAGTTAGGGGCGACTCCCCTCGATTATAAAAGCGAGGATGTGGTAGCACGAGTGCGTACATTGGCAGGGGGTGGAGTGGATGCGGTTTTTGATGGCATTGGGGGATGCTCACCTTACCCGATCCTTTCAAACACAGAACCAATCAGCAATGAATGATCATGAAATTCCCTCCTTTAACCATTCATTGCTGATTGGTTGCCCTCAATTGCACGCTCTATAAGATAATCAAGCAGCAGATAATGGCGTAAAAATTTCCTTCCTGAATGCTCTCCCCTCGTGGTACCCACAGGTTATACCTGCAATGGTGCACGCAGTAGCACTTTCCCTGCTGCGTGCAGTGTTCCCATACGTAATGCCCAGGACAGGGGGAAGTGCCACAGGGTGAGGTCTCCAAGCTAAAGGCTGTACCGGAGGGTACAAGAGGCCCGATAGGGAGAGGGACACACCTGGAAAGCCGGATGCCGGGAAACTGGCCTGTCCGGTTTGGGAGGGGACGGTTGGAAACGTGATAACCACAAGCTGGATGTGGATCACACGCGCTGGCCGTCTACCTCACCCCCAGGGATGTTTGTGGAGTTCCTGAGACGCACCGGGGCCACGCACAGGCGGCATCCTGGTAGAAGTTCCCACACGCACGACCGCGCTGAGCCAATGGTGCCACGGCTGTGGCAAGCGAGTCAAGAAGCCGCTCTCGAAGCTTTGGCACCAGTGCGAGAGCGGCGTTGGCCCGGTGCAGCGTGACCTCTATTCCGCATTTCTGGCCGCCTATCTCGATCCAGCAGATCCCACTCCCTCGTGTGCCCGATACCAGAGGTATTGGGAAGGTGCGGAGGCGCGCCTGCGGGCAGCACACGAGCGTACTCGCCAACGCGCGAAAGAGGGGCAGGCACTGCCCCGAAGCTTTGGCCTGGCCCGAGCCGGAGCGCGTCTGCCCAAAACGCTGAGTGAACCCACACCAGAGCCACGCTTCCTCCAGAGACGAGGAAGGCTGGAAGCGTGGCCGGAACGCTCAGAACCCCCGCTGCTTTAGCACGGGGAGTCTTCAGTATTCAAAGTAAGCGAGCACATAGCAGCCTTCAGAGGGCAGTAATGTGCTCTTGCACGCTCGTATCCACCCTCGAAAAAGAGGCGGAGAGGAGTCACACGGTCTAGACGGGCAACCCTCTACTCGTTGAGCAGTGGGAGCGAGATCGTAAAGCGGCTTCCCTGCCCAATCGTGCTCTCCACCTTGATCGTCCCGCTGTGTTGTTCGACAATGCTCAGGGCAATCGAGAGGCCAAGTCCCATCCCTGGTTGGATGGAAGCGTTTGGGGCTCGGTAAAAGCGCTCAAACAGCCTGGGCACATCGGCCTGGGCAATGCCAATACCTGTATCGGCAACGGTGACGACCAGCTCGCGCTCTTTCCTCTCTCCTATGATGGTGACCTGGCCACCATCAAGCGTATATTTGCACGCGTTTTCCAGGAGAATCAAAAAGACTTGCTTAAGATAATCGGCGTTGCCAGAGACGACGGCGTCCTCGATCGTCTCTAAACCTTGACATTGCATGGTGATCTTCCGGTGAGAAGGACATCCCTGGCGATACGCCTCGCTGATGATATCAACAATGAGCAAAGGCTGACACACAAAGGGGGCTCTGGCGTCGGTATGGGCGAGCAAGAGCAGTCGCGTGGTTAGGCGAGCCATACGCTCTGCCTCCGTGTAGATATTTTCCAGCGCATTGGTTTGAAATTCCAGATCGCTCCCCTCCTCTTTTTTCATCAGTTCAAGCGAGGAAAGCATGATGGTCAATGGCGTTCGCAGTTCGTGTGAGGCATCCGCCAGAAAGCGCCGCTGAAGATCATTGACCTGCTGCATGTGTTGATATGCCTCTTCCAGAGCGTGCAGCATGCCATTGATCGTTTGTGCCAGGCTATTAATCTCATCGGGACGCCCCTGCGCCTGCACACGCAGCGCGTGGTCGTGGGTCTGCGCGATGTGCGAGGCGGAATCCGCAAGCCGTTCCAGGGGACGCAGCGTCTGGCGCACCAGCAGCCAGACGAGCAAGGCAACCAGGGTCAGCATGACGAAAACGCCACTGTACATCAACGTAAAGATCAACGATTCTGAATCACTCTCAAGGGTCGGAGAGGCGGCGATCACATAGCCCTGCACTTGCCCTTTCACCACAATAGCCTGACCATAGAGCACAAAGGGAGTCCGATCAAGAGTGAGTGAAGCAAAACGACCCGCGGCGATGGTTGACCGCAATTGTGTGAGCGGGAAGACGTTTCTGCCCAGATTCGTTGAACTGGCGATCGGTTTTCCTTGCTGATTCTGGTACTGCAGAGAGATCTCGGAGGAGCTGAAGGCGTTGAGCTGGCTTTGCACCAGTGGGGGACTGAGCCCTGGTTCCTGAGCAAGAGCAATGGAGAGAGAACTGACATTCTGCTGCAAGCGTTTTTCGTTGAGATTGTTTAAAAGCTGGTGGGCAATGATGAGCGTGGTTCCGATAAATACCAGGAGTCCGACTGTGAGAATGATGATGATCCAGAGTGTCAGGCGCGTGCGGATCAGACCGAACCAGTGCGCAAAGCGGTTATGTGTAGACATGGCTCACCCTTTCAGCACGTAGCCAACGCCGCGAATCGTCTGAATCACACGCGAGCCTCCGGACGCTTCCAACTTTTGCCGCAGGTGCCCCATATGGACCTCGAGCACATTCGTCTCCAGCTCGGCATTATATCCCCATACCTGTTCCAGGATCTGATCGCGGGTCAGCACCTGGCGGGGATGGCGCATCAACAAGAGCAACAGATCGTACTCGCGCGTGGTCAGTTCTATCAGATGACCGTCGCGATGGGCCTCATGCGTGGCCTGGTTCAGTTCCAGGTCGCTATAGGTGAGCATTTCCTGGCTGCCTGTATGGCGGCGCAACACTGCCCGCATGCGCGCTACCAGTTCATCGAAGGAAAATGGTTTCGGCACATAATCGTCAGCGCCCAGTCCCAGAGCATGCACCTTATCGGCGACGTCATCACGTGCCGTCAACATAATAATCGCAATATTGTCGAGCAAGTGCAGGCGGCGGCAGAGCTCCAGGCCATCAAGACCTGGCATTGCGATATCCAGCAGCACCAGTTGTGGTTGGTATTTTTTCGTCACCGCCAGGCCCGTCTCACCATCGGGGGCGGTATAGACCTCAAAGCCCTCATAGGCCAGTCCTCGTTTGAGTAACGAAAGAATTTTCTGATCATCATCAACAAGCAAGACGCGAGTCGCCATAGAGATAGTTCCTCTTATTACATAGGATGAGCGATGCCTATTCGTGCTCATCACTTTTCTGGATAAAGCATACCACACCGCTCTCTTCATTCCAGAGTCTGCTATGGCACACTTTAAGGCCAGACGAAAGGCCTTTATCAAATCTTTATTTACGCTTCATACGAACTTCAGGAAGAGCAGGTATGCTCAGGGTGTCACGATAAACCGGTAGTCTGACAGTGCTCCTGTGAGGCAATGAGGCTCAAGGAGAGAGAAAACCTTCTGCTCTGTTCGGTGCTCCTCCCGAACATGCTGCAAGGTGGACCGCCATCCAAGCCCTTTTGAGGAGAAGAGTTGACATAGGAATGTATGAAGAAGGAAAGACTTCTATGGCACAACACTCCATTGGAAACACAAGCGCGCTGAGCAATTCCACTTCACAAGTGCACTCATTGTATGCGGTTCTCTGGTTACGACTCACCTGCGGACTGACGACGCTGCTCGGCGCAGTCATCAGCTTCTTTGCTCTGAGTTGGGATGTTCAGTGGCACACCTTTGTTGGACGTGACCGCACGCTGACACCACCGCACGTCCTCCTGCTGAGTGGAATCGCGGTATGTGGCATCGGTGCTCTGGTCGCGGTCATTGTCGAAACGCAGTGGGTCAAGAACAATCAGGCAATGGAGAAGCGATATACGCCTTTCGCCAATCGCTTTGCCGCACCATTAGGCATCTATATTAGTGGGTATGCTGCCCTCAATATGGCAGTAGCTTTCCCGGTCGATCAATACTGGCACACATTGTATGGAGTCGACGTAACCATCTGGGCTCCATTCCATATTATGGCCATTGCTGGTCTGGGGCTTATGGCTCTGGGAGCTGTTTATACCTTAGTCTCGGTTGCGAAAATGGCCACGAGCCTCAATGCAGCCAAGGAAAAACGCGTTGCTTATATTGGTGCGGTGATTGCCATGGCAACATCGCTGGCCACTTTCAGTGTTCTGACCGCTGAGGGGATCGATCCAGATAAGTTTCTCCAACTGGGTTTCACCTCGATTGACCTTTTTCCCTTTCTTCAAGGGCTGCTTCTCAGTACGTTGTTGCTCGCTATTGCGTATGCACTGCCATGGAAGTGGGCAGCCACAAGCGTTGTAGGTGTCGTTGCTCTCTTCATGGGTATCAGCCAAGTAGTTGTGCCTCCTGCCATAACCTGGCTGATGCAGGCGGAACAGTTGACGTTCAAGGCGCTCCACAGGTCTACGCCTCCACAGGTTTCAGTACTTGCGCTCAGCTGGCCGATGCTCTCTCTCGTAAGTGCGATCCTGGTTGACGTTTCCATGCAAATGGCACGAAAGCAAAACATCTCCAGACGGCAACTGAGTCTCATGCTGGGTGGAGCGGTTCTGATCGGGTGTATTCCTTTCACCCTGGTAAACCCTACAGCCATTCTGCAAACAATGGCAAGCGTGAATATCCTTGGCATCGTGCTGACGATTGCTTTGGCTTTCCCTGCCATCTATGTGGGAATGAAGCTTGGTCAGAATATTGGTCAGACGATGAGTGTCTCGGAAAGGTAGTGGCACGGGATGTCAAAAATGAGGCTTCAACGGATCTTGCTCATTGCAGGTGTGATCGCATTAGTGATTGTACTCATCGATGGCACGTACTCGATAGCAGCAACCATACCAGGCAAAACCCCGGTACGCATTGACCATGTTACAGCTGGTCCCTATCATCTGGCGGTCAGCATGTATACCTATCCTGCCAATGCCGGGTTTGCCTTGCCCTTTGCTATTGCACCAGAGCAAGCCATCAACGGTTCGCTGGCTTTTCATATTAATTCTTTGCCAGGCCCACATGTGGATGCAAACCCAGTCCGGGCAACCTTTAGCGCTGATCCTAAGGTGCACAATGGCATTCAGGGGGCGGCAGAAATTACCGTCCAGGGCCCCTGGACCTTGCAAATCCAGGTAGATGGTCCTGCCGGACAGGGAGTTGCCAATGTCCCGGTGACAGCAACAGCTCTTCCGCCCATGCCTACCTGGCTCGGTTGGTTCTTAGGGTTCATTCCCTTCTATGTGCTGATCACCTTCTTCCTGGTGAAGTACTTTATAAAACAAAAGCGTGCTCCACAAGAGGATTCTTTGCAAAAAGATGCATCTGAAATGAGAAGCATGATCACTTCGTCGTACTGAGGATAAGTCCCTGTACATTTGACGGTGTCGTTGTTTCTTTTACAAAGGACACCACCAAATGTGCAGGAGAAATAGGTAAAAGAAGTTCTTACCATAAAGGAACGTCATATCTTGAGATGCTACAAGGTGATAGCCACCATCATGTTCACAAAAGAAAAGTGCTCTCCACATTGTTCACGCCTGATAGTAGAGAGTATGTTTCTGCCGCTCTTACTCCTATTAGCCGCTTGTGGCGGAGCGATCTCCAGTAATCCAGCAAGTACGCTACCAGCGCCAATACGCGTGAATGGTTTTGGGACAGCAGAGAACCACCCGCATGCATTGCTTGCCTTTCCGAACAATGTTCTGGTCCTGGCAACGCATTATGGCACGTTCTGGTCGGGGAACGACGGTGTAAGTTGGACAGAGGTTGCAGGTGGCCCTGGTCAGCTTATGGATGGTCTCATGACGTACTCACTGACGAGCAGTCCACTCAACTCGCAGCGTCTGTATGAATTGACGCTGCCCACCGTTAGTACCCATAAAGGCATCCTCGGACTCTATACGAGCACAGACGAAGGCCGTAGTTGGAAATTGGCGATCACAGAACAGAGCCTGGTCTCTGATGAAGATGTTTATCTTGTAGAAGCAGGCAATGACACGCCAAACGAGGTGTATGTCTACCTGCCAGCACTCGGCTCTGCTGGTCTCAAGGTAAGCACAGATGCGGGAGCGCATTTTCGTGCGACCGGTCCACTGCCCTTTGGCAATCTGACCGCCCTCCTTGCGCTCCCAGGAGAACCAGGGCAGTTGCTGGCGGCCAGTAGTGATGGTATGGCGCGCAGTACTGATAGTGGCATGCACTGGGAAAAAATCCAGAGTATTTCTGGTGGCATTTTTGGCGGCGTCGTTTCTACAGGACCAGGCAAGCCCATTTATGCCTCTGGCGACGCGGGGGTCTATGTTTCAACTGATGGCGGCCAAGCATTCAAACTAGTCAATACAGGCATTACCTACGGTTCACTTACCGCCTCCACAACGCAGCCACACATACTCTATGGCAGGACTGGCACGGGCGTGTATCGTAGTACTGATGGAGGAACATCCTGGCAGGCTCTGCCACATGTAGCAGGGAACCTGTTTAGCCTGGCAGCAGATCCACACCATGCATCACAGGTCTACCTCACGCTATCGTATCCAACTGAGGTCTATCACTTTGATCAGGCCAGCCAAAAATGGATGTCACTTACCCCTAAACCATAAGGAAAGCCAGGACGATATAGCGCTATGCGAACCAAATTTTGCAGCACTTTTTTAGGAGCCTCCCTTGCTTGTCTTTGCTTGTTGCTCCTTACACCACTGACCAGCTATGCGGATGGTGGCGCACCCAACCGGGCGTATATAGCCGGAACCACGAATGGCGTCAGCGTGATTGATATCACTCGGCAACAGATGCTGAGCAGCTTTCCAGCACAAGGTGATCCTCACGAGGTGCTCTTGAGTTTGGATGGACGCTTTCTGTATGTGACGCAACCGCAGCAGGGGGATCTGGCTCTCCTGTCGGCGGCAACAGGTGCGACCATCTGCAAAGCAGCGTTACCCGGTCAACCAACGTTGCTCGCTCTCGACACCAATTCGAGTACCCTCTATGTAGCAGGCAATGGTAGTTCCAGTGTGAGTGCGATTGACCCAGGCACATGTCACCTCAAACGCACACTGCAGACAGATGGACCTGTCTATGGACTGGCACTAGCGGCCAGTGGAACGACCAACACAGGCAGCAGCAGCGACCAAATCTGGGTGGCTACCACTACCCACCTTGAGATCTTTCGTGAGAGCGATGCCCACAAGATCAGCAGCATAGTGGCGCCTGGGGAGCCGCATTATCTCTCCATCCCGCCAGGGTCAGCCGCGTACCTCACGACGCGGCAGGGCAGTGTGGTAGCCGTCGGTCTGACCACACATGAGATCACGCCTCTCCTGGCTGGCGGAACCTATGGGCCAATGGACTTTGATGAACAGACCGGAGAGATTTTTGTCCCAGACGCTCGTCACCATCAACTTGATGTGCTGGCTCCGATCACTCCTGGCTTTCCTCCTCCCAAAGAGCCTGAGCGGACTATCGCACTTGCGTCAGCACCCAACTCGGT
Source organism: Ktedonobacteraceae bacterium (assembly GCA_036272735.1). GTDB lineage: Bacteria > Chloroflexota > Ktedonobacteria > Ktedonobacterales > Ktedonobacteraceae > DATAYF01. The sequence goes on from DATAYF010000456.1 coordinate 7,977, forward strand.
TGCGATCACCAGTGACGGTCAGTTCGGCTTCATTGCCATGCAAGGAGGGTTCGTCGCCATGCTCGATATTCCAGGGCGACAGCTGGTGACGACGTTCCATGTGGGAGGCAATCCTCAATTCATCATTACAGGCTTAAATCCACCGGTCATTGGCACAACGCCCCAGCAGGCCACTCTTGTAAGCTGGTTTCTCCCTCTCGCAGCCTATATCTTCATTGGAATGCTGTTCATTGTCCCCATCCTGGTATTGAGGAGACGTCCCACCACAGCACGGATGAAGAAGGAGCAGAAGCATGGATAGGAGTGCTTCTCAACCAGAAAATGATAGCGTGTTGATCGAGGGAGCCTTTCTCGGTTATCAGGCGGCATTCGAAAGCCTGGTCAATCGTTATCACCCGCTCCTCCTCACAAACGCGAGGAGGTATGAGCGGAGCAACCACTCGAAAACAAGCAGTTCTGTGAAGGTCATTCTCTTTCTTGTAAGGAAACGTTCCCTGGAAAGGAGTCACATGATGGAACACGTACACGAACATTCCCAGCAGCAAACAAACAGCCATACCCTCACCTTTCGCGATGGGATGGCTATCGCCATCAACTTTGGTGGGAGTCCTACGCTGTTCCTCAGTTTCATCTTCTGGGCAGTAGCGACAGCCTTTCCCCAAGCAGGCCCATTATCCAGTATCATGGCATTCCTGATCACCTTGCTGCTCTCATTGCTCGGGGTCATCTTAGTTGTCCGCCATGTCGATATATATGTGCTCAGCCTAAGGAAATATACGGATTCCACTGTTGATGAACTACTGATGGCTTCCATCGGAACAGGGATAGTCTGTCTTTTCTTAGCAGTCAGCATAGTGCTCTGTCTTTCAATGGCGAGTACTCTTGAAGGATGGCACTATACATTGATCATTATGGAAATCGCGCTTGTTGGGTATCAGGTATGTATCATATAGCAGACACAATGCCAACCTGAAACTCATCCTTTTTCGGAACCCTTCACAAAAACGGGTCAGGATACCCCCGTCATTCATGCGGGGGAGGAATGGCCGTTCCTTATGTGGAGCTGGGGATGAGTAGCCAAACGTTTGTTCGTTCAACATTTCCCTCTTCCTTGACAATGCTGTGAAACGATGATAGAGTTTAATATATGGAAACGGTTATTACAGTAAAGATCAAACTGCATGCGACACCAGAACAGTTTACCGCATTGCGTGCAACGCAGCTGGCATATCGTGACGCACTCAATTCTGTGAGTCAGTACGCCTTTGCGCATGACAAAATGAGCAATAAGGCCAAACTGCAAGATGGCACCTATGACGAGGTACGCGCCCGTTTTCATCTGCCCTCGCAAATGGCCTGCCCGGTCCCTCGTCAAGTCGGCGCAACAGACATCGGTCTCTGGGAAAAAGTGAGGCAAAATGCCGCAGCACGCCAGGCCGGACACACCAAGAAGCGCTACAAAGCACTGGACCAGGCCCTCAGGTATGTATCCCCTCCGTTGACCTCCCAGGATCGCAAGGACTACACCTTGAAAAAAGACCAGCAGGTGAGCGTCCTGACGCTGAATGGGCGCGTCATTGTTCCCTATACCGGATATGCCGCGCATGTGGTGCTCCTTCAGAAAGGCGAGCAAAAAGACAAGGGACTTGGCGCGGCCAATCTGTGGTATGACAAACCGCATAAGCAATTTTACCTGCTGGTCTCCCTGGAAGTCGAGACGGCTGACCCTACGCCAGAAACGCATACGAGGGTCGTTGGTGTCGACGTCGGTATCCGCTATGTGGCGGTTGCCTCGACGACTCAAGGGAAGCAATCCTTTTACTCGGGGAAACGGGTTGTTTCCCAGGCCAACCATTACGCGAGACTGAGAAAGCGTCTGCAAAAAAAAGGCACTCGTTCGGCCACCCGTCGTTTGGTGGTCATCAGTGGACGAGAGAGACGGTTGAAGCAAGATGCCAATCATCGAGTCTCCAAACACATCGTTGACCAGCATCCCCATTCCCTCATCGGCTTGGAGCATTTGACAGACATGCCTGAGCGGACCACACGGCGCACGCACAAACGCAAGAAGGATGGCAAAGGTCTTGAGCGTGTTTCGGTGAAGCAACGCAAGGCAACCGGACCTACTCGCAGTGGTCGTGGGCTTCGTTGCACACCATGATCGCCTATAAGGCCTTGTTGGCCGGATCGATGGCCATCAAGATAGACGCCCATTCCACGAGCAAAGCGTGCCCGGTCTGTGGCCATCGCTCTGATGCGAATCGGCCCAAGCACGGCTTGCTCTTCGTCTGTCAAAACTGTCATTACACTCTCCATGCGGATCTGGTTGGTGCCAGAAACGTGGCGATGCGAACGTTGCTCGTCCGGCAAGACTGGGCGAGTACGGGGCAGTTGTCGGTTGCCCCTGATGTGTCGAGTGTCGAAATCAAAGCTGCACGCCTTCAGCGGTATGCAGAGTTGCGATGGAGCTTAGACACAAGCCCCCGTGCTTCAGCCGGGGGGTGACTGACAAAGAATGAAACCGTTATAGGCGTCACATTGAGTAAAAGCAAGGAGATATTCATGTATCCACATGAGCAATCAGACACACCTTATGAGAGCTTTGCACGATCCGAATTACCTACCTCTGACAAGGATATCTACCAATCGAAGTCCCCTGCACACAGGACGGTGCAGTTATGCACAGATAAAAGAAACAAGCAGAACGAGCATCACACCAAATACGCTATGAGGGTGAATCCAGAGCGGCTCGTACCAGGCTGGAGAGAAGCAACGCAAAAGATCTCGGAAAGAGGGACGAAAATGATCGTAATCCAGCGATTGGCAACATTCAGGAGGATGGCGCTTGCACTCGGATTCGTTGTCGTGCTTTGTGCTGCTTGTGGTGGAGGTGTCAGTCCCCAGGTGCACTCGCCACATGCTACGCCATCATCATCCTATTCGACCTCGATCAAAACGTCTGATGGCATGTTTTCAATCGCGTTCACTCTCACACCAGATCGATTGGGGACGAATACTTTTCTTGTGGATGTGGAAGACGCTCGCAGTACAAAGCCGGCAACCAATGTGACTGTTCAGCTTTCCACGACGCATCTCGATATGAACATGGGGACCGACATTGTCAATCTCCAACCCAATGGCAATGGTCATTTCAGTGCTCAAGGTGAGCTTGTAATGAGCGGCCACTGGGAGATCCATATTCTGTTACGCGCCCCTGATCACACGCTTCACGAAGCAAAAGTACGATTGTACGCGTCTGCATAGGGCCACTGGCCACTCAGACTGAAACAACATCTTGGCACGAAGTCAGGCTTCTGTTATCCTTCTCCAGATAAGAGATTTGAAAGGGAAGCCTCAACTGGTAGTTTCCCTGAAAACTTGCTCACTGGGTGAGCATAAACTGGGCAAAGCGAGCAACAATTCGAGGAAATTTCTTTCCCTGAAAATGTCCTTGAATTGTATGTTTCCCCTAGAGGTCAGAAGAAAACATTGAGGAGTTAATCTCCTCGTGGTAAATGACCTACCATGTGGTTCTGTCTCACTCTTGGTGATAAAAGCTCATCAGCAGGGCATGTGAAAATTGTTCATCCGCTTCAGGAGCCCTCTCCCAAAACCTCTCCATGGCTCTGCAATTCCTGAATCACCAAGAGTGAGCCAGACTCACCATGTGAGCAACTTTTGCCCTCAAACATGAGCAGTTGCCCTCAATCTTGAGCAGCACAACCGTTGATCGAATTGAAAGCCCCTCTAGAAGCGAATCGCCACGTACTGTTTTTGTAAATTCAGTGCTCATTATTTGGGGCTCTAACATAATACCCCCTCTAAATTCCGTTAAGGATACGCTGGTTGTTCCTGCTTACAAAAAACCTCTCCTGTGAGTGTCAGATACTCATCTCACCTCTCAGGAAATGACACTTTGATTATGATACGTTTTTTGACACTCTTCCAATCACGATGCTCATGCTCGCGGAGGCGAGGCGCTTCCCTGCTAGAAAAGTTGCACAGTGAGTGCCATTAAACGGTCGATTTCGAGATACTACCATCATGAAGGATGGAGGCAGCGGTTGCCGCTTTTTTCTGATGAGGAGGGAATGAGAGAATAGTGAAAATCATACTACGCCTATTTCTGATGAGAGAAAAGG
>DATAYF010000457.1:0-3338 GCA_036272735.1 Ktedonobacteraceae bacterium
CAGCGCTGTCGCTACGCGCTGCATGCGGATCTGGTGGGTGCACGGAAGCTGGTGATGAGAACGCTCCTGGTGTGGCAAGACTGGACCAGGACGGGGCCTTTGTCAATTGCCCCTGATGCCTCGGACAAAGAAGCCAAAGCAGCGCGCCTCACCAGGTACGCTGAGTTGCGGTGGAGTCCAGATGCAAGCCTCTGGCTGTAGCCAGAGGCAGTTGACAATGACGACAGACGATGTTGTTTGTAAAACAGAAAGGCGAGTGCAAGCATCATGGATTTTGCCTATTCCGAAAGAGTCAACGCCTTGCGCCAAAGGCTGCAAGAGTTCATGGAGCGCAATATTTATCCCAACGAGCGCACCTATCGTGAGCAGATCGTGACTTCGGGCAATCCGCATCATCACGCGGGTATCGTCGAGGAACTCAAGCGGCAGGCGCGAGCAGATGGGCTCTGGAACCTCTTTCTACCCGATGCCAGGTATGGCGCGGGCCTGAGCAACCTGGAATACGCGCCGTTGGCCGAATTGATGGGGCGCGTCAGTTGGGCCTCCGAGGTCTTCAATTGTGCCGCCCCTGACACGGGCAATATGGAGATCCTGGCGCAATTCGGCACGCCGGAGCAGCGCCAACAATGGCTCCTGCCCTTGCTCAACGGAGAGATGCGCTCGGCCTTCGCGATGACTGAACCAGACGTCGCCAGTTCGGACGCCACTAATATTCAGCTCACCATCCAGCGCGATGGTGCGGAATATGTCCTGAACGGACGCAAATGGTGGATATCGGGCGCGATGCGCGAGCACTGCCAGGTCTTCATCGTTATGGGCAAGACCAATCCCGATGATCCCAACCGTCACCGCCAGCAAAGCATGATCCTGGTGCCTCGCAACACGCCCGGACTGACCGTCGTACGTAACCTGCCCATCATGGGCTACATAGATAACGAGAGCCATTGCGAGGTCACATTTGAAAATGTGCGCGTGCCCGCAAAAAATCTGCTCGGTGAAGAAGGCAGCGGCTTCGCCATCGCTCAGGCCCGCCTGGGACCAGGACGCATCCACCACTGCATGCGCTCTATCGGTACAGCACAACGCGCCCTGGAAATGATGTGCCAGCGCGCAGCCCAGCGTGTCGCCTTTGGCAGACCACTGGCCGAGCAAGGCATGGTACAGGACTGGATCGCGCAATCGCAAATCGAAATCGCGCAGTCGCGCCTGCTCACGCTGCAAGCGGCCTGGACCATCGACACATTGGGCAAGAAGGCGGCGCAGGACCAGATTGCCATGATCAAAATTGCCGTCCCAGCTATGCACACCAACGTACTCAATCGGGCCATACAGATCTTTGGTGGCGCGGGACTCAGCGACGACTTTCCTCTGGCCTCCATGTGGGCACACGGCCGCACCCTACACATCGTCGATGGCCCCGACGAGGTGCACAAACGCACCCTGGCCCGTTCCATCGTCAAACAGCACACCAGCGAAAAATAGACTCGCGCCTCCTTCATGAGGATGATTTGACCAGGTGTAGAAGGTGTAGATCCAAGGTGTAGATGAAAAAATGGTCCTAAAAGCGCTCTAAAAGCCGATCTAACGCAGGTGTAGAGGTGTAGAGGTGTAGATGGTATAGGTACCCTTCCACCTCCCCGACAAAGGGATATACCCCATTTACATCTTTACATCTTTACACCTTCTATAAAATGGCTCAGGAAGCCGGTTTATAGCCACTTTTTTATCTACACCTTGGATATACACCTTCTACATCTTCTACATCTTGCCCCGAACGGCGCAAACGTGCGATCATAAGCATATACATGGGCTTCGACGCAAAACGACTAGAAAGATACACGAATTGCTTGTAGAGACCGATTTATCGTGCCCGCCGAACCCCATCGGTCAGTGACCGCCGCAGCCGTAACTGTGCGAGGCGCTGGGTTGATTGGATGGCAGAGCATGGCGGACACGCCAAATCGGTCCCTACGCCAGGTGCGTTTTTTGCCCTTCCCTTTGTATCTACGTTTATTAGGAAATAGCGAACAGGATTTTTATGTCTATAAATGAACAGGACCCATTTTTGCTGCAGCGCGGCGCAAGCGCGGAACTCTACCTCATACGCCACGGCGACGCCATTCCAGAGGCGGACGAAATTATCCCAAGCGGGCTTTACGACGACCTACCGTTGAGCAAGACCGGACGAGAGCAGGCACAGGCCCTGGCCGCACGTTTCATGCATATGCCCTTTGCCGCCGCATATCGCAGTCCGCTCGAACGTTGCAAAGAGACGAGCGCGCCATTGCTCACGGCCCTGGGGATGAGCGCCACCGTCGTCGAGGATATCAAAGAGATCCACCTGCCCCGCAAGATCGAACTGCCGACCTTGCAAGCGGACGACGACCTTGTACCATTGAGCAAGGCCATTCGCGCTGCCCAGGCCGAAACGACCAGGATCGCCGCCGCCAGCGGGACATGGGACGCGGTATCTGATAGAGAAACCTCCAAAGATTTTCGTCGGCGTGTCGTCACGGCCCTTGACGCCATCGCGCGTCAACACAGCGGCGAGCGTGTACTGGTCTTCACGCATGGCGGCGTCATCAACGCCTACGCGGCCGAGGTGCTTGGGCTGGAACGCGACTTCTTCTTTCCCTGCGCGAATACATCGATCACCCTGGTACGTTCAAACGGTGAGCAGCGCGTGCTCTACATCATGAACGACATTGCCCATTTGAAATTGTCTTAGTTATGTTGAAAACAAAACAATACCAACCAAAAACAGCGATTGTTCACAATCGCTGTTTTTGGTTGGTATTGTTTTGTTCTTTAGACAAGTGTGGTGAGAAAACCACGAGGCTGAAAACCTCGTGGATGAACGCCGCACGCGTCCTTCATGCGGTCATCACACACGTTGTCACCAATCATCCAGGAAGAACGGGCGCTCACCCGCTTCATTTTCTCGAACTTCGGAATAGGTTTTAAAGCAACTTTGTTGCCGTGAATATCCATCAAGCTCGCATAGCCTGTGGCCATTCTGCCCGTGATAAAATACTCCTGACCACGATAGCGCACGTTGTCGAACGTGCGGAATCCCATGATCTTGCCTGTGGTCCCGCGTTGCTCGCTGTGCTTTCCTTTGGTTTGCTGATAGTCCCCCTCTGGAATACCTCTCTTCACAATGACACGGGTCGTGTGAAACACCGGTTGGTTGCCCTGTGTGGCGATCATTGCGGCATCAAACACATGCTCTTTGGGCAGGTCCCACAACAGGCGATGCTCTTTGGTGACGAAGCCCCACGTTTCTTCGGCCTCTACCCGTTTGAGCAACTGGATGCGGATGCTGTTCATCTGGGTCG